>NZ_JBWDTQ010000011.1:0-354118 GCF_056312425.1 Nocardiopsis sp. TRM 82005
AACAAGTGGCGTCTGCGGGTGATCGAGCGCGACCATCCGGAGCTGTTCATGGAACCCCTACTCGCCGGAGGAGTCGACGTGGGCGCGTGACGTCCTCCGCGCCGCTTTGGCGGGTGCCGGTGTCGGGCCCCGCCGCCTTTTCGGTAAAGCGCACCCGCCTTGTTTACCCCGGGTGAATACCGATAACCCGCTGTCGCGCGCGGATTCCGCACCCGTGTGAATTGGATGGTGGAAGGGGCACCGGGTGTGTTCCCCGGTGGCATGTGTGAACTCCCGTGCCCCGTGCACAGCCCGTTGCCATGACAGGCCCGGTCCGGTGGGTCCGAAGGATCCGCGGGGCTCCCGAAGTCCAGGCAGAGGTCAATATCACCGGTTGTCGGGTACCCCGTGTCAACCCCCGTGATCAGGGCGAAGGTACTCTGAGAAGAGGCCACTAGGGCGCGTTCGGCCACGCGGCCGCACCGAGCTTCGTTCGGCTCTGTCCACTTCTGTGAAGGACGGCCGGGAAGGGGCGGGTGCGGGTGGGCGGTGGACTGCTCAGGGGACCGGTACAGGAGGCGACGCGGTGTCGGGAGGCCCCGGCCGCCGCTCACCACGTCTCAGGGCGATCACGGATTAATCGACAACTGGCAAAGTTTGTAAATCTTCACCCTGCGGTAATTCCGCTCACGTGTGGGTATGTGTTGCATGTCACCTGTTCGTGAATCGGTGAAACTTATATGCTTTTGCTTAACTGTCGTTTAACAAAACAGAACAATAACGAGTGAAGCAGGAACGTGGCGGCGGATCGCCCCGCGTCTGACGCACCTCACGTATCCCCCGCCTGGAAAGGTTGACCTCGGGCATGAGCGAAGACGACAAAGAGCGCACGGTGGAGCTCCACTACGAGGGCGGCGTGCTGAAGCTGCCGGTGTTCACCGGTACCGAGGGTGAGCGCACCATCGAGCTGAAGACCCTGCTGGGGTCGACTGGCATGACGACCCTGGACCCGGGGTTCAGCAACACCGCTTCGTGCAGCTCGAAGATCACCTACATCGACGGGGCCGCCGGGATCCTGCGCTACCGCGGGTATCCGATCGAGGACCTCGCCGTGGGCGCGACCTTCCTGGAGGTCGCCTACCTGGTGATCTACGGCGAGCTGCCCGAGTCGGGCCAGCTCAAGGAGTTCTCCGACAAGCTGCGCGAGAACGCCGACATCCCGGCCGACATGGGCGCGCTCATCGACGCGATGCCCCGCAACGGCCACCCCATGGCACTGATGGCCAGCGCCGTGAACACCCTCGCCGCCTACTACGACGACAGCGTCGACCCCGGTGACGAGGACCAGGTCGAGCTCGCCACGATCCGGCTGTTGGCCAAGCTGCCGACGATCGCGGCGCGCATCTACCGCAACTCCATCGGCGAGAAGCCGATCAACCCGGACAGCTCGCTCGACTACGTCGACAACTTCATCCGGATGACCTTCGGCGACACCCACGCCAACAGCGAGCTCGGCGACCTGTTCAACAAGGCCGTCGGCATGCTGCTGGTCCTGCACGCCGACCACGAGCTGAACTGCTCCACCGCCACGGTGCGCGTCGTCGGTTCCGCCAAGGCCGACATCTACGCCAGCGTCGCCTCGGGCCTCAACGCGCTCTCCGGTCCGTCCCACGGCGGCGCCAACCAGGCCGTGCTGGAGATGCTGGAGCAGATCCGCGACTCGGGCATCTCCATCGAGGACTTCCTGGAGCGGGTCAAGGCCCGCGAAGTGCGCCTCATGGGCTTCGGCCACCGGGTCTACAAGAACTTCGACCCGCGCAGCAAGGAGATCAAGGTTCTGGCCAGCCAGATCCTCGATCGTGACGACAACCCCGACGAGCTGTTCGCGCTCGCTCTCAAGCTTGAGGCCGCGGCGCTCGACGACCCCTACTTCACTGAGCGCAAGCTCTACCCGAACGTCGATTTCTACACCGGCGTCATCTACCGCACCATGGGCTTCCCGAACAACATGTTCACCGCGTTGTTCGCCATCGGCCGCCTGCCCGGCTGGGTCGCCCACTACCGCGAGCAGCTGCACGACCCGGCCTTCCGGATCGCGCGTCCGCGCCAGCACTACATCGGTTCCCCCGAGCGCCGGCTCCCCGGCCAGGAGTAAGCCTCCCGGGGAACACCGAGAGCGCCCGCCCGCGTCACCGACGGGGCGGGCGCTCTCGTGCCGTCTCCGCTTTCTGCTGTTGCACGCGGGACACGGCGGGTACCACCCGTACCAGGACACCGGCGGGCGGCCCCGTCCTCCCCGCATGCTGAGGTCGGCTGTCCTCGGGGTACGACGTCGGGGAACGGACAGGACACGGGTCCGGCAGGGGCCGTGGAGGGAGACGATGATGGTCCGGTACGCATTGTCCGGCGACCTGCTCGACGAACTGAGCCGGCACTGGTGGCTGGTGGTCCTCCGGGGAGTCGCCGCCGTCATCTTCGGCCTGGTCGCGCTGGTCTGGCCGGAGAAGACCCTGGTGGTCCTGGCGGTCGTCTTCGGTGTCTACGCTCTGGCTGACGGCGCCGCTCTGGGATACACGGCCTACCGCGCGTCACCGGACGTTCGCGTCCCGCTCGCCGTGCAGGCGGGCCTCAGCATCGTCATGGGCCTGATCGCGTTGCTCTGGCCGCTCGCGGCGATCATCGCCCTGGTGTTCGTCATCGGTGTCTGGGCAGTGGTCACCGGTGTCGCCGAGATCATCACCGCCATCCGCCTGCGAGCGCACATCAGCTCCGAGTGGCTGCTGATCTTCGTCGGCGCCCTCTCGGTCGTCTTCGGCCTGCTGCTGTGGTTCTGGCCCCTGGAGGGCGCGCAGGCCATCATGTTCGTGATCGCGATGTACGCCGTCATCTTCGGTGCGGTGATGGCCGTGGCCGGGTTCCGCCTCCGCAGCGTCGCCGAAGTCTTCCTGGACCCGGAGGAGGCGGGAGCCCCCGGCGGCCTCCGCGGCTCCGAGGAGCCGGTGGACGAAGAGCCCTCCGGGCCCCACGGAGACCTCCCCGACGACCGCGAGGACCGCGACGACCGCCCGGGCGGCAGGCACCGGGCACCGGACGGCGACGAGGGCCGTCCGGACGGGCCCCGCTGACGAGGAGCGTGCCCCGGCGGTCCTCCCGGCCGCCGGGGACGACCACACGGGCCCTCTCCCCGTCGGACCGTGAGGCGCCGGAACCTCCGGAAAAAGCACCTGCGCGCCGCCGATCGCGTGGGTACCATGGCCCGCATGCACCTCCAGATCTACGGCTGAAGGCAGCCCTCCCCGACGCGAGCCGCGCACCCGCCCCCAGCAGGGCCGGGTGCTCGAAGGCCCTGCCCGTAGACACTGAGATTCTGGAGAAACAGCGATGAACCGTCGCGCCCACATCGCCATGGTCGGCACCCCCACCGTGAGCCACGTCCTGCCCGGCTTGGAGATCATCCGTGAGCTGGTGGACCGGGGCCACCGCGTCACCTACGCCAACGACCCCCTGCTGGCCGACATGATCACCGGCACCGGCGCCGAACTCGTCCCGTACGCCACCGTCCTGCCCACCGGCGACGAGACCTGGCCGGACGACCCGGTCAAGGGGATGGACATCTTCCTGGACGAGGCGATCAACCAGCTGCCCGCCCTGCGCGCGGCCTACGAGAACGACCGCCCCGACCTGTTCCTGTACGACATCTCGGGGTTCGCCTGCCGGATCCTCGGCATCGAGTGGGACGTGCCGTCCGTCCAGCTCTCACCCACCTATGTGGCCTGGGCGGACTACGGCGACACCGTCATGAAGGAGCTCTACGCCCTGCCCGGCGCGAAGGAGCACTACGCCAAGTGCGACGCCTGGCTGGCCGACAACGGTGTCACCGGCCTGGACCACACCTCCTTCCTCGCGCGCCCGGACCGGACGCTGGCGATGATCCCGCGCGAGATGCAGCCGTTCGCCGACACCGTGGCCGACACGGTCACCTTCGTCGGACCCTGCCTCGGGGAGCGGGCCGACCAGGGGGAGTGGACCCGTCCGGCGGAAGCCGAGAACGTCCTGCTGGTGTCGCTGGGATCGGCCTTCACCAACCAGCCGGGGTTCTACCGCGCCTGCCTGGAGGCCTTCGGCGGCCTGCCCGGCTGGCACGTGGTGCTCCAGGTCGGCAAGTACGTGGACCCCGCCGAGCTGGGGGAGGTCCCGGACAACGTCGAGGTCTACACGTGGGTGCCGCAGCTGGCCATCCTGCGCCAGGCCGACGCCTTCGTCACCCATGCCGGCATGGGGGGCTCCAGCGAGGGCCTGTACAGCGGGGTCCCGATGATCGCCGTCCCCCAGGCCGTCGACCAGTTCGACAACGCCGACCGGCTGGAGGGGATCGGCGTCGCCAGGCGGATCGACACCGAGGACGCCACAGCGGACCGGTTGCGCTCGGCGCTGCTGGAACTGACCTCCGACCCCGAGGTCGCCCGGAGGCTGGCCGACATCAGCGCCCGGCTCCAGGCCAGCGGTACCTCCTACGCGGCCGACCTGATCGAGGCGGAGCTGCCCGGCTAGCCGGAGCCCCGCGCCGCGCTCCCGGTGCGCCGCGTCCCCGGACACGGCGCACCGGCCCCTTCCCGAACGCCCCCGGCATCCAGCGGAGGGACCATGGATCACCTCGTCGCCGTCACCGGAGGTCCGGGGTCGGGCAAGACCACCCTGCTCGACCACCTGGCCTCGCTCGGGTACGCGCGCACCACCGAGGCCGGACGGGCGGTCATCCGCGACCAGAGGGAGGTCGGCGGTCGCGGCCTGGCCTGGTGCGACGACGACCTGTTCGCCGAACTCATGCTCTCGTGGGAGATGCGCTCGCACCGCGATGCCGCCGACCTGCCCGGTCCGGTCTTCTGCGACCGGGGCGTGCCCGACCTGGTCGGCTACTTCCTTCTGCGCGGCCTGCCGGTTCCGGAGCACGTCACCGAGGCGGCCCGCCGGTTCCGGTACCACCGCAGGGTGTTCGTCGCACCGCCGTGGCCGGAGATCTTCACCGGTGACACTGAGCGCCACCAGTCCCCGGAGGAAGCCGAGCGCACCCACAGGGCGATGGTCGGGGCCTACACGGCGTGCGGCTACGAGCTGGTGGAACTGCCGCGCGTTCCGGTCGCCGAACGGGTCCGCTTCGTCCTGGCCCATACGCCCCGACCCTCCGCGAGCGCCGACAGGGACAGGTGAGGTTGTGGTCCCTGTGATGGGAGAAAACCTCTGTCGCCTCAAGGTGCCTTTGTTTCACAAACAGGGCATATGTGGCCGTTCGCGGCCGTAAACCGGACTCTCCCTTGTGGTTCCCGCGTGCCGACGCCAGACTCGTGTCTGTGTAAAGGGACATTGAACATCCACACCCGAGGCGGGTGCGGGATCGGGATGCTGGGAGGAACTCGGCAGGTGGCCAGCGCGTCCGGGGCGAGCATGCCTCCCATGAGCTGGGAGGGCATCGACCACGCGCTCAACCGTGTGCGAGGCGAGGCCGACCGGATCGCCCTCAACCTCGCGGACCTGGACGACCACGTCGGTCACCAGCTGCTCCGGTGCGCCGACCTCGTCGGACGCACCCGGCGGCGCTGGGAGTACGCCAGCAGGCACGTCCACGACCTGTGGGCGGTCTACGACGTCTTCCGCCGCATCGTCGACCAGGCACGCGATCTCCGCCTCTCCGGAGGCGAGGGCCCCGACGGCAAAGCCGCCCTGGCCTCCCTGCTCAACGATGCTTCCGTGCCGCTGCCCGCCGGAGGGGTCCCGTTGCACGAGCGCGGGCTGCTCCACACCGACGGAGACTCCGTCACCCTCGCCGACGCCGTCGCCCGCATGTCCGCCGACTACGAGGAGGCCACCGAGGTCATCTCTGCCGTGGAGACGGCCTGGGACGCCCTCCACCCGCGCCTGGCCGAGCTCGACACGATGTGGCAGGAGATCTGTACCCTCTCCGACCTGATCGGACTCGGCGAGAACGAACACGAGTCCCTGCGTGCCGACCTGGCAGCGGTGGGCGCCACCGTGCGGCGCGACCCCCTCTCGCTCGTCGAGGACGGGCGCGTGGACACCTCCTCCACCGAACGGCTGCGCCTGCGGCTGGAACGCGTGCGCGGCGAGCTCCGCGACGCCCTGCGCATGCGCGACTCCTACACCGAGAGCATCGAGCGGCTCAGTTCCGCCATCGACGACGTCGGTGAGGTCCTGACCCGCGCCCGCCGGCTCCGCGAGCAGGTGGTCACCAAGATCTCCTCGCCCCCGGCTGTCGACGTTCCCGACCACGTCCCCGTGCTGCGTGCCGGTATCGCGGACATGGACGCCCTGCGTGCCCGGAGCCGGTGGCGCGAACTCGGCGTACACCTCGGCGAACTACAGCGAGCCGTCCACGATGCCGCCGACGACGCCCGCGAACGCGAGGCCAGCCTCACCGGGCTCCTGGAGCGCCGTGCCGAGCTCCGCGGCCGCCTGGACGCCTACCGGGCCCGCGCGGTCCGGCTCGGACTCGCCGAGGAAGAGCGGCTGACCGAACTCCACCGCACGGCGCACTGGGAGCTGTGGACCGCCCCCTGCGACCTGCGCGCGGCCACGGTGGCACTGGCCTCATACCAACGCACGCTCCAGGGCCTCAGTAAAACCGACACCCATGTGAGTAGAACCACACCGGGAGCGGGCGCGTCAGATGACGAGAGCGAGGGTGGTGTGAGCAGATGACCAAGTGCACGGACTCCGGCTGCCACGGCCTGATCGAGGACGGTTTCTGTGGTGTGTGCGGACGGGCCCCCGTGGGTGCTGGGCTCCCGCAGGCCCCGCCCCCTCCGTCCGCAGCCGCGCCGCCGAGCCCTCCCGGGGTCCGGGACGAGGCACTCGGCCAGTGGCTTCCCTCCGATCCCTCGGCGCGAGACCCCTTCAGCGGCGACCCGGTGCACTCCCATCCCGTCTCAGGCAACGCCAGGCTCTCCGGCCGCTCCGGTCCCGGCAGTATCTCCGGCCCCACGGGCATCGGTGCCAGCAGCGCGGGCATGGGATCCGCCAGCCGCCGCTCCTCGCGCGGCATGCTCGGCATGGGCATGGTCCAGGTGCCCCTGGTCCCCTACCGGGACCCCGCCGAGGCCGTCATGGAGAACCCCGTCGTCTCGGAGAAGAACCGTTTCTGCGGCAACTGCGGTGAGAGGGTGGGCCGTACCCGGGACGACCAGCCAGGCCGCACCGAGGGTTTCTGCCGCAAGTGCGGGACCCAGTTCTCCTTCACCCCCAAACTCTCCGCCAATGACATGGTCGGTGGACAGTACGAGGTGCTCGGCTGCCTGGCCCACGGCGGTCTCGGCTGGATCTATCTGGCCCGTGACCGCAACGTCAACGACCGCTGGGTGGTTCTCAAGGGCCTGCTCAACGCCGGTGACGCAGAGGCGCACAAAGCGGCCGCCGCCGAACGCGCGTTCCTCTCCGAGGTCGAGCACCCCAACATCGTCAAGATCATCAACTTCTCCCAGCACCCCGACCCGCGTACCGGCATCCCCGGCGGCCACATCGTCATGGAGTACGTGGGCGGCAAGTCCCTGCGCGAGCTGCTCATCGAATGCCGCGAGGACGACCCCGAAGCGGTCCTGCCCCTGGGCCAGGTCATCGCCTACGGCCTGGAGGTCCTACGCGCCCTGGGCCATCTGCACGCCAAGAACCTGCTCTACTGCGACTTCAAGCCCGACAACGTCATCCAGAGCGAGGAGCAGATCAAACTCATCGACCTCGGCGGTGTGCGGCGCATGGACGACACCGTCAGCCCCGTCTACACCACCCCCGGCTACCGGGTTCCCGAGGACGAACTGCGCGATCCCGGACCCACCGTCAGCGCCGACCTGTACTCGGTGGGCCGTGCCCTGGCCGTGCTCAGCTTCCGCTTCAGCTTCATGCGCGAGTACCCGCACAGCATCCCACCGCGTGAGACGGTGCCGCTGCTCCAGCGCCACGAGTCCTTCGACCGGCTGCTGCGCCGCTCCACCCACAGCGAGCCCGAACTGCGCTTCCACGACGCCGACGACATGGCCGACCAGCTCACGGGCGTGCTGCGTGAGGTCCTCTCCGACACGGAGGGTGTTCCGTACCCGGCCGCCTCCGCCCTCTTCGGCGGCGAGAACTCCGTCAACGGCCCCGATCTCGGCGCGCACAACGCCGACCGCATGCTCGCCCCGCCCCCGCCCACCGAGGCGGCCGCGCTGCTGCCCGTGCCCCTCATCGACCAGGCCGACCCGGCCGCCCAGCACCTGCGCGGCTTCCAGACGCTCCCACCCGAGGAGCTCGTCCCCGCGCTGCGCTCCATGCCCGCGCCCACTCCCGAGACCCTGTTGATGCTGGTCCGAGCGCTCATCACCGTCGGCCGCCACGGAGAGGCCATGGACACCCTCCAGCAGTTCAGCGAAGCGGTCCCCGGTGACTGGCGCACCATGTGGTACCTGGCGGTGGCCGAACTGAGCACCAGCCAGTTCCGCGAGGCCCGCGGCCACTTCGACGAACTGTACGACCACCTGCCCGGGGAGTCCGCGCCCAAGCTGGGCCTGGCCCTGGCCTGCGAGCGGATCGGCGAACACGGGACCGCCGCCCGACAGTTCCAGACGGTCTGGAACACCGACCACTCCTTCGTCAGCGCCGCGTTCGGCCTGGCCCGCATCCGCCTGGTCCAGGGAAACCGGGCCGAGGCCATCGCCGTCCTGGACACGGTCCCGGAGCTGTCCAGCCTCCACGTCCACGCGCAGACCGCGCTGATCGCGGTGCTCGCGGCCCAGCACCGGGGCGCGGATGCCGCCGACTTCGTGCAGGCGGGACGGCGCCTGGAGCGGGTCGGCCTGGACGGCGAGTCCGCCGACCGCCTGGCCGCCCGGGTCCTGGAGTCGGCCCTGGGCTGGCTCCGCATGGGAGGCAGGGTCCCGAACGGGGAGAGGCTGCTCGACGGCCCACTCACCGAAGAGGGCGTACGAACCAACCTGGAGCGTCGCTACCGCGCTCTGGCCCAGCGCGCCACCGCGCGCTCCGAACGCTATGAACTCATCGACAGGGCCAACTCCCTACGCCCCGTGACACTGCTGTGAGGATCGAGGGAACGGCGATGACCAAGGTGCGGATCTGTCCTGCTTGTTCGGACAGGGTGGCTGCGGGAGACGTCTTCTGCGAGGGGTGCGGTCGCCCCCTGCCCGAGGACGTCATGACCGCGTCCGGGGAGCACCCCGACTCGGTGCCCACGACCCCGCAGGTGAGCATGTCCGGTGCCGTGCCGCCCGGCGCCTCCGACGGGGACGGTTCCGACGGCGGAACACGCCCAGGACTGGTACCGAGCGAGGGTGCCCCCACCGCGCCACAGGTGAGTCTGAAGGCCGAACGGAGTACCGGAGGACCCACGGAGGAGGCGTCCCGGTCCGCCCGTGGCGACTCCGCGACCACACCCTCCCAGGGCGGTGGGCGATCGCTGGGCGACCGGCCGCCGCCCGCCACCGGCGGCGACCCGGGACGGCCCGCCGACCCCGACCTGTGCGCGTGGTGTCCCGGCCGGGTCAGCGGCGGCTACTGCGAGACGTGCGGCTTCCGCCAACCCACCGGTCGCGACCACGTCGAGGTGCGTACGCGCGGCGCCGTCGGCGTCAGTGACCGGGGACTGCGGCACAAGCGCAACGAGGACGCCATGGCGATCCGCGTAATCGAGGCCGACGCCTCTCGCGCGCCCGGCACGATCTGCGCGGTGGTCTGCGACGGGGTCTCCAGCTCACCGCGCTCGGACGAGGCCTCCCGGGTCACCGCCGATACCGGCGCGTCCGTCCTGGCGGAGCAGGTGCGCAAGGGTGTCGACCCCCGCGAGGCCACCGGGGCGGCGATGACCAGGGCGGCCGAGGCGGTCGCCGGTATCGCCGACTCGCCCAGCTCCGCGCCCGCCTGCACCTTCGTGTCCGCGGTGGTCGACCCCGACACGGGCGCGGTCACCGTCGGCTGGGTCGGCGACAGCCGCGCCTACTGGCTCTCCGGGGGCCCCACCGCCAGCGCGTCCGCTCTCCTGACCAAGGACGACTCATGGAGCGAGGCGATGGTGCAGATGGGCGCCCTCTCACGCGAGGAGGCGATGCGTTCGGCCAACGCCCACGCCCTCATCGCGTGGATGGGCGCTGACTCCGGCGAGATCGACGCGCACATCTCCACCGTCACCCCGACCGGTCCCGGCGCCGTCGTTCTGTGCAGCGACGGCCTGTGGAACTACTACCCCGAGGCACAGGCCCTGACCGACGCCGTCCCCGGGGCGGGCGTCAGCCCCCACGACGCCGCCCGCGCCTACGTCAGTCTCGCCCTCCAGGCGGGAGGCAAGGACAACATCACCGTCGTCGTCATTCCCGTGCCCTCAGGGGGTCCCCGTGCCGGACACGACTGACCGCACCGCCGAGCCCGGGTTCCGGATCGAGATCGATCAGAACAGGTTCCTGCCGATCGGTGGGCACGAGGTGCACGCGGTCGTCAGCATCACCTCCGACGGCTCCGTACCGGCGGGGTCGTCGGCGCAAGCGGCCGAGGTCATCATCGTCGACACCTCCGGGTCGATGTACGGGGAGAAGCTCAACGCCGCCAAGCAGGCGGCCCGGGCGGCCGTCGGGGCCCTGCGCGACGGTGTCCACTTCGCGGTGGTCACCGGACACAGCAAGGCCCACGTGCTCTACCCCGAGGCCGGGGCGGGGATGGCGCGGATCGACGCCCGCACGCGCACCGAGGCCCTGGCGGCAATCGGCCGCCTGCGTGCTGACGGCGGCACCCGCATGGGCACCTGGCTGACCCGGGCGGCTGAGCTGTTCGCCACCGTCGGCGTCGGTGTCAAACACGCCATCCTGCTCACCGACGGACAGAACAACGAGATCGACGCGGACTTCGAACGGGCGCTGACCCGGGTCGCCGGCGAGTTCGTGTGCGACTGCCGGGGCGTGGGCACCGACTGGAAGGTCGACGAGCTGCGCCGGATCGACGCCGCCCTGCTCGGCGGCGGCCCCGGCATCATCGCGGACCCCGCGGACATGGCCGCCGACTTCCGGGCGATAACCCAGGCGTCCATGGGCAAGGCCGTCGCCGACGTCGCGCTGCGCCTGTGGACGCCCCAGAACTCAGTGGTGCGCTACGTCAAACAGGTCGCTCCCACGGTGCGGGACCTCACCGGGCGCGCGGTGGAACGCACGCCCCAGGCAGACGACTACCCCACCGGTTCCTGGGGCACCGAGAGCCGTGACTACCACGTGTGCGTCGGGGTGCCGCCGGGCGATCCCGGCCGCCAGCTGCGCGCCGGATGGGTGCGCCTGGTGATCCCCGGCACCGACGGGGACCAGGAGCGGCTCCTCGCTTCGGGCAACATCCTCGCGGAATGGACCTCGGACGAGGCCAGGGTCACGGAGATCAACCCCCGCGTGGCCCACTACACCGGCCAGGCCGAACTGGCGCAGGCCATCCAGGACGGGCTCGCGGCCCGTCGCGACGGCGACGACGACATCGCCACCACGCGGCTCGGCCGCGCCGTCGCACTCGCCCATGAGTCGGGCAACGAGGAGACCGCGAAGCTCCTCGACAGGGTCGTCGACGTGGCCGACCCCGTCACCGGAACCGTCCGGCTCAAGCCCAGCGTCGACAAGGTCGACGAGATGACCTTGGACACCAACTCGACCCGGACCGTACGGACCCGACCCAGGCAGAGCGGGCCGGACACCGGCGGTGCCCCCGTATCCGGGTAGGAGGGACCCATGCCGAGTTGCCCTTCCGGGCACCGCTCCACGGCGACCGACTTCTGCGACGTCTGCGGACTGCGCCTCCATGCCTACTCCCCGGCGGCGCCGCCCCCGGCGCACCGCCACCCGACCCCGCCGACACCGCCCCTGTCCCCGGCGCGGCCCCCC
Organism: Nocardiopsis sp. TRM 82005; assembly: GCF_056312425.1. NCBI lineage: Bacteria > Bacillati > Actinomycetota > Actinomycetes > Streptosporangiales > Nocardiopsidaceae > Nocardiopsis > Nocardiopsis sp. TRM 82005. The sequence continues at coordinate 11,883 of NZ_JBWDTQ010000011.1, forward strand.
GCGCCGCGCCGCCCGACGAGCGCGCCCAGGGGAGGACCCTGCCCCGAGTGCGGCACCTCCCGGACGGGCCGGTTCTGCGAGGAGTGCGGGTACGACTTCGCCTCACAGTCCGGCGGCCACCAGCGCGGGCACTCCGGGCCGGGAGGCGCCCCGGCCGGGGCGCACTGGCGTGCGATCGTGGCCGCCGACCCCGCGTACTACCAGTACATGGTCGACCAGGGCATGCTCGACCCCGCCCAGATCTCCTTCCCCGCGGGCAACGTGCAGCGCCGGGTGACGCTCACGGGCGACCGGGTGCACATCGGGCGTCGCAGCGCCTCCCGCGGTTTCACCCCGGAGATCGACCTGGGCGGATCCAACGGCGACCCCGCGATATCCCACATCCACGCGGTCCTGATCGCCAAGCCCGGCGACACCTGGGCGCTCCTTGACCCGGGGTCGACCAACGGCACCACGGTCAACGGGACTGCCAACCCCATCGCTCCCAACGTGGAGGTTCCCCTGAATGACAGCGACCGGATCTACGTCGGTGCATGGACCGTCATCATCCTCCAGAGGGGGTGACCCCCGTTGATGCCCCCCAACGAGGAGCGGACCGGCGCGCGCGGCCGGGGCGCCGGTGCCCGACGCTGGCTGGGCACCACTCCGGCTCGGGTGTGGCTGCTGACCTCGGTGTGCGTGGTGGCGATCGCCGGGCTGTTCGGCTCCGCGACCTTCACCCTCAACCAGGCCCGCGACGGTCTCAGCGTGCTCGGGGACGACGCCGGGCCACAGGCCATGACGACCACCGAGCTGTACCTGGCGCTCGCCGACATGGACGCCCTCATGGCCGATGTGCTGCTCATGGGGACCGACCACGACCTCGGATCGGGCCGCGAGGACGCCCTGGAACGGTACGAGAGGAGTCGGGCGCAGGCCAGCGAGGCCCTGCTACAGGCGGCATCGCTGACCGAGGGCGACACCGTGGAGGAGGAGAACATCCGGGCGGTCCTGGACGGGATGGGTGCCTACGAGCAGCTGGCCGCCGAGGCGCGGCTGCTCAACGACGAGGCGCAGGCCCCGCCAGGGCGGGTGGACGGAACCGCCCTGGAGTCGTATCGCCGGGCCACACGGCTGATGCACACGGAGCTGCTGCCCAAGGCGTTCAACCTGGGGCTGGACTCGTCGGCGATCGTGCGCGCCAACCACGAGCAGCGGCAGGAGTCCGTCGGGACCGGCCTGCTCGGGGTGGGCGCGGTCGGTGCGGTGTCGGTCGCCGCGCTGCTCGGCCTCCAGCTGTACCTGCGCGTGCGGTTCCGCAGACGGGTCAACGCTCCGCTGATGGCGGCGACGGCGGGCACGGTCCTGCTCACCGCCGGAGTGGTCCTCGCCCTGTTCACCAGTGGCGGCCACCAGCACGACGCCAAGGAGGAGGGCCTGGACGCGGCCATGGCACTGTCCCGGGCCGGGGCGATCGCCACCGACATGCAGGCGGACGAGAGCCGGTACCTGGTCGACCCGGCCATGGCCGACAACTACCAGCAGGTGTATCTGGAACGGGCGCAGCAGGTGCTGTTTCGTCCCGCCAACAACCTGGAGGCCTATTACGAGGCCGCCGACGGGGTGGCCGCCGCCTACCCGGCGCTGCCCGGCGAGGACGGGACCGACCCCGACGACCCGGGCACGCTCGGTTACCTGGGACAGAGCGCACAGGAAGCGCTGCTGCCAGGCCAGGAGGACGCGCTCGCCGAGGTGCTGGAGTCCTACAGCGCTCTCCAGAACGAGGACCGGGCACTGCGCTCGGCCGCGGAGAACGGCGACCTGGCCGGGGCCATCGACACCCGCATGGGGGTCGCGCACTCCGAGGACGGCGCCTTCCAGGCCTACGAGACCGCGTTGGGGGAGCTGATCGACCTGCACGAGGGCGCGTTCTACGAGGGCATCGAACGCGGTGAAGCGGTGCTCTCCCCCTGGGCGTGGCTGCTGCCCGCCGGCTCACTCCTGCTGCTCGCCCTCGTCGTGCTCGGGGTCCGCCCCCGGCTGGCCGAGTACCGCTGAGTTCGAAGCCGGCGGAAGTCCCCGAGGGACGCTGGAAGCCGCCAGGGACACGAAGAGCACCGAAGATCCCGAGAGCCCCTGAGAGACAAGGAACAGGCCGATGAGGTTTCGCCACCGTCGCACCGCCGCCGCGGCCGCCCTGGCCGCCGCGGCGGTGTCCGGACTGCCCGCCTGCTCGGCGGTGCTGGGCGAGGAGGAGTCGCTGGCCGACGCGACCTCGCTGACCATCGGAGTCAAGGCCGACCAACCCGGACTGGGACTGGACGACGGCAACGGCAACATCACGGGCTTCGACGTGGACGTGGCCCTCTACATCGCTGACAAACTCGGCGTGTCCGCCGAGGACGTGGAGTTCACCGGCATCACCTCCGCCGAGCGCGAGGAGAAGCTGGTCAACGGTGAGGTGGACATGGTCGTGGCCACCTACTCCATCACTCCCGCACGCAAGACCCAGGTCACCTTCGGCGGCCCCTACTACGTGGCCAAGCAGGACGTACTCGTACGCGCTGAGGACACCGACATCAGGGGCGTCCGCGACCTGGAGGGGTTCAGCGTCTGCCAGGGAGAGGGTTCCAACTCCGCCGTACGCATCACCGAGGGCCTCGGTATCGACGTCCAGCAGATGGACGCGCCCAGTTACAGTGCCTGCATCGACTCCCTCCGCGAGGGCAACGTGGACGCCGTCTCCACCGACAACCTCATCCTGGCCGGGTTCTTCGCCGAGGACCCCTCCGCCTTCCGCCTCGTCAACAACCCCTTCACCGACGAGAAGTACGGCGTCGGCCTGCCGTACGGCGACGTGCGCGCCTGCGAGGCCGTCAACAAGGCCGTCAGCGAGATGTACCAGGACGACACCGCCGAGAAGCTTCTGGAGAACTGGTTCGGCGAGACCGATCTCCGGGTGGTGACGAGCGTGCCCCAGTTCGAGGGCTGCAAGTGAGGGGGGACGCGGCCGGGACCGCTAGTGTGCCCTCCAGGCTGCTTCGGGTGTGGTCTGAGCAGGACGTATGGCAGATACTGAGCCCTGTGCAGAGCAACGGGGGGACAAGATAGGAGCTGTCCGTTGACCATCGTCGAGTTCCTGAACGCGCGTCTGGACGAGGACGAACGCGCGTCGAAGGCCGTTCCCGCGGGAACGCGAGGCCGGGACCGGGCGCTGGCGGAGGTCGCGGCCAAGCGCAAGATCGTCCGCGGATACGCCGAAGCCCACCGCGCGAGTATGCGCAGTCTCGAACCGGCCCTGGCCCCCGACACCCACTCCCGCCCCGGCTCCCGACGATTCGCCGACGGCGGTGACACGTGGTCGGAGCTGCTGGCCTGGCGGCTGGCGGTGAAGTACCTGGCAGCGGTCTACCGGGCCCATCCCGACTACGACAGCTCGTGGGAGGCGTAGGGCCCCTCTGCTCCACGCCTTCCACGTCCCCGGGGTGCTCTAGGCGCTGATCCCGCCGTCGACCACCAGGTCGTGCCCGACCGTCGCGCCCGCCTCGTCCGAGGCCAGCCACAGCACCGCTCCGACGACCTCCTCCAGGGCGGCGATCCGGCGGAGGGGGATCGTCGGAGCGAGCCGGGCGGTGCGCTCCTCATCGGTCTCCCCCGGCTGGAGGGACATCGGGGCGTCCACCGCTCCGGGGCTGACCGCGTTGACACGGACACCGTCGCCGATGTGGTCCAGGGCCGCGGTCCGGGTCAGGGAGCTCAGGGCAGCCTTGGACGTCCCGTACGCCGCGAGCCCGGGCATGCGGACGTGCGGGCCGATGTTGGACGAGGTGTTGACGATCGCGCCGCCGCCGCTGTCGCGCATGTGGCGGATCTCGTACCTCATGGCGAGGAACAGGCCCGTGAGATTGACGTCCATCACCCGGCGCCAGGTCCGCGGGTCCAGGTCGGCCAGCGGTGCGGGGCTTCCGAGGACACCGGCGTTGTTGTGGGCCACGTGCAGACCGCCGTGGCGTTCCACCGTGACGTCGACCATGCGCCGGACGTCCTCCTCACGGGTGACGTCGGCGGTGACGTGGTCCGCGCTGCCGCCCTCTCCCCCGATCAGGGACACCGTCTCCTTCAGGGCCGCCTCGTCGGTTCCCGTGACGACCACGGTGGCGCCCTCCCGCGCGAACGCCCGCGCGGTCGCCTGGCCGATCCCCTTGCTGCCGCCCACGACGAGGGCGACGCGTCCATGGAAACGTGAGTTCATGCTTTTCTCCTTCTTGCGGTGTGGCGAGACTGGCGCCGGAACAGGGTGATGGTGGTCAGGGACGCGAGGGCGAAGACCGCCGCGGCGACGCCGAGCGCGGTGCCGTAGCCCCCGGATGACGCGGCGGCCAGGGCGACCAGGGCGGCGAAACCAGCGGTCGGACCGACCTCCATGGCGGTGTTGGTCGCTCCTCCGGCCAGCCCGGCCTGGTCCTCGGGGGTGTCGCGGAGCGCCAGAACGGTCGCCGAGGAAAAGGCCAGACCGCTACCGACGGGCATGGTCAGCAGGCCCGCGACCACCGCCCAGTCCAGCCGCGCGAGCAGCGCGAGGGGCCGGCGGCGGCCAGGGCGAGCCCGGCTGCGAGGACTCCGTACACGGCGAACACGGCCAGCAGCACGGCGCCCGACGCGGACACCGGTACGGAGCCCTGGACGAGCCCGAGACTGAGGGCGGACAACCCGAGCGTGGCCAGCGCGGCGCCCAGCAGGTCCAGGCAGCCGTGACCGGTGGGTCCCTCATCGGTCACCAGGCGGGGAACGGCGACCAGTGCGACGACGGCGACGACGACCAGTACGGCGAGGGCCCAGCGCCACGCCCCCCAGTGCGTGAACACACCCGAGAGCAGTGTGCCAAGGGTGGCGCCGACCCCGGAGAGGCCGCCCCACAGGGAGAGGGCGCGCATCCGGCGGGCGGGGTCGGCCACGATGGAGCGGACCAGGGCCAGGCCGGCAGAGGACGAGTCGAGTTCGGATCGGATCGCGGGCAGGGCGACCGAGGTCACGGTGATACCCGCGATCAGGGCCATCTGGACGCAGCCGAGCAGGGCGAAGGCCAGACCGGGGCGGGTGGTAGCGGTGCCGACGACCGTCATTGCCCCTCTTTTTAAGATCGATCGTTCTACAATATGGGCATGAAAAAGCCCGAGCCCCAGAGCTCGGGCCTACTCAGAGAAGGGCTGACAGGGCCTGTTCGGCGGTGTCGCGCAGCCGGGTGGGGTCGTTGGAGCTCTTCCCGACGACGCGCATGCCCTGGAGGAGGACGAGCAGGAGGCGCGCCAGCGCACGGGGATCGCGCTCCTCGGCCAGCTCGCCCTGGGCGCGTGCCCGGATGAGCGTCGAGGTCAGGGCGGTCTCGATCAGGTTCCAGTTGGCCTCGATCCGGCGGGCGAGCACCGTGTCGTGCGGTGCCATCTCCACGGCGGTGTTCACCACCAGGCAGCCGCGCCGGTCGGTGTCGTTGGCCGCTTCCTCCGCGTAACGCTCCACCAGTGCCCGTACCGCGGGCAGGGCGGGCCCGGGCTGGGACAGCAGGTCCACGAAGTCGACGCCGTTCCTCAGATAGCGGTCGTAGGCCTTGACGTACAGCTCGTGCTTTCCCCCGAAGGTGGAGTACAGGCTGGCCCGGCTGATCCCGAGGTGCTCCACGAGGTCGTTCATGGACGTGGCCTCGTAGCCCTTGCGCCAGAAGAGGTCCACGGCGCGGTCCAGGACGGTGTCCGGGTCGAACTCCTTGGTCCTTGACATGCTGGAAATTCTAACCCTATCTAGAACGATTGGTCAAGAACGGGGTTGCGATACGCGGAGATCACCGGGGCAGTTCGAGAAGCTTGTCCACCGTCTCGGCGAGGTCCCGGCCGGAGACGTCCGGTGGGGCGAAGGCTGACGGGAAGCGTCCCTCCAGGTGAGCGGACCATCCGGTCGCCATCCGGGCGGTCCTCGCCCCGGCGACATCCCAACCGTGCGCGGTGACCAGGGCCAACCGCTCCGGGGAGAGGTCCAGGGACTGCGCGGCGGCGTGGTAGGCGCCGGGCATCGGTTTCCATCTTCTTGCGGGGCGTACGGCCAGTACGTCCTCCACCAGATCCAGCAGACCGGCGCGCTCCAGCAGCTTCCGGGGGAGAACGCCATCGTGGTTGCTCAGGGTGACCACCCTCAGTCCGGCCTCGCGTGCGGCGGCCAGGGCGGCGGCCGCCTCGGGGCGGGGATCGAGCTCGGCCGTGCCCTCGATGATGGCGTCCTCGGCCGACGGTGCGATCTGGTGGCCCGTGACGTCCCTCAGCGCGCTCCGGAACACGTCCTCGAAGGAGCGCTCGACGGGGGAGGGGCCGTCGCCGTGCGTCAGTGTCAGGGCGAACGAGTCGCGCAGTAGGTGGTCCGACCACCGGGCCATGAGAACCCGGGGGACGCCGGCCTCCCGGAACCGCCACTCCAGGGGCGCCAGCGGGAAGAGGGTGTCGAGAACGTCGAGGACGAGAGCGGTCGGGCGGGCCGGCCGTCCGACGGGGCGTTCGGGCATGGGCTTGGCTCCAAGGGGACGAGGGGGAGACCCACCCGGTTCCTACCCGGGCACGCGGCCCTCAGCCCTCGCCCCCTCGCCCTGCCCTCGACCAGCCCCGGTTCCGCCTCCGGTTCGCCGGTGTCCCGGCCACGGCCGCTCGTGCGGCGCCGTGGTCAGGAGGCGTTCAGGCGGGGAACCTGCTCGACCGCCCACGGACTCAGCAACCAGGGGGTCCGTTCGGCGATCGCCACCAGGTCCGGCCACTCCGCCCACGCGTACTCGGCGACCTCCGACGGGTCCGGGTTCGGCTCCGGGCCCGGCCCGCCCTCCGCCCGGGCCCAGAACACCGGGCAGAACTCGTTCTCCACGATTCCCTCGGCCGACACCGCCCGATACCGGAAGTCGGGCAGCGCGGGCCGTACCCCGGTGACGTCCATCCCCAGTTCCTGCGCGACCCGACGGCGCACGGCCTCCTCGATGCCCTCGTCGGGGGCGGGATGGCCGCAGCAGCTGTTCGTCCACACCCCCGGCCAGGTGGTCTTGCCGAGAGCCCGGCGGGTGATCAGGACCCGCCCGTCAGCGTCCAGGACGTAGCAGGAGAACGCCAGGTGTAGGGGGGTGTTCTCGGTGTGTACCGCGGCCTTGTCGGCGACGCCCACACGCTGGTACTCCTCGTCGAGCAGTACCACGAGTTCGCGTTCGGGACCGGTGCCCGTCGCGGCGGCCGTCGGCTGGATCACGGATCTCCCCCTGCCTGTGGGATTCGAACGCCCCACATGTCGTCTGCTTGTTCTCTATGGTCACCTGTCACCTGCACCTGTTTGTGCCCCATGCGGTGTCCGGGTGCACATAAGGTTCCTGATGGCCCCGAGTCGGGAGCGCGCCGTTCGTCGGGAACGGCGAGGGACGGCGGCCGCGACAACGGTGGCGGCGGCGGTGTGACAGCTGTGTGGCGGCGGAGCGGGTGACGGACACGATGACGGACACGGACCTGGAGACACAGCCGGGAGCCCCGGCGCGGACACGGGTGGAGCCGGTGGAGGGCATCGCCCCCGACCAGCTGGCCGTGTGCCTGGACGTGCTCTCCCGCGCGGGCGAGCTGCCCAGCGACCACCCGGACTCGGTGGTCTTGCAGCGGGCCACCGCCGGGCTGTTCAAGACGGTCAAGGAGCAGCGCCGCAAGGAGCGCCAGGCCAGGCAGAAGGCCCACGACGGCGCCGTGTTCGCGGCCACCGCCACCGCGGCCCCCGACCGGATCGACGACGAGACCAGCGGCCGCGCCCTCACCAGCGGGAGCAGCGGCGCTCTCGCCGGCGTACTGCACAAGGCCAGGCCCTGTTACGTCTGCAAGCAGAAGTACCGGGAGGTCGACTCCTTCTACCACCAGCTGTGCCCGGCGTGCGCGGTCTTCAACAGGGAGCGCAGGTACGCACGCACCGACCTGACCGGCCGTCGGGCCCTGCTCACCGGCGGCCGCGCGAAGATCGGCATGTACATCGCCCTCCGGCTGCTGCGGGACGGTGCGCACACCACCATCACCACGCGGTTCCCCAACGACGCCGTGCGCCGGTTCGCCGCGATGCCGGACAGCGCCGAGTGGCTGCACCGGCTGAGAGTGGTGGGTATCGACCTGCGCGACCCCACCCAGGTGGTGCGACTGGCCGACTCGGTGGCCGAGCAGGGTCCGCTGGACATCCTCATCAACAACGCCGCGCAGACGGTACGCCGGGCCCCGGGATCGTACGGGCCGCTGCTCGAAGCCGAGGCCGAGCCGCTCACGGATGACGGGCTGCCGGAGCCGCTCGTCCTGGGCGGTGTGCGTCCGCGTGTCCTGGAGGACGTCTCGCCCGGCGGCGGAGCCGGTGTCGAAGCCGGTCCTGACGCGGGTTCCGACACGGGCGGGCTCGCCCCGGCTCCACACGCCTTCACCCCGCGGATGCTCACGTCGCTGGCGCTGACCACGGGTTCGGCGTCAATGGACAAGGTGCGCGCCGGTGCGGCGATCGACGCGGGCGGACTGGTCCCCGACCTCGCGCCGGTGAACAGCTGGACGCAGCGGGTCGGCGAGGTCGATCCCGTCGAGATGCTGGAAGTGCAGCTGTGCAACGTGAGCGCGCCGTTCCTGCTGGTGGACCGGTTGCGCCCGGCTCTGGCCTCGTCCCCGGCACGCCGTACCTACGTCGTGAACGTGTCGGCGATGGAGGGGGTGTTCGGACGCGGCTACAAGGGTCCGGGGCATCCGCACACGAACATGGCCAAAGCCGCCCTGAACATGCTCACCCGCACCAGTGCCAGAGAGGCGCTGGAGTCCGACGGGATCCTGATGACCAGTGTGGACACCGGGTGGATCACCGACGAGCGGCCGCATCCGGACAAGGAACGGCTGGCCGAGGCCGGGTTCCACGCGCCGCTGGACCTGGAGGACGGGGCCGCGCGGGTGTACGACCCCATCGTGCGGGGCGAGCTGGGGGAGGACCTGTACGGGTGCTTCCTGAAGGACTACGCCCCCGCCAACTGGTAGGCCGGAGGGGCCGGGCCGGAGGCCCCGGCCGCCGGGCGGCCGCCGTCCCCCCGCATCCGGTGCCTCGGACGACGGCGGCCCGCGGATGGTCAGGGTTCGAGCACGAGTCGTACGGGGGAGCCGGTCCGCTCCTCCAACCGCTCCACCGCCGCCGGCGCCTCCTCCAGGCTGAGGGTGCCGCTGATCGAGCTGGCGAAGTCCACACGGCCCGCGTTGACCAGTTCCACCAGCTGGACGACGTGCTCGGGCTCGGAACCGTAGTGGCCGAGGATCTGCTGCTGTAGGTAGCTGAAGCGCGTACCGTCCCTGACCTCCAGCGGCTTGTCGGTCAGGCCGACGAGCACCAGGCGGCCGCGCTCGCCGAGCAGCCGGAGAGCCTGCTCGCGCACGACCGGGACGCCGGCGAAGTCGAAGGCGACGTTGAGCCCCTGCCCTCCGGTCAACTCTCCGACCCTCGGCAGGAAGTCCGAGGCGGTCGAGTCCAGAGCCGCGTCGGCTCCGAAGGCGAGTGCACGCTCACGGGCACGCGGATCCGGGTCGGCGGCGATGATCGGCGCCGCGCCCACCAGGCGCAGCAGCTTCACCGCGTGTGCGCCCAGGCCGCCCACGCCCCACACGGCCACGGCCTCGGCCGGCCCGACGTCGGCGGTGGACGTGACCGCCGCCCACGGTGTGGACACGGCGTCGGGGATGATCGCCGCCTGGTCGAAGGGCAGGTCGTCGGGGATCGGCACGAGGGTCTCCTCGTCGGCGAGCGCGTACTCGGCCCACCCGCCGTCGTAGTCCACACCCCGGGTGAGCACCTTCCCGGAGCGGTCGGTCTGCCCCGCTTGGAGCGCCACACGCTCGCCCACCCCGGCGTTCACGACGTCGGTACCGAGCTCCTCCACCACACCGGACACCTCGTGCCCCAAAGTGACCTCGTCGCCCTCCAGATAGAGCGGTGTCAGGGTGCCGTCGATCAGGTGCACGTCGGACAGGCAGACCCCGGCCGCCTTCACCCGCACCAGGACCTGGCCCCGGCCGGGAACGGGCCTGGGGACGTCCCTGAGCTCCAGAGTCCGGGTCCTCACGTTGAGCCGGGCCGCACGCATCGTGGCCATGGAGATCCTCGCATCCGCTGTTGTCGGAACTTCCTCCCGAGCATCATCGAACGAAGACGAACACGAATGAAGGCGACACCTGGGACGGGGCCAGGTTCAGGTCGAACAACCGATCCCCGCCGCCCGGGAAGGCGGAGAGCAGCCCAGGCCGCCCACGCCCATCGACTACACGGCGTGCCCGTTCCGGTACGCCCATGCCGCCACCTCCACACGGTTGCGCGCACCCAGCTTGGCCTGCACGCTCGCCAGGTGCGTCTTCACGGTGCTCACCGTGACGAACAGTTCCTCGGCCACCTCGGTGTTGGTCAGTCCCCGCGCCGTCGACCGCACGATGTCCAGCTCCCGCGCGGTCAGGCCGCCCCCGTCCGACGCGGTCCGGGGCGCCGCCGCGAAGTGCCGCAGCAGCCGGACGGTGATCTTCGGGGAGACCAGGGCGTCGCCCCTGGAGGCGGCCCGGACCGCCTCCAGCAGCAGGGCCGGCCCCGCGTCCTTCAACAGGAATCCGACGGCCCCTCCGGTCAGCGCCGCGTGCACGTACTCGTCGAGGTCGAACGTGGTCACCACGACCACCCGGAGCGGGTCGGCCACTCCCGGGCCGGCCAGCCGCCGGGTGGCCTCCAGCCCGTCCACACCCGGCATCCGGATGTCCATGAGCACCACGTCCGGGCGCAGCTCCAGCGCCATCCGGACCGCCTCCAGGCCGTCACCGGCCTCTCCCACCACCTCGACGTCGTCCTCGGCCGCCAACATGTAGCGGAACCCGGTCCGCACCATCTGCTGGTCGTCCGCCAGCAGCACCCGGATCGTCACCCGTCCCCCCTCAGCGGCAGCCACGCCCTCACTTCCCAGCCGGGGCCCCTTCCGCGGGGTCCGGCGGAGAACCGCCCGTCGAGCAGGCGCACCCGCTCCGCCATCCCGGTCAGGCCGAAACCGCCGCCGCCCTGTCCGGCGGTCCAGCCGTCGTCGCACGCCCTCACCCGGACACCGTCCGTTCCAGCCTCCACCACCACGTCCAGACGGGTCGCGCCACGGGCGTGCCGCAGGGCGTTGGTGACGGACTCCTGGGCGATTCGCAGCACCGTACTGCCCACGGTCGGAGGCAGACCGCCCACCGGGCCCTCGCACCGCACCGACACCTCCGGTCGGCCGTCGGAGGCGGGCGTCCCCAACCGGGTCAGCCCCTCGGCGATATCCGGAGCCAGCGGCACGTCGTCCGGCTCCCGGAGCCGTGTGACCATCCCGCGCATGGACTCCAGGGCACGTGCGCCCGACGCCTCGATCTGGGGCAGCGCGGTCCGCACCGCGCCGGGATCGCGGTCGGCGATGTGCCGCAGTGCCTGCGCCTGGACGACGATACCGGTCACCTCGTGCGCCACGACGTCGTGCAGGTCGCGGGCGATCGCCAACCGTTCCTGGAACCGGGCCCGCTCCACGTGGATGCGCTGCTGGAACTTCCACCACCGCAGGTACAGCCCCGGGGACAGCCCCAGGGCGATGAAGGTCAGCGCCGTGGTGACCAGGCCCAAGTCGAACGCGAACGGCTCCCGCAGATAATCCGAGAGCAGGACCGCGAACGCGCACAGTGAGACCGCGCCGATCTGCCAGACGCGGCAGCGCAGTCCGGCCAGTACGAGCAGCACCACCAGCGCCAGTATCTCCGTGTGGGAGAAGCTGTAGCCGAAGTCTCCGGTGGGCATCGGCCACAGCACCGCCGACGTCGCCAGGACCACGGCTGCGGCCGCCACCCCGGCCGCCGTGGTCAGCGCCGGGCCCGCCTTCGGGTGTATCAGAGCGGCCATGGCGAGCACGCCGACCACTCCGCCGGAGACCACCGGCGCGTGGTCCATGGGGGAGCGGGGTGGACCGGGCCAGCCCGGCTCGGGGGGAAGGCGGAGAACGTGGGCCAGGTCGAAGGTCCACACCACCGCGAGCACGCACGCCACAGCCCACGGCACGAGCCGAAGCAGCGTGTCGCCGAACCGGCCCAGGCGGCCGTCGACCGGTGTGAGCACCCTGTTCAACGCCATGGCACTCAGGCTAGGCCGTGGCTGGCACGGCGGACCTCGGCCGAAGGGACGAGGCGGCCGATCCGATGGCTCGGCCGTTCGGGTGATGCGCGGCCACGGGACCGAAGGTGAGGCTGGGGTGTCCGTTGCCGAGAGGGAGACACCACATGAGCGAAGTACACACGGCCGAGGCGGAGGCCGCGCGAAACGGCGCCGTTCCGGAGCAGCCGCCACCGGCCCGCCGTGTGGTCTTCCTCGACGTCGCGCGGGCGCTCGCGATGATCGGCGTGGTCATGATGAACGCGCCCGCCGTCGTGTACTCCGCCGAGATGGCGGGTGAGCGGGGCCGGGGCGCGCTGACCTCCGTCGCGGACACCGCCTTCACCCTGCTCCTGTCGGGCAAGGCCCGGACGATGCTCATGTTGCTGCTGGGCGCGGGGACGGTGCTCGCCTGGCGGTCCGCCGTCCGGCGCGGTGGACGGCCGATGGTCGTGATGCTGCGCCGCTACGCCGTTCTGGGGCTGTTATTCGGGATACCGCACCTGCTGGTGTTCGACGGGGACATCCTCACCCACTACTCGGTCACGGCGCTGGTGCTGGCTCCGCTGATGCCGCTGCTGCTCGGCGGATCACGCCTTCGGCCGCTGGCCGCGGCGGCCGTGCTGTTCGTCGCGGCGCCGGTGGCGGACCTTCTGCTCTCCCTCACCCTCCCCGGACACGAGTGGGCGAACACGGTGAAACTCGGCGCGCAGACCCTCGGTTTCTTCTGCGTGGGCGTGTGGCTGGCGCGCCGGCCCGAGCTCGTCGCCGGGTCCGCGCCCGGTGCTGGTTCCGACGCGCGCGCGTTCGGATCCTCCCGGCTGCCGCTGGGCATGCTCTGGCTCGGTGTGGCGGGCCAGGTCATCGGTATCGCCACCATGCTCCTCTCCAGCCTGCTCCTCCCGAGAGAGTTCGGTCCCGACGGTGTGCCGGTGGACTCCCCGGGGGAGTCCGTGCTCGTGTTCTTCGGAGACACCCTCATGAACCTGGGCGGTGCTCTGTTCTACCTGGGGCTGGTGTGGTGGCTGGTGGACAGGGGCCGGACCGCGTCGCGTGTGCTGGGCGTACTGGCCCCGCTCGGCCGAATGACCCTCACGGTGTACCTGGGCAGTACGGCGGTCTTCCTGGCGGTCATGGGCCCGTTCGAGGGAACCGTCCCGCTGCTGGCCCAGTACGGCCTGGCCATCGCCTACTTCGTCACGGCCGCCGTCTTCGCCCGTGTGTGGACGGTCCGTTTCCGGACCGGTCCGCTGGAGTGGGTGTGGCGGCTCCTGACCTACCTGCGTCCCGTGCCCCTGCGTGTTGAGGGGGCGGCCGGCCTCCGGCGCCGGGCCCGGGGCGGTTCATGAAGCATGACCTGGCCGCACGTGCGGGGGCGGGGCCCGCTCATGGCGTCCCGCCCCCGTTCCCGGAACGTCAGCCGCCCGCCACCGATGGGAGCACGCGCACGTCCGCACCGTCGTGTACCGGCGCCGCCAACCCGCCGAGGGCGCGGCACTCGTCCTCGTCCACGAACACGTTGACGTAGCGGCGCAACCGCCCCCGCTCGTCGCGGATCCGCCGATCCAGGCCGGGATACCGGGCGGTGAGAGCGTCCAGCACCCCACCCAGCGCCGTGCCGTCGTCGACCTCCACCGGGACGTGGGCGGAGCCGTCGGCGTCCACGCGCAGCAGTCCCGGCAGATGTACCGTCACCCGCATGTCACACCTCCGCGGCGCGGACGCACAGGACGTCGGGCAGGTGCTCGGCCACCCGGTGCCAGCCCTCACCGCCGTCGGTGGCCGCGTAGACGTCGCCGGTACGCGTGCCGAAGTAGAATCCGGGGTCGTCCGCGCCGTCGGTGCAGGCACCGTCGCGCAGCACGATCCCGAAGTAGGGGTCCTCCGGCAGGCCCCGCGTGAACGGTCGCCAGCTGCCGCCCCCGTCGTCGGTCCGGTACACCCCCAGCCGGTGGTCGGGCGGCAGGTGGACCTCCTGGCTGACCACGGGGAAGTTGAGTGCCGTCTCCGGCCGGTGCGGGTGGGCGACCACCGCGAACCCGAAGTCGGTGGGCAGCCCCTTCTCCACCGCGGTCCACCCCCGCCCGGCGGGATCCTCGCTGCGGTACACCCCGTGGTGGTTCTGTGCGTAGAGCACGCCGTTCGGTCCGGCGGCCACCTTGTGTACGCACTGCCCGTACTCGGGCTCCTCGTCGGGCATGAACACCGCCGAGATCCCCCGGTTGGCCGGAGCCCAGCTGGCACCGTCGTCGCGGGTCTGGTAGACACCACCGGTGGACATGGCCACCGTCACGGCGCCGGGGGAGCGTTCACCGACGCCCAGGACCCCGGGCAGGACCGTGTGGATCGCGCCGCCGCCCGCGCCGGGGAACCAGTCGGCGCGGTGGGGATGGTCCCACAGGGCGCGGACGAGCTCGAAGCTCAGCCCTCCGTCGGAGGACCGGAACAGGGCGTGCGGCTCCACCCCCGCGTACACGGTGCCGGGATCGTCGCCGAAGGTGAACTGCCAGGCGCGGGTGAGAGACGCGTCGGTGTCCTCGGGGAAGGCGATGGGCGTGGCGGCGGGCTCGTGCCAGGTCAGGCCCAGGTCATCGCTGTACCAGACGCTCGGCCCGAAGTGGGAGCTCTCCGCCCCCGCCAGGACGCGGCCGCTGTGCGGGTCGATCCCGACCGCGTACACAGCGCTCATGCTGGCGTAGTCCGCGGAGTCGAGCCGGTGGGGTCCACTCACCTCCCAACCCCGCCGATCCTCGCTGAGCGCCGTGAAGAGCCCTTTGCGTGTGCCGATGACCAGCAGATATGCCATGACCAACTCCAAGACGAAAAAGGAGGGTTCCACTGTGACACGGGGCACTGACATTCTGCGGAGTCTGGTGTCGACGCGGCGGGGCCAAGGGTTCCTGTCACGCGAGGACACCAATAGTTAGGGGCCTAAAAGGTTTCCAGGAAGATGTTTAATGAGCGCTGAACTGAAATGGCCCGCCCGCCGAAGGCATATCTTCCGTGAGGGGGGAACCACTTTCCGGGCAGGTGTTCACCACGAAGTGGAAGGCGGTTGTCAGACGAAGACTGCTCTGCAATAAGATTCCGGGCCAACCGGTGTGCCCGTGTGGGTGCCGTCCTGCGCCCACCGGCTGCGTTCCCCACTATGAACAGGACAGACGACTTCCCGCTCTCCCGATCTCCACGGCGCGTTTCAGGACTACCGTCCCAATGGTCCCGCGTACCAAGGAGAACCGGGTACCCACTCGATAAGGTCGCCTCATGCACCACCCCCCGGACACGCTCCACGCTCGCAAACGACGCAAGGCCCGAGCCATCATCGTGTCAGCAGCCTTCGAGCTCTTCGCCGAACACGGATTCGACAACGTCACGGTCGCCGCGATCGCCGAGCGCGCCGAGGTCGGCCGGACCACCTTCTTCAGGTACTTCGGCGACAAACAACAGGTGCTGTTCGCTGATGACGGGGCCGAGGCCGAGCGCATGTGCGCCTACGTACGGGAGAGGGCGCCCCGTCCGCTGGGTGACGACCTGTGCGCCGCCGTCGAGCTGCTCAGGGAGGCGGGCGCCGCCACCAGGCCGCATAACCCGCTCTCGCCCGCGCACTCGGCCGTCCTGGTGCGCCTGCTCCGGGAGAGCAGTGACCTGCGCGCCCGCTACCTGCTCACCCGGCAGCAGCGGGCCAGCAGGCTGGCCAGTGCCCTGGTGGATGCGGGCGCGACCGAGGACATCGCCGTGCTCGCCGCCCACACCGCCATGGCCTGCGAGCTCACCGCCATGCGGCTCGCGGAGAACCCCGAGGCCTTCCCCGTACGGCTGGACGAGGCCCATAGCCTGCTGCGCACCCTCGGAGGGCAGGCGGTCTCCTGACCGCGGCCCTCCGTCCGAGGCCGCTCACCTCCCCGCCCGCGCATCCGGTGGGCGGGTCCGGTGGCCGCGAGGGCACCGGAAGGGACAGCGACCACGGCGGCGCCGGAGACCGAACGTCGGCGCCGCCGCACCGTCAGGTCCGTCGCGCCGCCTCGACGGCCGCGTCCACGCCCTCGTCATAGCGGAGCACGGCGGTGACGAGACCGTGGCGCACCTCGAAGAGGGTCGCCGTGCGCAGCGGCGCCGCCTCCGGAACGGAGCCGGCGCGGCCGGGCCAGGTGGCGTCCTGCTCGACCACGACGCGCTCGTCGTCGACACCGTGCCAGGCGACCGGTACGAGACGGATACCGGCTTCGCGAACCCAGTCCAGGAAGACCTCCACGCCCCGGGTGGAGCCCTCGGGGCCGCCGATCCTGACGTCGGGGTCCACGATGGACCTGGCCGCCGTCAGGTCGCGTCCGTTCACCGCCGTGTGCCAGTCCCCGACCGGAGACCAGCGTGCGTCGTCCGTGTCCTTGGCCATGTCCCGGCTCCCGTTCGCCGTCGTTCTCGTGGTCGGTACCGCATGGTCCCACAGAGGCCGCTACCCGGATGCTTCCGTGGCGTCGCTTCCCCGGAGGCACGACGGCCTCGCGGGGGACGGCACTGAGAGGATCGTCCACGACCTTGAACGCGCACACGGCGCGCCGATACACAGGGTGTACCCGAGCCTGGAAGGAACCAGCGAGACCCATGAGTCCGACCACTACCGTGCCCGAGGACGGGGACGAGGTTCTGGCCCGCGTCGAGGGGCGCCTGGGCCGCCTCACCCTGAACCGGCCGCGTGCCATCAACGCCCTCGACCACGCCATGGTGATCCGTCTCCGGGAGGCGCTCACCGGCTGGGAGGACGACGACGCGGTCGCCGCGGTCCTGATCGACGGTGCCGGGGATCGCGGACTGTGCGCGGGCGGCGACATCCGCGCGATCCGGTCCAGTGCCCGGGACGGGAGCCGTTCGGCGGCCGCGTTCTGGCGCGACGAATACCTCCTCAACGCGCACATCGCCCGCTTCGCCAAGCCCTACGTGGCCCTCATGGACGGCGTGGTCATGGGCGGCGGCGTGGGCGTGTCCGCGCACGGCTCGGTCCGCATCGTCACCGAGCGCTCCCTGGTCGGTATGCCCGAGGCCACCATCGGGTTCGTACCCGACGTCGGCGGCACCTTCCTGCTGTCCCGGGCGCCCGGGGACACCGGCGCCCACCTGGCGCTCACCGCGGAGCCGGTCGGCGCGGGCGACGCCGTGTACATGGGCCTGGCCGATTACTTCGTGCCCTCGGGGCGGCTGGCCGATCTCACCGACGCGCTCGCCGACGCCGCCGCCGACAGGATCACCGAGGTGGTGGCCCGGTTCGCCGAACCCGCACCCGCGCCGGCCCTCGAAGCCAGGCGGCACTGGATAGACGCCTGCTACTCCGCCGACACCGCCGAGGAGGTCGTGTCCCGGTTGCGTGACCACGGCGAACCGGAGGCCGCGCGGGCCGCCGAGACCATCGCGGGCAAGTCGCCGACCTCGGTGAAGGTGGCCCTGGCCGCGCTGCGCCGGGCCCGCGGCCTGCCCGACCTGGCGGCCGTCCTGGAACAGGAGTACCGGGTGTCCTGCGCCGCGCTGGCCTCACCCGACCTGGTGGAGGGGATCCGGGCACAGGTGGTCGACAAGGACCGCTCGCCCAAGTGGGTGCCCGACACCCTGGAGGCGGTCACCGACGACGATGTGGCCCGCCATTTCGTCCCGGCCCCGGACGGCCCGCTGGGGCTGGCCGGCCCGGGGGAGTGAGGACGGGCGCTTCCGTGCCCGGTGGCACGGAAGCGCCCGCCGTCCCGGCCCCGCCGCGCTGACGGATCCCCGGACCACATCCCGCCGGGAGGGCGGATCTGGCGACGGGGCGGCGCGGGCCGGGGCCGGAACCTAGAACGCCGTCAGGGTGATCTCGAGCTCCGCGGGGCCGTGGTCCTGGATATAGGACGCGAAGCCGGCCACGTCGTCGAAGGCGAACCCGTACGCCTTGCCGTCCACGGTGTTGTCGTGGAAGACCCCGGCGTAGCGGTTGGTGACCTCCGCCAGGTAGAAGGCGTCGGGGTCGCTGGTGGGCTGTTCGGCGGCGGTCAGCAGGGTGGACCGGTTGAGGGCCGCGCCCAGGATGGCCGCGACCGGGCCGGTGAGCCCGTCGTTGGGAGCGGCCAGGTTGCCGTCGCAGAAGAAGACGTCCCTGGTCGAGGGCCGGGAGATGGGGGCCACACCGCCGTCGAAGACGAACTGGTCTTCACGCACCCGCCCGGTGAAGGTCCCCTCGTTGGTGGTGACACGCAGGTCGTTGGCTGTGTAGTGGGACCAGACCTCGTCGATGTGGGGGTCGTAGTAGTCGGAGGGGAACAGCCCGGCGTCGATCCCGTGCCCGGGCGCGATCACCCGCAGGTCGTCGACGACGAGCGAGGAGAAGACGGGGTCGGCGGAGAGGGTCTCGAACACGGCGTCGCGCCCGCCGGGCACGAACGTGCCGGTGCTCTGGTCGGCGTCACCGGTCAGTCGGATGCCGATCGGGACGCTGAACTGGTCCACCATGCTGGTGTTGCAGAACATCCCGTCCCCGTTGTGGGTGAACTCGACCGAGTCGTGCAGCACGTCGTACCCGTGATCGCTCTCCACCCAGCCGGCGGGGAGCTGGAGGGCGGGGTTGCCGTTGCCGTCGGTGACGATGCGGATGCCGAGCTTGCCGCCCAGCGTCAGGTAGATCCGGCCGGACATGTAGGGGAGCGTCATGTCGGCGGGCAGCGCGTCGAGCGGGATCGCGTAGTCGGTGTACCCGTCGTCGGTGTTGTCGTCCACGCTGACGGGGTGCGGTGTCCCGGCGGAGTCCACCCAGCAGTGCTGGTCGGTGGTCAGGTCGGTGCCGACGATGTAGACGAGGACCTCGCTGTCGGAGTAGCGCCCCGTCTCGTTGGCGATGCTGACCGGGAGCGCTCCCGGGTTGGCGGCTCCGCGTGTGTTCGACTGGAGCGACGCCTGGTCGCCGGAGGGGGCGCAGGCGCCGAGCAGGGGGACCCCGGCGGCCAGGGACACTCCTCCGAGGAAGAGTCTGCGATTGATCACGGCCGTCTCCTTGGATAGCGGGTAGAGACTGGAAACTAAGTGTCCATTTAGTGACTCTGAAGTCAACAGGTGTAACGTCCCGTGTTTCCCTTGGCCGTCGTTCTCCGTGGCGACAGAGGTGTCGTGTGACGCATATCACCATATGGGGCGGATGGGGTCGGACAGCGGGGAAGCCTGCGCTGGAAGCGCTCGGGGAGGTGCCACCGTTCTCGACAGTGGTCGAAATGTGGCGAAATGTTAGGAACCTTCGTGGCCCGGATGGAGTCTGCTCTCAGTAAGACCAGTGGCCTGTCGGCACCCGCCCGGGCCCGAGACGAGGAGTAGTCCCCCATGTACCCCCACACCCCCGCGCCCCCGATGCCCGGATCGCTGAAGGCGGTTCGGGTCCTCCTGGTCATCCGGGTGGTCCTCGCGGCCATCATCTACGCCCTGGCGTTCCTCGGACTGACCGTGCTCGCGAGCCTTCCCAGCGCCCAGGTCGAGGCCGAGCTGGGCATGTCCCTGGGCGTCACGGTGATCTTCCTGGTCCTCGGCGTCGCCCTCACGGCCTTCGAGGTCTACGCCATCGTGGCCATGGGCAAGGGAGGATTCAGGGCCCAGACCCTCCTGCGCGTGGTCGTGGGCATCGGCCTCGCCAGCGCGCTGATCAACCTCTTCACCGGCTCCAACCCCGCCCTGGGCATCGTCCTGCTGGTGGTCGTGCTGGTCCTGATCCTGAAGCAGGACTCCAAGGACTGGTTCCGGGCCACGGATCCCAGCGCGCCCAGCTACCCGGGCGGCCCCGGCGGTTACCCGCCCGTTCAGGGCGGCTACCCGGGCGGCCACTAGCGAGGGCCCACCCGGGGTGGTCCCGCTCCCAACGGCACTGTCGGCGTCCCACAGTGCCACCAGGAGCAGGACCGCCCGCGGGTCAGTGAGCCGCGGCGGCCCGGTACGGCTGGGCGTTGACGAGGGTGACCCCGATGACCGCGCCGCGCGGTGCGGTGAACGTGTGCCGCTCGCCCCGGCGGGCGCCCACCAGCGACGCGCCCAGTGGGGAGTCCGGGGAGTACACGGTCATCCGGTCCGCCACGGACGCGTCCCGGACACCGAGCAGGAACTCCTCGGTCTCCTCCTCGCCGTCGTAGCGAATGGTGAGCACCTTGCCGGGGGAGGCGATCCCGTCGTCGGGGGCCTCCTCCACCACGGCCTCGCTGAGCAACCTCTCGATCGTCTGCGCACGGGCCTGCCGCACGGCGGGATCGTGAATGTAGCGGGGCGCGGGGAGTGTGTCCCCCGCGCCCCCGTCCGCCCGGGTTCCCGGGCCGTCGTCGGGGAGCGCGCGCAGTGCCCGGAGCTCCTCCTGGAGCCGCTCGTGGGCTTCCCTGGTCATCCATCGGTCGGTGGTCTTCGCCATGGGACGTTCCTTGTCTTCACAGGCCGCCCGCGGACCGGACCGCGGGCAGGCGAACACAGCGAGGGCCGGGGGTGCTGCCGCTCATGACAAGTGTGTCCACGGCCGCGGTGCTGAGCGTTATCCTCAAGCCACAAACAGTCGACGCTCCTTTGTGGAAGCAGGACAACACCCCTGTTGGGGAAAGGGGAAACGTGATTCACCTCGACCGGCTCGTCAATGTTCTGGGCGGATACGGTGCCCGGCTGGCCGGTCCGGAGCCGCTGCGCCGCCAGGAGCTGCGCAGCGTGGCCATGCACGATCCCACCGACGACGTGCGGCTCCTGGGCGACGCGTTCCTCGCGGTCGGTGTGGACTCGGCGGCCGAAGCCGTGCGCCTCGCCGAACAGGCCCGTGCGACCGTCGTCATCGTCCGTTCCGCCGACGAACCCGGCGACGAGGTGCGCGGGCGCCTCCGCGAGAGCGGGCTCGCACTTCTCACCGTGGAGCCCGCCGTGTCGTGGAGCCAGATATCCGGCGTCGTCTACGGGTTGGTGCTCGAAGGGCGTGAGACCGAGGCCGGACGCGGTCCCAGCGACCTGTTCGCCCTCGCCGACACCATCGCCTCCGAGGTCGGGGGACCCGTCACCATCGAGGACCGCGCCTCCCGGGTGATCGCCTACTCCGCCTCCCAGGCGGACACCGACCAGGTACGGCGGGAGACCCTCGTGGAGCGCCGGGTACCGGAGGCGGTCCGGGAACGGCTCGACGCTGACGGGGTGTTCACCCGTCTGGCGGCGTCCGCCGAACCCCGGTTCGTTCCGGGAACACCCGCGCTCGGGGTGGGCGGACGCACCGCCGTGTCCATCCGGGTGGGCCGCGAGATCCTGGGATCTCTGTGGGTGGTGTGCGACGCCCCGCTGGGCGCGGAGCGGTCGCGGGCTCTGCGCGAGGGCGCCTACACGGTCGGCCTGCACATGTTGCGGGCCCGGGTGAGCAGCGACCTGGAGAGGCAGGTCGAGTCGGAGTCGGTGATCGACCTCCTGGAGGGATCGGCCGACCCGACGCAGACGGCCGGGCGGATCGGCCTGCTCGCCGAGGGGCTGCGCGTGGTCGCCTTCCAGGCCCGTGTACGCACCGAGCCCGAGGTCGCGATCCTGCACCTGTTCGAGCAGGTCACCACCGGTTTCGGTTGGTCACGACCGGGACGCAGCACGCTGTTGGGAACTACCGTGTACACGGTGCTGCCCTGCGGGAGCGACCCCGCTCCCGCGGTGGAGTGGGTGCGCTCCACGCTGCGGGGCCTGCCCGGCAGCCTGGGGGTGGTCGCCGGTGTGGGCGGTGTCGCCGACGTCTCCGGACTGCCCGCGAGCAGGCAGGAGGCGGACGAGTGCCTGACACTGCGTGGACGGGTCTCGGAGGGAGCCGACGCGGTCGTCTACGACGACGCCTGGCACTCCGTGCTGCTGCGCCGACTGCGTCTGGTGGCCGAGAGCGGCCGTCTGCCCGTCCGGAACCCGGTGGCGGAGTTGGTGCGTCACGACGCCGAGCACGGCACGGACTACGCGCGTACGCTCCGCACCTGGCTGTACGCGCACGGCGACCTGGGCCGGACCGCGCAGCTCCTGGGCCTGCATCCGAACACGGTGCGGTACCGGTTGCGCCGGATGGGCGGGGTCGCGGACCTGCGGCTGCACGACCCGGAGGCCCGCGTGGCGATGACGGTCGCGCTGGCCGCCCTGGTGGGCGCCTCCGGAGAGGGGCCGGCCCGGAGGTGATCCCGGTGCGGCCGTACCCGGTGCCGCGCTGCCTCAGCTCCCCTCGTCGGGGACGAGCACCACCTTGCCCACCACGCCGCCCGACTCCGCCAGCGCCATGGCCGCGCCAGCCTCGCTGAGCGGTATCCGTGCGGCCACCCGCGGCGTGACCGCGCCCTCGGCGAGAAGTCCCAGGACCGCGCCCAGGTCGCTGGCCAGCAGGCTTCGGTAGCGGTCCGGGCGGCGGTGGCCCTCCCACAGGTTGAAGAAGTGCGCGCCGCGCTCGTTGGGCAGCGCGTTCCACAGCAGCAGGCGGGCGAACAGGGCCAGTACCGGAAGGCGCGGGTCGCCGGGGACGTCGCGGGTGGAGGCCGTGCCGTAGGACACAAGGGTGCCGCCCCGGGCCACGTGCCGGAAGGAGTCGACGATGCCCGGGCCGCCCACATGGTCGAAGACCGCCCGCACGCCGTTCGGCGCCAGTTCGCGGATCCTGGCGTGCAGGTCGGGGGCCTCGCGGTCGAGGGGAAGGGCACCGAGGGCACGTACGGCCTCGGCGTGCCGGGCGGAGGCCGTGCCGACGACGTGGACACCCGCGTGCCGGGCCATCTGCACGAGGGTCGAGCCCACGCCTCCGTTGGCGCCGAGCACGACGACCGTGTCACCTCTACGGACACGGGCCAGCCGGTGCAGCATCCGGTACGCGGTGACGCCGTTGACCACCATGGCCTCGGCGTCGGCCGCGTCGACGCCCTCGGGTACGGGGACCAGGTCGGTGGCCGGCAGGAGGACCCGGCTGGCCCATCCCCCGGTCTTGGTGAGCGCGGCGACTCGTCTGCCGACCAGCGAGGAGTCGGTCCCGGGCCCCGCCGCCTCCACCGTGCCGACGAGGTCGTAGCCGGGGACGAACGGGAACGGCGGCTGGTCGAAGTACTTGCCCCGGCGCATCTGCTGCTCGGCGAAGGAGACTCCGGTGGCCTCCAGACGGACGAGGGCCTGCCCGCGGCCCGGAGGGTCGAGCTGGCGGTGGCGGATCTCCAGGTCCTCGGCGGCCACGATGCCGGGCAGGACGACCTCGACGGTGCTTCGGGCGGCGCGGCCGGCGGGCCGGTCGTGCTGTGTGGAGCGGTCCTGCTGTGTCATGACGGTCTCCTCCTTGTTTGTGAGTGGCCACTTACAAAATGGGGCAGAAAAAAGCCCGGAGTGGCGCGGGAGTGCGCGGTTCAGCTCCAGGTGGCGAACATGGTGACGGCCAGGGCGGTCAGCGGGATCAGGGTGATCCAGCGCATCGCGGTCTCGTTCGCGGCTCTCACCTCCCTTCGGGTGGCCTGGGGGCGTGGCGCATGCCCTGGGTGAGTGTGCGCGTCCACGGGTTGTCGAGTTCGTCCAGGTCCAGGGCGGTGACCAGGTGGCACAGCATGCCCATGGCGACGAAGCGCTGCACCTGCTCGCGGGTGCCGCCGGACAGCTCGTGCGCGAGGGTGACCACCCCGGCGTAACCGCGCCGCAGGGTGTCGCGCACCTCCGGGATCTCGGTCGCGCTCTGGGCGTGGACCTGGAGCATGAGCAGGTCGCGGTCGGCGATGAGGTCGGCGTAGGCGTCGCCCATCGCCTCCAGTACCTGGGCGGACGGTTCCTCGGCGGTGTGCTGCGCGCCTTGGCGCAGCGCCGCCTCGATGAGCTCGAAGCACCGCTCCAGCGTCGCCGTGAACAGTCCCAGCTTGCTGCGGAACAGGCGGAACACGTAGGCCTGGGAGATGCCTGCGGCGTCGGCGATCTCGGTGACCGGGGTGGCGTGGTAGCCGGTCCGGGCGAACACGGGGACGGCTTGAGCCAGAATGGCCGTGCGTCGGGCATCGGCGTTGGATCGGGGTGCTTCGGTGGTGCTCATGTATGTGAGTACACAGTCACAAAGGGGAAAAGTCAAGTCCCCGAGAGAGGTTCTCCGGGAGGGGCACCGACCCGTGCCCCTCCCCTCCGGTCAGCCGTGCTGCGCGGGTGCGGCCCCCGCGGCGGCCGGGCGCTTCCTGGCCGAGCCGCGCCGGATCGCCGTGACGACCGCGATCACGATGGCGGCGAGGGTGCCCAGGGAGGGGATGGCCAGCCAGACCACGGCCTTCACCAGCTGCTCGGCCTCGGCGTCACGTACCACGTCCATGCCGGCGATCCCGTGGCTGATGTCGGACTCCTCGTCGCACAGGTAGGTGTGTGTCCCGGGCTCGCGGGTGTCCAGCACGCGCAGCATGCGCCACCGGCCGTCGTCCGTCGCGTACCCCGTGTCGATGTCGGTCTCGCCGTACTCGCCGGACGGGGTGACATGGAAGCAGCTGAACACGTTGGGGTCCGTGGTGAACAGCGCCCATTCGCCCTCCTCGCCCTCGCCGACACGAAGGTCACGGAGCCCTGGCCCTCCAGCTCGGCGACGAAGTCGGGCGTGGGCCGGTCGGGTTCCGTTCCGATGGCGATCAGCACGCCGCCGACGAGGAGCGAGGCCACCAGGACGACCACGCTCAGCAGGTACCCGACACGGCTAGGCACGGCGGGGGAGGAGGGAGCGCCCGGGGGCCGTGCGGAGGTGGGGAGGGAAGGATTCGACATGACCGGAATTGTGTCAGGCGGCAATGACCGTCCGTGACTCGGACGCCCGTCTTGCGCGGGCCCGGAGGCTCGGGTGCCGGGCACGTGATCGCGTTCGCCGTTGAACCCGCGCAGGGTATAGACGACACTACGGCCCCTACGGATATCGGGGTTCGGCTCCCAGCGTCGTGACCCAGACACCTATAGTGCTCGCATGAAGATCGTCGTGCAGGTGCGCCCCATGCCCACGCCCGAGGTGGCGTCGGCACTCGAGTGCACCCCGCACGCCTGCAACGGTGCGGCGAACCGGCTCTCGGGCCAGGCGCACGAGCGGGGCGAGTCCTCCCGCGAGGCGTCGCAGGAACTGGCCTACCGCGACCTGAAAGGCCTGGGGCTGTCGGCTCAGCCCGCGCCGCACGTGCTGCGGAAGGTCGCCGGTGCGTACTCGACGCTCAAGGCCAACGTCCGGAATGGGAGCCTCCCGAAGAAGATCGTGACCGGGGCTGAGCTCATCTCGAACGGGATCGCCCTGGAGGACCTGGGCGGTACCGGGCAAGAGGGTACGGCCGAGGAAGCCCCAACGGGTCACGCTCCACTCCTGGGCCTTCGCCCAGCTCGGTCAGTTCCTCGAGTACAAGGCCCGCCGCGCTGGAGTCCCGACGGTGTACGCCGATCCGGCCTACACCAGCCGGGAACGCGCCCAGTGCCGTCACATCGACAAACGCAACCGGGCCGATCAGGCCCGCTTCGTCTGCTGGGGGCGCGGGGTCGTTGCCCACGCCGACCGGAATGCTTCCCGCACGATCGCCCACCGCGGCTGTGTCGTGTGGGACGCGGGGCGTGAGTCACGCGTCCCTGCCACCCCGTGACGGGGTGTCTGGACGGAGGGGTCGACCCAGCGGCCGGCCGGGCGCTACTCCGACGAGGGACTGGGGCTGTTCTGATGGACTC
Organism: Nocardiopsis sp. TRM 82005; assembly: GCF_056312425.1. Classification (NCBI taxonomy): domain Bacteria; kingdom Bacillati; phylum Actinomycetota; class Actinomycetes; order Streptosporangiales; family Nocardiopsidaceae; genus Nocardiopsis; species Nocardiopsis sp. TRM 82005. Next base: position 37,713 of record NZ_JBWDTQ010000011.1, read on the forward strand.
CTCCGCCGACGACGCGGCGGTGGAGAGGGGTGGCCGTCACCGACGCGGCGGCCGCCCTGATCCGCCGGCTGCGCGACGAACACGGGCCGCTCATGTTCCACGAGTCCGGCGGATGCTGCGACGTCAGCTCGCCGATGTGCTATCCGGCGGGGGAGCTGCGCACCGGGGACTCCGACGTCCGACTGGGTGGCCTGGACGCGGGTGCGCCCGAACCGGTACCGGTGTGGATGTCCCGCGCGCAGTTCGATCTGTGGAGCCACACCCACCTGACCATCGACGTCGTCCGGGGCCGGGGCTCGGGCTTCTCCCTGGAGGCCCGACCGGCAACCGGTTCCTCATCCGCTCCCGTCTGATGAGCGACGACCAGGCCGAGGGCCTCTGACCGCTTCCCGCCTACCGGACCGGGCCGCCTTCTGAGTCCTCGCCGGCGCCGTCCTTGGCCGCCAGGCGATCGGCCAGCTCGTCGCTCGTCATCAGGCTCTCGTCGATGCGCCCGGTCCGGTAGCCCACCCGGGCGGTGATGTGGCCCGCCACCGGGATGGTCACCATCTGGAAGAGCCCCACCAGCACCAACGTCCCGACGCTGAACACGTTGGTCTCCACCGGGATCAGCCGGATACCGATTCCCACCAGCACCAGTAGCAACCCCAGCACCTGGGGCTTGGCGGCGGTGTGCATGCGTGAGAGCAGGTCCGGGAAGCGGAGCAGCCCCACTCCGGCCACCAGGGAGAGCATGGCCCCGGCCAGGATGCACAGGATCGCCACCCAGTCCAGGACGGCGGTGAACTGCTCGCTCACGGGGTCTCCCCCCTCTCGGACTCGGGGACCGCGTCGATGGGCGCGGCCGAGGACGGGTGCGTGTCGGTCGTCGGAGCCACGTGCTCCTGCCGTGTCCGTCGGGCGACGAACTTGGCGATACTGACCGAGCCGACGAAGCCCAGCAGGGACAGCACCAGCAGGGTCGGCAGCACGGTGGGGTCGCGGTTGAAGGCGGCGTAGGCTCCCGCGCCGGTCAGCGCCGAGGCGAGCAGTACGTCCACGGACAGTGCCCGGTCCAGGATGCTCGGGCCGATCAGCATCCGTGTCAGGCCCATCAGCGCCGCCAGGCCGAGCATGACGCCGATGACGGTCCACAGAACGGTCACGCTCTCCCCCTCTCTTCGAGATTCTCGGGACCGCCCGCACGGAGCGCGGCCATGTCCTCGTGGGTACCCAGGGCCATCACGAACCGCTCTTCCAGTTTCCAGACGTCTCGGCGGCCCCTCTCGACGGACGCCTCGTCCTCCGTGCCCAGGATGTGCACGTACAGGATGCGCTCGGGCCGTTTGGTCTCGACGATCAGGGTGCCGGGGATGATCGAGGCGGCGATCGCGGTGCACACCATCGTCAGGTCCGAGTCGGTGCGCATCCGCACCGCCACCACCGAGTTGCGCACCTGTCCGGGGCTGAAGGTCATCACGGTCACCTGGAAGCTGGCCATGGCCATCTCGGCGAACACGTGCAGGATCAGCCGGGCCAGGTTCACCGGGTGGAAGCGGGGCACGGGGGTGATCGGCGGCAAAGGGAACAGCAGCATGATCAGTACCGACACCAGGAAGCCCAGGACCAGCAGGCCCAGCGACTCCCAACGCGGCTGGAAGCCCTCGAAGAGCAGCATCCACACCAGGGTCATGCCGAGTGCGACCGGGATCTGCACCTTGCCCAGACGGCGTCGCAACGCGGTCAGGCCGAGTCTCTTCTTCTCCTTCAGGTCGATCAACGGTCGCCTCCGAGAACCGCCTCGATATAGGACGCGCGTGCCTGTAGTTCGATCGCGGCATCGGACGAGTACCTGATCAGGGGACCCGCGAACACCGTCAGGGCGAGGCCGAACACCACCAGTGCCACGGTGGCGCCGACCATGCTCTTCGGCAGGACCACCGACGTGACCACCGGCGTGGCCGCGGTCGAGGTGTCCCTCAGCCGGGAGGACGGACCGACCGCCTCACCGGGGCCCAGCGCCGCGGTGGAGGGGTCGTCGGTCTCGGTGTCCTCCAGGACGGTACCGGGCTCGGCCACCATGCCCTCGGAAGGCGTCCGCCAGAACGCGTAGTTCCACACCCGGGCGATCACGTACAGGGTCAGCAGGCTGGTCAGCACCGACGCCCCCACCAGCGTGTACGCCAGCGGCGTGCCCGCCTCCACACCGGCCTGCATCAGGCCGATCTTGCCGAGGAAGCCCGACAGCGGCGGGATCCCGCCCAGGTTCATCGCGGGGACGAAGAACAGGATCGCCAGTACCGGTGCGATCCGCACCAGGCCGCCCAGCTGGTCCAGGGAGGTGGACCCGCCCCGGCGTTCGATCAGGCCCGTGACCAGGAACAGCGTGGTCTGCACCGTGATGTGGTGCGCGATGTAGAACACCGCGCCCGCCATGCCCTGCTCGCTGCCCAGGGACACGCCGAAGACCATGTACCCGATGTGGCTGATCAGCGTGAACGAGATCAGACGCTTGATGTCGGTCTGCGCGACCGCGCCCAGGATGCCCATGATCATGGTCGCCAGTGCCACCCACATCAGCAGGCCGTTGAGCTGTTCGCCGGGGAACAGCAGGGTCTGCGTACGGATGATGGTGTACACGCCCACCTTGGTGAGCAGGCCGGCGAACACCGCGGTGACCGGGGCGGGCGCCGTCGGATATGAGTCGGGCAGCCAGGCGGCGAGCGGGAACACCGCGGCCTTGATGCCGAAGGCGAACAGCAGGATGATCTGTAGGACCGCCCTGAGGTCGGTGGACAGCTCCGGCAGCCGCTCGCCGAGGTGGGCCATGTTCACCGTGCCGGTGGCACCGAAGACCAGCGCGATGGCGATCAGGAACAGTACCGACGACACCAGCGACACCACGACGTAGGTGGCGCCCGCCCGCATGCGGGACTGCGTGCCGCCCAGCGTCAGCAGCACGTAGCTGGCGGTCAGCAGGATCTCGAACCCGACGTACAGGTTGAACAGGTCGCCGGCCAGGAAGGCGTTGGACACGCCCGCCACCAGGATCAGGTAGGTCGGCTGGTACACCGACAGGGGCGCTACCTCGGCCTTGCCCGCCATGCCCTGACCGATGGAGTACACCAGCACGGCCAGCGTGATCGCCGCCGAGACCGTCACCATCAGAGCGGACAGCCTGTCGGCGACCAGGGTGATGCCGATCGGCGTCTCCCAGCCGCCCACCTGTACGGCCTGCGGCCCGAACTCGTGTGCGCCCAGCATCAGAACCAGGCCGACGGCCAGGACCAGGGTCAGCGAGATGACGCTCAGCCACTGCTGTAGGTGGGGCCAGCGGATGCCGAGGGCCAGTTTCACACCGGCCGTGAACAGCGGGAGCACCACCGGCAGGGGAACGAGGTAGTGCAGGATACCGGCGAGGTGGTCCACACCCATGGTCACTCGCTCCCTTGCAGGTCGCTGTCCTCAGCGCGAGCCAGGCGCTCGCGCTCGGCCCGCATGGCCTGACGCGCCTGTCGCCGCTGTGAGCGGACGCGGCGGCGCAGCTCGCGCCACAGTTCGCGCTCCGCGGCGCGGTCAGCCCTCTTGTGCTCGCGCAGCCGCTTCCGGCCCTGCCGGATCCGGCCGCGCAACTCCTGGACCTGTGCGGTCATGCTCTCCGCGCGGTCGCTCAGGCGGCGCATGGTCTCCTGGGACTTCTTGTCCGGGTCGTGGTCCTCGGCCTCCAACTCGTAGCGGGCCAGTTCGGCCTGCGCCCTGGCGATCTCCGCCTTGATGCGGGCCTGCTCGGCCAGCTCCCGGGCGTCGGCGACGGCGATGGTCGCCTGGAGCTCAGCGCGCTGGCGGCGGATGTCGGCCTGGAGCCTGCGCCGTTCCTTGAGGAAGCGCTGGCGCACGGCGCGGCGGCCCTCACCCTGGACGATACGCAGGTCCTCGACGTCGTCCTGTACCTCGTCGTTGCCTTCCAGCTGCCAGCTCCGATAGGCCATGGCCAGCAGGAACGCGGTGATGCCGAGGGTGATGACGATCGCGGTCAGGACCATCGCCTGCGGCAGCGGGTCGGTCATGTTCTCGGGCTCGGTGAGCCACATGATCGGCGGCCCGCCGGGTTCGCCCGCCATGGACAGGATCATCAGGTTGACGCCGTTGCTCAGCATGATGAAGCCGAGCAGCACACGGGTGAGGCTGCGTTCCAGCAGGAGTACGACCCCCACCGCGACGAGGACGCCGACGACGATGACGATGAGCAGGCTGGGGGAGTCGTTCACGAGATGACCTCCTCGGCGGGCTCGGAGGGTTCGGTCCTGCCTTCCTCCCGCGTGTGCGCGGCGTCCCGTTCGATCTGTTCGTCGATGCGGGCTCCGAGGCTGCGCAGGATGTCCAGGATCAGCCCGATGACCAGCAGGTACACGCCGAAGTCGAAGAGCAGGGACACCGTGACGTGGGCTTCGCCCAGGATCCAGAGGTCGATGTAGGCGTGGCCGCCCGCCAGGACGTCGGTACCGAAGACCGCGCCGCCCAGCGCGGTACCGGTGGCCACGGCCAGGCCGGTGCCGATGAGGGCGCCCGGCTGTACCCACGCGGTGGCGTACAGCTCGAACCGGCCCCCGGCGAGGTAGCGGACGATGAACGCCAGCCCCGCGACGATGCCTCCCGCGAAGCCGCCGCCGACCGAGCCGTGGCCGGTCAGCAGCAGGTACACCGAGATCACCATGACCACCGGGAAGAGGAAGCGCGAGACGACCTCGAAGATGACCGACCGGCGCTCGGTGGGCAGGGCGTCGGCGCCCGGTAGCCAGGTGTGCTGCCACCGGGGCTTGATGTGCATGTCCCGCGGGGCCAGCCGGAGTTCGCCGAGGTCGAGCTTGTCCTGGTCGTCGGCGGGCTCCGGCGGCGTGGTGATCGACAGGGCCATCACCCCGCCCGGGGTCTTGCGGGGCTGGACGCGGCGGCGCACGAACATCAGGCTGGCCACGCCGGCGGCCGCGGCGGCGAGTACCGAGATCTCGCCCATGGTGTCCCAGGCGCGGATGTCGACGAGCAGGACCGAGACGATGTTGTCACCGCCCGCCTCCTTGGCCGCGGCCGGGTAGCCCTCCGAGATGGACGGTTCCTTGCGGCCCGCCAGGGAGAACCAGGTCATCGCGGCGACCACGACGCCGGTGGCCAGGCCCAGGGCCAGGTTCCACACCCGGCGTCCGCGCAGGGCGGGTACCGAGAAGTGGGACGGGAACCGGCGCAGCACCAGCACGAAGACCACCAGGCTGACGGTCTCCACGAGGAACTGGGTGAGCGCGATGTCGGGGGCCCCCATCACGTAGAAGAGGGTGGCGACGCCGTAGCCGCCGGTACCGACGAGGATCACCGCGTACAGGCGGCGCCGCACGAACAGTGTGAGCAGCGTGGTGACGATGATGATCAGGCCGGGGATCATCTGCACCGGGGAGTCCCACGGGCGCGGACTCGGGTAGTCGCCGTCCCAGACCTGCCCGCTGATCATCCACCACCCGGCGGCGACCACCAGGGCGACCAGGATCGTGCCGAGGTAGATGGGCAGTGAACCGCGCTGGGTGGTGCCGGTGACCTGTAGGGCCAGGTTCTCCAGTCCGGCGAGCATACGGCGGTAGACCCGGTCGGGGGCGGGCAGCGCTGTCCGCCTGCCCGCCCACACGACCTGGTGGCGGAAGACGAACATCACCAGGCCGCCGCCGACGCACGCCGCCGAGAGCAGCAAGGGAAGCTCGAAGCCGTGCCACAGGGCGAGGTGCTTCTCCTCGGCGCCGGGCGCGGCGGGGACGGTGTCCGCGTACACGGCGAGGAGGGGGTCGGCCAGGCTGGAGAGCAGGCCGCCCAGGAGTCCGAGTCCGGCCATGATCGCGGCGGGTGCCTGGAACAGCGGGCCGGGGGAGTGGACCGGTGTGGAAGTGACGTCCTCCTTGACGGAGAAGGCGCCCCACAGGAAGCGCATGCTGTAGGCGACCGTGAAGACGGTGCCCACCGTGATACCGGCCAGGACCGCGATGTCGACGGCACCGCCGTGGGTGAAGGCGCCGAAGGCCAGCTCCTTGGCGGCGAACCCGAGAGCGGGCGGCAGGCCCGCCATCGAGACCAGGGCCACGACCGTTGTCCAGAAGGACCCCGGCATGGACGTGCGTAGGCCGGAGAGTTCACGCAGGTCGCGTGTGCCGGTGCTGTGGTCGATGACGCCGGTCACGAGGAACAGCGGCGCCTTGAACAGCGAGTGCGCGATGAGCATGGAGATCCCGGCCAGGGCTCCGGCCCGGGTTCCCGCGCCCAGCAGTGTGATGAGGAAGCCGAGCTGGCTGATGGTGCCGTAGGCCAGGACGAGCTTGAGGTCGAACTGGCGCAGTGCCTTCCAGCCCGCCAGGACCATGGTGAGCGCGCCGAAGAACAGCGCCGTGTACTGCCAGGTGACGGCGTCGTGGAAGGCGGGGGTGAGCCGGGCCACCAGATAGACGCCCGCCTTGACCATCGCCGCGGCGTGCAGGTATCCGGAGACCGGGGTGGGAGCGCGCATGGCGGCGGGTAGCCACAGGCTGAACGGGAACAGCGCCGACTTGGACATCGCGCCGATCATCACCAGGACGAGCGCGACGTTGACCGCGGTGCCGCTGGGCGGTGCGGCGACGATCTCGGAGATGACGTAGGTCCCGGCGGTCTCGCCGAGCACGACCATGCCGACGAGCATCGTCAGGCCACCGAAGGTGGTGACGGTCAGGGCCGTCATGGCCGCTCGCCGGTTCTCCTTGAGTTCGGTGCTGTGCCCGATGAGGAGGTAGGAGAAGACCGTGGTCAGCTCCCAGTACACGAAGAGCTGGATGAGGTCGTCGGCCAGCACGAGGCCGAGCATGGCCCCGGCGAAGGCGACGAAGACCCCGGCGAAGCGCCCGAGGTTGGGTTCGGAGTCCTCGAAGTAGCGGCCGCAGTAGACCAGGATCAGGGCGCCCACGCCCACGGCGATGAGCGTCATGACCAGGCCCAGGCTGTCCATGTACAGGCCGAGCCGGAGCGAGAACTCGGGGGCCCAGGGCAGGGAGGTGGCGAGCACCTCGCCGTGCAGGATCTCGGGTATCCGGAAGAGGGCCCAGACGGCGGAGGCGCCGGGTACGGCGGCGAGTACGAAGAAGGCGTTGCGCCCCCACTGGCGCACCAGTAAGGGCGCGATCGCAGCTGCGACGAAATGCGCGATCAGCACTGTTGTCAATGCGCCCCTCCCGGACCGACCCGGGCCCGCCCTGTTTCCGGGCGGACGTCCACTGCCCCCAGCAGCGGTCCTCTTGCCCACAACCGGATCAGTGGACGGGGTGTCGCTACGGTTCGTAAGGGGCAAGGATGTGTGTGAACTTGCGTGTATAAGCTATTTAATAGCTAGACTACGCAAACGTCAAACCGCCGCGCGGTCGTGGGCCCGCGGCACCCGCCCAGCCTGCGAGGACCGTTTCGTGCCCGACGAGCCACACGAGCCCCGTGCCGAGCAGCACGATGCTGAACTCGAAGAGTTTCAGCGCGCCTGGACCGAACTCATCAATACGGCCATCCACGCTCGTTCCCGCAGCGGGCACGGCCACCGGGGCGCCGAGGAACTCACTCTCACGCAGGCGCTTCTTATGGAGGCGGTGCGTGGGATGGACCATCCCAGTGTCGGAGCGGTCGCCCAGATTGTCGGTGTTTCCTCTCCTTCCGCCACACGCATGATCCAACAGCTTGAGCGCAAGGGCATGATGGCGCGCCGTCGTTCCGAACGTGATGAGCGCAGCACCGTGGTGACCATCACCGAGGAGGGCGAGCGGGTACTGGCGATCCGCCGCAAGGACATGGAGCACAAACAGCGGCAGGTCTTCGACGCCATAAGGCCGTCGCTGCGCCCCATGGTGCTCACCCTCCTGCGTGACCTGCGCGAGGCCCTGGAAGAGACCTGAGGGGCGCGCGGGCCGGGTCCCGGTCGGCGCGGCCGCCGTCCCCCGACCCGGCGCCTCCGCCCGTGGGGCGGGGAGACTCCTAGGAGACGCGTCCGTCCACGGCGTGCAGTCCGGCGACTCCGGCGAGGATGAGCAGGACGAAGACGATCCTCAGCGGGCTCGCGTCCTCCCCGAGGAAGGCGATTCCGGCCAGCACCACCCCCGCGGCGCCGAGCCCGACCCACACCGCGTACCCCGTGCCGACGGGCAGGTCGCGCAGGGCCAGGGAGAGCAGGGCGAAGCTGGTGGCGGCGGCGCCGACCGTCAGAACGCTCGGCCACAGCCGGGTGAAACCGTGCGACTCCTTCATGGCCAGCGCCCAGACCACCTCCAGGGCGGCGGCGCTCCCGAGGAGCAGCCACCCCGCCGGAAGCCAGCCGGGCAGGTTCACGCCGCTCACGCGTTCGCCCCCGCGTCGACGAGGATCGAGGTCCCGGTGATGCTGCGCCCGTCCGGCCCGACCAGGTGGGCCACCGACGCGGCCACGTCATCCGGCGAGGAGTAGCGGCCCAGCGCGGTCAGCGCGCGCTCGGCCTCCGCCTCCGGGGCCTCCGCCGGGTTCATCTCGGTGTCGGTCGAGCCCGGGTGGACGAGGTTCACCGTGATCCCCCGCTGACCGAGTTCGCGGGCCAGGGAGCGGGTGAGCCCCAGCAGCGCCGCCTTGCTCGTGGTGTACACGGTCATCTCCGGGAGCGAGGCGCGCTCGCTCAGGTTGCTCCCGATGTTGACGATCCGCCCGCCGGGCCCCATGTGCCGGACGGCGGCCTGCGCCGCGACGAACGCAGCACGGGTGTGTACGGCCATCGTGTGGTCGAACTCGGCCACGGTGGCCTCCTCGAAGGGGCCGAAGGGGGCGGTTCCGGCGTTGTTGACCAGGAGGTCGAGGCCGCCGAGCCGCTCGCGGACCCGGTCGACGGCACCGCGTACCGCCTCGGGGTCGGCGGAGTCGGCGCGCACCGCCAGGGCGCGCACCCCCTGGGCCCGGGCGGTGCGGGCCACGGCTTCGGCGCGATCCTCCGCGTTCAGGTAGGTCAGCGCCACGTCCGCTCCCTCGGCGGCGAGTCTGCGGACGACGGCGGCGCCGATCCCGCGGCTGCCGCCCGTGACCAGGGCGACGCGTCCGGCGAGGGGGCCTGAAGGAGTGCTGGGGGCCATGTCGGCTCCTTGGTGTCGGTGTGTCTGCCACTGCCGATGCTAAGTGGAATTAATTCCACTTACAAGGGGTGTGGGGGATGGCTATACTCTCCGCGTGTTCGCAGGTCATCAGGAACCCCCGAGGGCCGCGCCGTGAGCGGGCCCGTGTCCCGGCGGCGGGCGCTGCCCATGGCCGGGGCCGCCCGCCCCGAACGCGCTGACGCGGCGCGCAACCGCCGCGCCCTCGTCGCGGCCGCCCACGAGCTCCTCGCCGAGCACGGCGTGGACGGCCTGACCCTGGAGGCCGTGGCCGCCCGTGCGGGCACCGGGGTGGGAACCGTCTACCGGCGCTTTGGAAACCTGGCCGGGCTCACCCACGCGATGGTCGACGCCGAGGAGTACGGGTTCCAGCGGGGCTTCCTCCAGGGGCCGCCGCCGCTCGGACCGGGGGCGCCGCCCCTCGAACGCCTGCACGCCTTCGCGGACGCCTTCGTCGACCGGCTGGAGATCCAGGCCGAACTCCTCGCCGTAGCCGAGACCGACTCCACCCAGGCCCGTTACCGCAGTGGGGCCTACGCCGCACATCACGCGCACCTGGCGGCCCTGGTCGCGCAGCTGCGTCCGGAGGCCGACACCGCCTACGTGGCCGACGCCCTGCTCACCCCGCTGGAAGCCGCTCTCTACGTCCACCAGCGGCGGACCCGGGGGATGGGCGTGGAGCGGGTCCGCGCCGGGGTACACGAGGTCGTCGACCGTCTCCTCCTCCGGCCCTGAGGATGCCCGGGCTCCCGGCATCCCTGTGACCTGCGCTCTCCGGTGAGGGCAGAAGGGGTCTGCCATGGGCAGATCTGCCCCGGGCCGAAACGGTGGAAGCCGCACGGTCCGCCGACGCAGGCTGGGATCACCGGCCGGGCGGGCGACCACCCCGCACAGGGGGCCGGGAGAGGGAGAGCGTCCATGTTGATCCAGGAACGGCTCGCTGAGGAGGGTCCCGGCGGCGCCTTCGACGACCAGCTGGCCGCGCGCCTGCTGCGCAGCCGCATCGTGCTGTTGGGCACGCAGGTCGACGAGACCAGCGCAAACCGGGTGTGCTCGCAGATCCTGCTGCTGGCCGACGAGGACCCGCGCAAGGACATCACGCTGGCCGTCAACAGTCCGGGCGGCGTGATCTCGGCGGGCCTGGCGGTCTACGACACGATGAACTTCGTGCCCAACGACGTGTCCACGCTGGTCATGGGTTTCGCCGCCAGCATGGGCCAGTTCCTGGCCTGTGTCGGTACCCCGGGCAAGCGGTACAGCCTGCCGAACGCGAGGATCATGATGCACCAACCCTCGGGAGGGCTGGGCGGGACCGCCGCCGACATCGCCATCCAGGCCGAGAACCTGGCGCACACCAAGCAGACCATGGTGCGGCTGATCGCGAAACACACCGGCCAGACCGAGGAGACCGTCTTTCGGGACCAGCACCGCGACGCCTGGTTCACCGCGCAGGAGGCCAAGGAGTACGGGTTCGTCGACCACGTGGTCGAGTCCGTGTCACAGATGAACGGCAGCGGGCTGCGGCTGGGCGCCGGTTCGCCGGGATTCGCCACCCAGGTGGGGGGAGAGGGACGATGAGCGGTCGCTACACGGTGCCGATGGTGGTGGAGCGCACGCCCCAGGGCGAGCGGTCCTTCGACGTGTTCAGCAGGCTGCTCTCGCAGCGGATCGTCTTCCTGGGCACGCCGATCGACGACGACGTCGCCAACGTGGTGATGGCGCAGATGCTCCACCTCGACTACGAGTCGAGTGAGACCGACATCCAGCTCTACATCAATTCGCCCGGCGGCTCGAACACCGCCCTGACCGCCATCTACGACACCATGCGGTTCGTGCGCGCCGACGTGGCTACGGTGTGCATGGGGCAGGCGGCCTCCGCGGCGGCGGTGCTGCTCGCGGCGGGCACGTCCGGTAAGCGGATGGCGCTGGAGCACGCGCGGGTGCTGCTGCACCAGCCCTCCGGGGAGGGGCAGGGGGTCGCCGCCGACCTGGAGATCCAGGCCGGGGAGATCCTGCGGGTCCGCTCCCAGGTGGAGGAGATCCTGGCCCGGCACACCGGACAGACCCAGGAGCGCCTGCGCGCCGACACCGACCGGGACAAGATCTTCACCGCCGAGCAGGCCAGGGAGTACGGCCTGGTGGACGGGGTTATCACGACCCGGGAGGTCGCCCCGGCCGCCAGGAGCGCCGCGTAGCGGAGCCGTCCGGGGCCGGCCCCGGACGGCGCGTCCCCGTCTCCGGGAAGGGAGGCGGGGACGCGTGCGCGCCGGGGCTCAGGCGGCCAGTGACAGCACCTGTGCACGGTGGACGGGCACGGTCGTGGTGGAGGTGCCCGCGGCCCGGTAGTCGCCCAGGGCGGTGCCGGTCCGCTTGAGCGGCGCTGCCACGGTCCGCTGGTACAGCTCCCCCAGTACCTCGGCGAGGCTCAGCCCGAGAGAACGGTAGACGGCGGCGAGCACCTCGGAGGAGGCCTCCTTGCGCCCGCGCTCGATCTCGGACAGGTAGGGAAGCGACACCTGGGCATCCTCCGCCACCTCGCGCAGAGTCCGGCCCTGCTCGGTCCGGGCGCGCCGCAGCAGGTCACCGAGGAGGTCGCGCATGAGGGGCTCCTCCGGTTCCCTGGCGCCGCCCACGCGGGCCTCCTCCAGAGAGCGTAGGACGTCGGTCATCGGGGCCTCCCGGTCTGGCGTTGGTCTCTCCCGAGCGTACGCCGCGGACCGTGTCGCGGGGGAGTCGTCCACAGGCCTTCTGCGTAGGGCAGAACCAGACCGTGGAAGTACCCGAGATGCCGCCCGCGGATCCCTCCAAAGCGGCCCAAAGGTTCGTCCCGAACGCGTGTTCCCCGGGTTTTCCCCTTCACGGAGCGGGCAGGAGGAGAGAGCGTCTACATCCGGAGGAACCCATGGAGATCACCGGAATCATCAGCGCGATCATCGTCGGACTGATCATCGGCGCATTGGGACGCCTCGTCGTTCCCGGCAAACAGCACCTGCCGATCTGGCTGACCCTGCTCCTGGGCATCGTGGCGGCCTTCGTCGGCGGCTGGATCGCCTCCCTGTTCACCGGTTTCTGGCTCTTCGTAGTGATCATCCAGGTGCTGGTGGCAGCCGCGATCGTCTACCTCGCGGACGGCTTCTACTCCAAGAGCGCCGGGGGCAGGACCGCCTGAGGCGGCCCGCCCCGCTCCGGGCCGCCGGGACCTACCCGGCGGCCCCGTCCACATCCACGGCCTTCCCCAGGCGCAGAGAGGTCTCGGCGGCCTCAAGCACGGCCACCACGTCACGGCCGAAACGCACGTCGCAGGGGTCGCCGACAGTGCCCTCCACCTGCGCCAGCAGCCGGTCGGCCGCGGCGCCGAAGGCCTCCACCGGGCTCCGGTCGCCGCCGGGCACCGTCACCCAGCCGCGCTCGCCGTGCAGCACGACCTCGAAGGTCTGTGCCTCGGGGGCGGCGTCCAACGTCACCGAGAAGGAGCCGACCGCGCCGTCCTCGTGCCGGGTGAGCATGTGCACGGTGTCCCGTGGTCCCGCGAGCGCCGTCACCTGTGTGACCGGACCGAGTACCGGCAGTACCAGGGACAGCACATGCGGCCCCACGTCCCACAGACCGCCCTTCTCCTTACGCCAGGGGGAGGCGCCGAAGGGGTTGCCGGGCTGGAAGATCGACGCGAACAGCGTCGCCCGCACCCCGTTCCAGCCGCCCTCGCCGGCGGCCGACTCCACGAACTCCGTCACGTTGTCCGAGAAGCGGCTGGTGAAGAACACCACCGACGCCAGACCGCGCTCCTCCACCTCGGCGGCCAGTTCGTCGGCCGCGGCGACCGACAGCGCCACGGGCTTGTCCAACAGCAGGTGCTTCCCCGCACGTGCGGCGCGCAGCGCCAACTCGGCCTGGACGTCGGGCGGCAGGGCGATCGCCACGGCGTCGACGTCGGCCAGCAGAGCGTCGACCTCGTCGTAGGCACGGGTCCCGTACCGCTCGGCGAGTGCCGAGGCCTTCGCCGGGTCGCGCCCCCACACCCCCGCGATGGTGGCGCCGGGGTGCTCTTCCAACGCGGCGGCGTGCGTCTCCGCCGCCCAGTAGCCCGTGCCCAGCACTCCGAACCTGAGTCCCATGCAGTACTCCCTAGTCTCGACCACCGACCATTGTCCATGGAAGCGCTCCCATAGAGGTGGGCGGGTGCGCCCGGACGGCGGCCGCCCGCGCACCACGCGGCTCAGAGGCGCAGGCGGCGCGCTCCCGCCGACGGGAGGGCCCCGAAGACCGCCGGTTCGGCGAAGCCCCGTTCCCGGTGGGCCCCCCGTACCGCCTTTTCGCAGGCATCCACGAGGTCGGTGTCGACCAGGGCGACCACGCACCCGCCGAAACCGCCGCCGGTGATCCGCGCGCCCAGCGCACCGGCTGCCAGGAGGGCGTCCACGGTGGTGTCCACCTCCGGGACGCTGACCTCGTAGTCGTCGCGCAGGGAAGCGTGGGAGGCGGTGAGCAGCGGCCCGGCCGCACGCGGATCCCCCGACCGGAGCAGGTCCACGGTCTCCAGCACCCGCGCGTTCTCGGTCACCACGTGGCGCACCCGGCGCCGGGACACCTCGTCCGGAAGCGCGGCCAGGGCCCCCGGCAGGTCGGTGACGTCGCGCAGGGCCGCCACCCCCAGGAAGCGCGCGGCCTCCTCGCAGGACCTCCGGCGCTCGGCGTAGTGGCCCTCCACCAGCCGGTGCGGGGCGCGGGTGTCCACGACCAGCACGGTGAGCCCCGCCTCCGCCGGGTCGAAGGGCACCTGTTCGGTCCCCAGGGACCGCGTGTCCATGAACAGGGCGTGCCCCTCGGCGGACAGCATCGACGCGGACTGGTCCATGATTCCGCACGGCATGCCCACGAAGTCGTTCTCCACCCGCTGGGCCAGCCGGACGACCTCGGCGGGTTCGAGGTCCGCGCCGTGCAGGGAGGACGCGGCCATGACGGTCGCGCACGTCAGCGCGGCCGACGAGGACAGGCCCGCACCGGTCGGGATGGTGCTGTCCACCAGCAGGTCCAGCCCCTCCGCCGCGTACCCCTCGTCCCGCAGGACCCACAGCGCTCCGGCGGGGTAGGCGGCCCATCCCTCCACCGCGCCGGGCACCAGGTCCGGCAGCCGGAGCAGGCGCTCCCGCGCGGACTGCCGGGACCGGAGCCGCACGGCCTCGTCCGGCCTCCGGGCGGCGGCCGCGGTCAGCGTGTGGGGCAGGGCGAACGGGAGCACGAACCCGTCGTTGTAGTCGGTGTGCTCGCCGATGAGGTTGATCCGCCCCGGCGCGGTCCACACTCCCTCGGGCCCGTATCCGAACGCTGAGCGGAACCCGGTCGTCACGTCATCCACGCGGCTGTGCCCCTTCCCCACGAGCGACGGGCACGCGCGAGCGCGTGAACTCCCACGCGTCGGCCACGGTCTCGTCGAGCGTGCGCACCGGCTCCCAGCCCAGCTCCCGGCGGGCCCGGCCGTTGGCGGCGACCAGGACGGCGGGGTCACCGGCGCGGCGCGGGGCGTCCACCGCCGGCACCGGGCGGCCGGTGACCCGCCGGACGGCCTCGATGACCTCGCGCACGCTGTGCCCGCCGCCGGTCCCCAGGTTGTGAACGCGGAAGCCGCCCGGCCGTACGTGTTCCAGGGCGCGCAGGTGTGCCTCGGCCAGGTCGGCGACGTGCAGGTAGTCGCGTACCGCCGTCCCGTCGCGGGTCGGGTAGTCGGTGCCGAACACCTTCGCGCTCTCGCCCCCCTCGACGGCCGCCCTCAGCAGGTTCGGCACCAGGTGGGTCTCCGTGTCGTGCCGCTCGCCGAGCCCCAGGTGGGCCCCGGCCACGTTGAAGTACCGCAGGCTCGCCACACCCAGCCCGTGCGCCCGCGACCATGACTCCAGCATGTGGTCGGCGGCGAGCTTGCTCGCCCCGTACGGATTGGTGGGCACCGCCGGTTCGGTCTCGCTGATCGGCGCGTCGGACCCGGGTTCGCCGTAGGTGGCGGCGCTGGACGAGAACACCAGCCGCCGGACCCCGTGGCGCAGCGCGGCCTCCAGCAGCGCCAGCGTCCCCGACACGTTGGTGCGCCAGTACTTCTCCGGCGCCACCACCGACTCGCTCACCAGGGATTTCGCGGCGAAGTGCAGGACGGCGTCCACGGACGGGTCCAGCACGTCGGCGGCTTCGTGCAGGTCGGCGACCACCAGCCTGGCGCCCTCGGGGACGGCGTCCCCGTGCCCGGTGGACAGGTCGTCGAGCACGGTCACCTCGTGACCGGCTCCGAGAAGAAGGGCGGTCACCACGCTTCCCACGTATCCGGCACCGCCGGTCACGAGCAGTTTCACGGTGCGGCCTCCCGGAGTCGCCGGGCTGTGGTCTCCGGCGCGACGTCGTTGACGAACACGCCCATGCCGGACTCGGTCCCGGCGAGGTACTTGAGCTTGTTCGGGGCCCGCCGCACCGAGAACAGTTCCAGGTGCAGGCGGGCCAGGTCACGTCGGTCGTGTACGGGTGCCTGGTGCCAGGCGGAGATGTAGGGCAGCGGCATGCCGTAGAGCGTGTCCATGCGGCGCAGCACGTCCAGGTACAGGTGGCCGAAGTCCTCGCGTTCCTCCTCCGACAGCGCGGGCAGGTCGGGTACCCGGCGGTGCGGGTACAGGTGCACCTCCACGGGCCAGCGGGACGCGGCCGGGACGAACGCCGTCCAGTGGCCGGTTCGGGCGATCACCCGGACCTCGGCCTCCTGCTCGGCGCGCAGCACGTCGGCGAACAGGTCGCCGCCGGTGCGCTCGCGGTACTCACCGGCGGAGTCGAGCATCCGCCGCGTGCGCGGGGTGACGAAGGGGAGAGCGTAGATCTGCCCGTGCGGGTGGTGCAGGGTCACCCCGATCTCGGGCCCCCGGTTCTCGAAGCAGTACACCTGCTCCACACCCGGCACCGCCGACAGGGCCTCGGTCCGGTCGACCCATGCGGCCATGATCGTGCGTGCCCGCTCGGGGGTCAGGTCGGCGAAGGAGGCGTTGTGGTCGGAGCCGAAGACGAGGACCTCGCAGCGGCCCGCCGCCACGCGCCGGGACCCCTCCAGCTCCCCGACGCCATCCAGGGCGCGGCCGTCGTCGGCGGCCAGTGACGGGAAGCGGTTCTCGAAGGCGACCACATCGTAGGAGGAGGCCGGGACCTCGGTCAGCCGCTCGCCCGAGGAGGGGCACAGCGGGCACTCGTCGCTGGAGGGCAGATGGGTGCGGCCCTGCCGGTGGGAGGCCACGACCACCCATTCGCGCAGCAGGGGGTCGAAGCGCATCTCCGCGCCCGTCGCGGACGGGGGGAGATCGCGTAGGTCGGCAGCGGGTTCGCGGACGGTGTCGCCCTCGTCGAAGTAGACGATCTCGCGGCCGTCTGCCAGGTGCGCTGAGGTTCTCCTCATCCGTCCTCCTTCCTCGGTCGGACGTCGGCGACCACGAGGCGGCCCACGTGCTCGGTCAGGATGTCCTGGGTGGTTCGGTCGGTACCGGAGTCGGTGACCAGCACGTCGCAGCGGTCCAGCGGGGCGATGGTGCTGATCCCGACCGTGCCCCACTTGCTGTGGTCGGCGGCGACCACGAGGGAGGCGGCGGCCTCCACCAGGGCCTGGTTGGTCTCGGACTCCATGAGGTTGGGTGTGGTGAACCCGGCGCGTTCCTGCATGCCGTGCACACCCAGGACGAGGGTGTCCAGGTTGAGGCCGCGGACGGAGGCGAGGGCGAGCGGCCCCACGAGTGCGTCGGAGGGCGTGCGGAAGCCGCCGGTGAGCGCCACGGTCTGGTAGGGGCGGGCGGCTTGGTAGAACACCTCGGCCACACGCAGGGAGTTGGTGACCACCGTCAGCCCCGGCGTCTCGGTGAGGTACTCGGCGACGGTGGCGGTGGTGGTGCCCGCGGACAGCCCGACGGCGCTGTACGGCTCGACCATCTCGGCGACGGCCCGGGCGATCGCGTGCTTCTCGTCCTCCTGGCGCGTGGACTTGGCCTCGAAGCCGGGCTCCTCGGTGCGGGCGCCGTCCGGGGCGACGGCACCGCCGTGCACCTTGCGCAGCGCGCCCCGGTTCTCCAGAGCGTCGAGGTCACGGCGCACCGTCATGTCCGACACGGCGAGGCTCTCGACGAGGTCGGCGACCCGTACGGCCCCGATACGCCGCACCTGTTCGAGGATCAGCTCCTGCCGTTGCGCAGCCAGCATCCGCCCCCCAGGCGTGATTGGAAGTGTGTGAACGTGTTGGTTCTAGTTTTGCATGTTCCTCTCCGCTGTCAATCCTGTGGGATTCCGCTGAGGAAAACTGTTGGAAAACGTTGGTAGCTGTTGACAAGCCAATGGCGGGGTGTCGAATATGTGGGGAACGTCCGTGTGACCGCCTTCACAGCAGTTCGGAGGAGCCCCCGATGCACCACAGACCTGCGGGACCGCCGGGCCTGCGGCGCCGCACCCTGTTGAGCGGGTTGGCCGGTGCCGGGACGCTGCTCGCGCTGCCCGGCCTGGCCGGATGCGGCGCGGGCGGACGCGGGGACCCGAACACGGTCACCATGGCCTCCAACCGGGCCAATCCCGCCCAGCGCGAGGCCGTCAGCGAGAGCATCGGGAACTTCGAGGCGGACTCCGGGCTGTCGGTGGAGGTCAACACCTTCGAGTCCACCGCCTTCCAGGAGAGCGTCAACAACTACCTCCAGGGCACCCCGGACGACGTCATCGGCTGGTTCGCGGGCTACCGGATGCGCTTCTTCGCCGAGCGCGGCCTGATCAGCGACGTCTCCGAGGTCTGGGACCGGCGCTTCCAAGGCGCCTTCACCGACCAGATGCGCAGTTTGTGCACCGCCGCCGACGGCAAGCAGTACATGGTTCCCGACTCCACGGCCCCCTGGGCGGTCTTCCACCGCAAGAGCCTGTTCGAGGAGAACGGTTACGAGGTCCCCACGACCCGCGAGGAGTTCGTCGGACTGTGCGAGCGGATGCGTGCGGACGGGCTCGACCCGCTCGCCTCGGGTATCCGGGAGGGCTGGCCCGCGATGGGCATGTTCGACCACCTCAACCTGCGGCTGAACGGCCCGGAGTTCCACGTGGAGCTGCTCAACGGCGACCACTCCTGGGACTCCCCCGAGGTCAGGAGCGTCTTCGGCACCTGGGCCGAACTGCTGCCCCACCACCAGCCCGACCCTCTGGGCCGGGGCGTCAACGAGGCCCAGACAGCGCTCGTCCGGGGCGAGGCCGGGATGATGCTGTGCGGCATGTTCATCTCCCACGTCTTCCCCGAGGGGGAGGACCTGGACGACCTGGACTGCTTCGCCTTCCCCGAGTTCGACTCCGAGATCGGAGCCGACGCGGTCGAGGCGCCCATCGACGGGTTCATGGTCTCCGGGGACCCGCGCAACCCCGAGGGAGCCCGAGAGCTCGTGGGACACATGGGCACCCTGGAGGCGCAGGAGCTCTACACCGCGATCGATCCGCAGGCGCTGCCCACCCACCTGGATGCCGACACCAGCGGGTTCGACCCCCTGGACGCCAAGGTCAACGACATGATCGCCAACGCCGGTGCGCTCACCCAGTACATGGACCGGGACACCCGTCCCGACTTCGCGTCCGTCGTCATGATCCCGGCCTTGCAGCGCTTCGTGCGCCAGCCCGACGACATCGCCGATCTGACCGCCACCATCCAACGCCAGAAGCTGTCCATCTTCGGCCGGTGAACCAGAAGGGAGAAAGGTGTGGTGTCGAACGCCCCCTCACCGCCTCAGGAACGGGCCACACGGTCCGGAGAGGGACCATCGCGCCGACCGGGCGCGTCCCGGCACCCGCGCACGGGCATGCGCAACAGCAGAGGGGACCGGATCACCCTCGCGCTGATGCTGGGCGCACCCGCCCTGCTCGTGGTGGGCCTGGTGTGGCTGCCCGCGATGGCCACGGTCATCCTGTCGTTCACCCGCTGGGACGGCATCGGCGGCCTGGAGACCATCGAGTGGGTCGGTGCGCAGAACTACACGGACGCGTTCACGATCTATCCGCCGTTCGAACCGGCGCTGCGCAACAACCTGATCTGGCTGGTGGCCCTGTTCGCGGTCCCCACCCTCCTCGGCATGCTCCTGGCGGTGCTGCTCGACCGGGAGCTGCGCGGCGGGTCGGTCTACCAGAGCGTCTTCTACATGCCGGTCGTGCTGTCACTGGCCCTGGTCGGGTTCATCTGGCAGCTCATCTACTCCCGCGACCAGGGGCTGCTCAACGCCTTCCTCACCGTGGTCGCCGACGTCCAGCCCGTGGACTGGTTCGGTGACTCCGACATCAACCTGTACGCGGTGCTGGTCGCGGCCGGGTGGCGGCACACCGGGTACATCATGCTGCTCTACCTGGCCGGACTGAAGGCGGTCGACCCCTCCCTGCGCGAGGCCGCCGCCATCGACGGCGCCGGACCGGTGCGCACGTTCACCCGGGTCGTCTTCCCCGCCCTGCTGCCCATCAACCTGGTCGTGCTCGTCGTGACCGTCATCGACGCGCTGCGCGCCTTCGACATCGTGTGGATCATCAACCGGGGCCGCAACGGCCTGGAACTGATATCGGCGCTGGTGACCTCCAACGTCATCGGCGAGGCCAGCCGGGTGGGCTTCGGCTCGGCGCTGGCCGTGATCATGCTGGTGATCTCGCTGGTGTTCATCATCGTCTACGTGTCCACCATGCTGAGAGGGGCCTACCGGTGACCGCCACGACCCTCCCCGACGCCTCCCGGCAGTACCGCCGCCGCAGGGTCCGCCCGGCCCGGGCGCTGCTGCACGCCTTCCTCGGCGCCACCGCGCTGGCGTGGTTCTTCCCCGTCCTGTGGGCGCTCATCAACTCCTTCCGAGACTACGACTACACCGCGCTGCACGGTTACCTGTCCCTGGGCGGATTCACCCTGGACAACTACGCCAACGCCTGGAACCAGGGCGAGCTCCCCGGCTACTTCTGGAACTCGCTGGTCATCACGGTCCCCGCTGTGGCGCTGACGCTGTTCCTGTCCTCCTGCGCGGCCTTCGTGCTGTCCCAGTACTCGCGCGGGTTCAACCTGGTGATGCTCGCGGTGTTCCTCGCCGCGAACCTGTTGCCTCCCCAGGCCCTGCTCGTGCCGCTGTTCCGGCTCTACAACGCCATCCAGCTGCCGTACTGGATCAGCGAGTCCGGGTCCCTCTACGACAGCCACACCGGCATCGTCCTCATCCACACGGCCTTCCAGATCGGCTTCTGCACGTTCGTGCTGAGCAACTTCATGAAGGCCATGCCCACCTCGCTGCTGGAAGCGGCCAAGGTGGACGGGGCGTCGGTCTTCCAGCAGTACTGGAGGATCGTGCTCCCGCTGTGCCGCCCGAGCCTGGCCGCCCTGGCCACGCTGCTGGTCACGTGGATCTACAACGACTTCTTCTGGGCGCTGGCGCTGCTGTCCAGCGGGGACAAGCTGCCCATCACCACCGCCCTACAGAACCTTCAGAGCGCCTTCTTCGTGGACTACAACCTGCTCTCGGCGGGCTCGATCATCGTCGCCCTGCCGACGCTGATCGTGTTCTTCCTGTTGCAGCGCCACTTTGTCGCCGGACTCACCTTGGGAGCGAGTAAAGGTTGACGTACCGCACCGTTCACCTCAGCGCGGCGGGGACCGCACTGGTCCTCGGCGTGCCCGAGACCGGGCTGCCCCACGTCCTGCACTGGGGCGCCGACCTGTCCGACACCGGGGGGCTCGCCGCCGTCTCGTCGCCCCCTGCCGCGCACAACGGGGTGGACGTGTCCCAGTGGATGTCGCTGGTACCCACCCAGGCCGAGGGGTGGCGCGGCCACCCCGGGATCGCCGGGCACCACGAGGGCCGGGTCACCTTCCCCGACTGGACCGTCCGCGAGGTCGCCTCCGACCCGCTGGAGGACGCGGCGCCCGGCGCCGGCGGGATACTCACGGTCCTGGCCGAGACCCCCGGGCTGGAGCTGCGCTGCGAACTGCGGATGGAGACCTCCGGGCTGGTCCGCGCCCGCAACACGGTCTCCAACACCGACGCCGAGCCCTGGACCCTGGACACCCTCCGGGTCACGCTGCCCCTGCCGCGGGAGGCGGAGGAGGTCCTGGACCTGACCGGGCGCTGGTGCCGCGAGCGCTCACCCCAGCGTCAGGGCCTTTCCATGGGCACCAGGCTGCGCGCCTCGCGCCGCGGCCGGACCGGACACGACGCCCCGCTGCTGCTCACCGCCGGGACACCCGGGTTCGGGTTCCGCGGCGGCGAGGTCTGGGGCGTGCACACCGCATGGAGCGGCGACCACGTCCACCTGGCCGAGCGCCTGCCAGAGGGCGCCGGGCAGGCCGACGGCGTGATCGCGGGCGGCGAGCTGCTCCACCCCGGCGAGGTCCGCCTCGCGCGCGGGGAGTCCTACTCCACGCCGTGGGTGCTCCTGTCCTGGTCCGACCAGGGGCTGGACGGTATGTCCGCGCGCGTCCACGGCTGGCTGCGCGCACGGCCGGGGCATCCCTCCTCCCCGCGCCCGGTGGTCCTCAACACGTGGGAGGCCGTCTACTTCGACCACGATCTCGCCAAACTCAGGCGGCTCGCCGACACCGCCGCCGGGATCGGCGTGGAGCGGTTCGTACTGGACGACGGCTGGTTCCGGGGGCGCCGGGACGACACCGCCGGGCTCGGCGACTGGACGGTGGACACCGGCGTATGGCCCGAGGGCCTGCACCCGCTCTTCGACCATGTCCGGGACCGGGGCATGCAGGTCGGGTTGTGGGTGGAGCCGGAGATGGTCAACCCCGACTCCGACCTGGCGCGCGCGCATCCCGAGTGGATCCTGGCCGCGGAGGGGCGCATGGCGCTGCCCAGCCGCAACCAGCAGCTGCTGGACCTGTCCCGCCCAGAGGCCTTCCAGTACGTGTTCGAGCACCTGGACGCGCTGGTCGCCGAGTACCGGCTCGACTATCTCAAGTGGGACCACAACCGCGACCTGCTCGAACCCGTGCACGCACCCACCGGCGGAGCCGGAACACACCGGCAGACCCTGGCCGTCTACGCGCTGCTCGACCGGCTGCGCGAGCGCCACCCCGGTCTGGAGATCGAGTCCTGCTCCTCCGGTGGCGGCCGTGTGGACCTGGGCATCCTGGAGCGCACCGACCGCGTGTGGGCCTCCGACACCAACGATCCCCTGGAACGGCTGGCCATCCAGCGCTGGACCGCCCTGCTGCTGCCGCCCGAGCTGGTCGGAAGCCACGTCGGGGGGCGCACCGCGCACACCACCGGACGCGACGCCGACCTGCCCTTCCGCTGCCTGGCCAGCCTGATGTCGCACGCCGGCATCGAGTGGGACATCACCCAGTGCACCGACGACGAACTCGGGGCTCTGGCCTCCTGGATCAGCCTGTACAAGGAGCTGCGCCCGCTGCTGCACTCGGGCGAGGCCGTCCACGCCGATCCGTCCGACCCCTCCGAACAGTTGGACGGGGTGGTCGCCCCGGACAGGAGCGAGGCGGTGTTTCGGTACGCCCGGCTGGCCACCTCCGCACGCGCCCTGCCCGGACGGGTCCGGCTGCCCGGCCTGTGCCCGGACCGGACCTACCGCCTGGTGTGGCGGCAGGAGACAGGCCCGCCCTCGA
This sequence comes from Nocardiopsis sp. TRM 82005, assembly GCF_056312425.1. Taxonomy (NCBI): domain Bacteria; kingdom Bacillati; phylum Actinomycetota; class Actinomycetes; order Streptosporangiales; family Nocardiopsidaceae; genus Nocardiopsis; species Nocardiopsis sp. TRM 82005. The sequence continues at coordinate 60,456 of NZ_JBWDTQ010000011.1, forward strand.
CCATGCAGCACGTGCTTCCCGCATGGTTCGCCGAGGGCGGGGCGACCGTGTCGGGCGCGGTGCTCACCCGCGCCGGCGTGCAACCGCCCAACCTCAACCCGGCCCAAGCCCTGCTCCTGCACCTGAGGGAGGTCTGACGTGCCCGCACCCCGCAAGCCCGCCTACCTGGAGGACTTCGCCCCTTCCCGGGGGACACGCGCGCCCCGGGCCCGCTTCGTCTCCGACGCCCCCTCGCTGGACCTGAACGGCACATGGCGGTTCCGGCTGCTTCCCCGGGCCGAGGCCGGCACCGACGGGTTCGAGGGCCCCGGCTTCGACGACTCCGGGTGGTCCGACCTTCCCGTGCCCGCGCACTGGCAGCTGCACGGCCACGGAGCCCCCGCCTACACGAACATCTCCTATCCCTTCCCGGTCGACCCCCCGCACGTGCCCGACGACAACCCGACCGGCGACCACCGGCGGGTCTTCGACCTGCCCGGCGAGTGGCCGCGGGGCGAGGCGGTGCTGCGCTTCGACGGGGTCGACTCCTGCTTCCGGGCCTGGCTCAACGGCGCCGAGCTGGGCTTCTCCACCGGGAGCCGCCTGGCCGCCGAGTTCGACGTCGGTCACCTGCTGCGCCCCGGACGCAACACCCTGGCCGTCCGCGTCCACCAGTGGTCGGCGGCCAGCTACCTGGAGGACCAGGACATGTGGTGGCTGTCCGGGATCTTCCGCGACGTCACCCTCACCGCCCGGCCCCCGGCGGGGATCGACGATCTCGCCGTACACGCCGCCTACGACCACACCACCGGGACGGGAACCCTGCGGATCGACGTGGAGGGGGCACCGGACGCCCTGGTCAGCGTTCCCGAACTGGGGCTCGTGGACGCGGCCGCGGGTGTGGAGCACGCGGTCGGTGCGGTGGAGCCGTGGTCGGCCGAGGTGCCTCGCCTCTACGACGCGCAGGTGCGTGCGCCGGGGGAGCGGGTCCGGACGCGGGTCGGCTTCCGGACCGTGGAGGTCTCCGGCGGGCTGCTGCGCGTCAACGGACGTCCGCTGCTGCTTCGGGGGGTGAACCGGCACGAGTGGCACCCCGACCACGGCCGTGCCGTACCCCGGGAGACCATGCGCGAGGACGTGCTGCTGATGAAGCGGCACAACGTCAACGCGGTGCGCACCAGCCACTATCCGCCCCACCCCGACTTCCTGGACCTGTGCGACGAACTGGGCCTGTGGGTCGTGGACGAGTGCGACCTGGAGACCCACGGGTTCGAGGAGGTCGGATGGCGCGGCAACCCCTCCGACGACCCGCGCTGGCTCGACGCCTACCTGGACCGGATGCGCCGCACCGTCGGGCGGGACCGCAACCATCCCAGCGTCATCCTGTGGTCCCTGGGCAACGAGGCCGGGGCCGGCGGGAACCTGAGGGCCATGGCGGAGTGGACGCGCGAGCACGATCCTTCCCGGCCGGTCCACTACGAGGGTGAGCGCGACAGCCCGTACGTGGACGTGTACTCGCGCATGTACGCGCCGCACGACGAGGTGGACGCCATCGGCCGGGGCGAGGAGGGCAAGACGGCCGACGAGAGCGATGACGCCCACCGGCGCGGGCTGCCCTTCGTCCTGTGCGAGTACGGCCACGCCATGGGAACCGGCCCGGGGGCGCTGGAGGAGTACCAGCGGCTGTTCGAGCGGCACGACCGCTGCCAGGGCGGATTCATCTGGGAGTGGATCGACCACGGGATCCGCCGCCGGGAACCGGACGGCACCGAGTGGTTCGCCTACGGAGGCGACTTCGGCGAGGTCGTGCACGACGGCAACTTCGTCGCGGACGGCCTGCTGTTCCCCGACCGCACGCCCAGTCCGGGGCTGACCGCGTACGCCAGGACCATCGAACCCGTGAGGGTGGGCCCTGACCCGGTGACCGGAACCGTCGCCGTCACCAACACCTGGGACTTCCGGGACACCTCGGGCCTGGCCTTCTCCTGGCGTGTGGAGGAGGAGGGCGTGCTGCTCGGTGAGGGCGTCCTGGAGGTGCCGGTCCTCGCGCCCGGAGCGGCCGCCGACGTGCCGTTGCCCGCGCTGCCCGAGCCGTCCGGAGGCGGGGAGACCTGGTTGACCGTGTCCGCCCGGCTGGCCGGGGAGGAGCCCTGGGCCCCGGCTGGGCACGAACTGGCCTGGGGACAGGCACGGGTGGACGTTCCCGAGGACGCGGACACGTCCTCGCGTGGCGGGGCGGGGGGCTCGGCCCGCCACGCGCCGCCAGCCGCCGGAGACGGCACCTTGCGGATCGGCCCGGGCCTGCTGGACGCGGAGACCGGAGCTCTGCTCTCGGTCGGCGGACTGCCCGTGCACCAGCCCGAGGTGGACCTCTGGCGCGCCCCGACCGACAACGACGTGGCCCCGCACGGGATCTCCGTGGCCGCCCTGTGGCGGCGGTCCGGCCTGGACCGGCTCACCACGCGTCTGCTCTCCACCGGGTGGGAGGGGGACGAGTTCGTCGTCCGGACCAGACTGGCCCCGGCCGCGGTCGACTTCGGCATGCGCGTCGTCCACCGGTGGGGCTCGGCCGGCGGGCTCCTGCTTCTGACCGTGGAGGCCGAGTCCGAGGGGGACTGGCCCTGCCCCCTGCCGCGCTTCGGTGTGCGCACCGCCCTGCCCGGCTCCCTTGGAGAGGTGGAGTGGTTCGGGCGGGGTCCCGGTGAGGCATACCGGGACGTGGCCCAGGCAGCGAGGGTGGGCCGTTTCTCCAGTACCGTCGACGGCCTCCAGATCCCCTACCTGCGGCCCCAGGAGAACGGCAACCGCACGGACGCCAGGTGGCTCGTCATACGCGGGGCTGACGGGACGGGCCTGCGGGTGGAGGGCGACCCGGTGTTCGACTTCTCCGCACGCCGCTGGGACACGGCGGCGCTCGACGCGGCCGGCCACACCCACGAGCTGGTCCCCAGCGGTCGGGTACACCTGCACCTGGACCTGGCCCATCACGGCATCGGCTCAGCCTCGTGCGGACCCGGCGTGCTCCCCGGACACCGCCTCGCGGCCGGGGAACACAGGCTCCGGCTCGGGTTCTCCCCGGTCGGCTGACGCCGCGAGCAGCCGGCGTGCTCGCCGCACGCGAACGGGGAGGCGCCGGCGCACCGGCGCCTCCCCGCGTCACCGGGGGCCTGAGACCGCTACCTGCCGGGCTTGTCGTTCCCGGTCAGGGTGTCCTTGATCTTCTCCCCGGCCTGCTTGAGCTTCGAGGACTTCTCCTCGGCCTTGCCCTCGGCCTGCCACTGCTCGTTGTCCGTGGCCCTGCCGAGGCCCTCCTTGGCCTTTCCCTTGAACTCCTCAGCCTTGTTGTGGGCCTGATCGCGCTCGGTCATACCCACCTCCTGCTCGGCTTCCGGTCCTGTCCACACCCATAACCGTCCGGCGGGGTCCGCAATCATAGGTAGAGCGAAAACCTGGACATAACGGTCAATGTGCAGGTCAGGCCTGGTGTCCGAACCTCTGAACCTGCGGCGCGACCGCGGCCACCGAGGCGAACGGTGCGTGCGTGCCCACCCGGCGGCTGATGCCCTCACGCACCATCGCCTTGGCCACGTCCGCGGCCTCCCCCATGCCGCTGCCCCTGGCCAGCTCAGCGGTGATCGCGGCGGCGAAGGTGCAGCCCGCGCCGCTCACCCGCGCGTCGCCGATCTTGGGCGCGCTGAGGACGGTCACCTCCTCGCCGTCGAAGTACACGTCCACCGCGTCCGGTCCGGGCAGCTCCACACCGCCCTTGACCACGACGTGCCGAGGGCCCAGCTCGTGGATGCGGTGCGCGGCCTCGATCAGGTCGTCCACCGTCTCGATGCTCTCCATGCCCGCGAGGGTGCGCGCCTCGAAGTGGTTGGGCGTGATCACGGTGGCCAACGGCAGGATCTGCGCGGTGAGTGCCTTGTCGGTGTCCAGCGCGGCCCCCGGCTCCTGCCCCTTGCAGATCAGCACGGGATCCAGGACCACGTGCCGCCACGGCTGGCGGCGCAGCCCCTCGGCGACCACGTCGATGGTGTCCGGGGTGCCGAGCATGCCGAGCTTGACCACGTCCAGGTCATGGCATGAGGTCGCTGCCTCGATCTGGTCGGCGATGACGTCCGGGGCGATCGGGACGAAGCGGTGGCCCCAGCCGTTCTTCGGATCGAAGGAAACGATGCAGGTGATCGTCCCCATGCCGTAGACACCCAGCTCCTGGAAGGCCTTGAGATCGGCCTGGACGCCAGCGCCGCCGGTGGCCTCCGACCCTGCGATCACGTACGCGCGGTTGGTCATCGGACACCAACCCTCCTCTTCGATGTGCTGTTGCGGGCCCATGAATCCTCACAGGCCCCGCGGACCTGTGAACAATTGCAGCACAACGGGCAAGCAAGGTGTTCCAGCTGCTCGTGACGTGCGTTCCAGCCGGGCGCGTACCGCGTCACCGGCCGTTGATACTGGGGGGCGGGAGACGGCACCCCGGTACCAGGTACACCCCCGGGAACGCGCGAGTCCCCTTTGGAGCACGCGAACCACGGCCGTGAACGAGGAGTCACACGCTGTATGGCACAGACATCGAACCCCGGCGGCGGGGACACGGACTTCGTCGCTCTCCTGGTGGAGGCCTACCACCGTGCGGACATCCGTGCCGAACGGCTGTCCGCGACGGGTGTGCGCGTCCCCCTGCCCGGCGCCGACCCCTTCGACACCGACTACGCGGACGCGGTCGAGCGTGCCCGCTCCCACCCCGTTGAGCAGTACCCGCAGATGGCCGACGAGGTCGTCCGCGCCACGATGCGCATGTTCCGTGAGCGGGGCGTGGCCCTGGGGACCCACTACCCGCCGCGCTCCGACGACCACGGCCGGGGCGCCCTGATCGCGGTCTTCGAACACATGGGCATCGACGCGCGCTTCGAGTCACCACAGGTCCTGAGCCTGCCGCTGTCCGAAGGCGACCGTGCCACCATCGACGTCAGCGCCTACCTGGCCGAGGTGGAGAACGCCTCCGTGGACGAGGCCTTCGAGGCGGCGGGCCGCTTCGCCCAGGCGGTGGCCCAGCAGATCGCGCGTTCGCGGGAACAGGACTCCGTGCCAGACGAGCGGCTGCGGGTCCGGCTCTACCCCGACAGCGCCTTTCCCGAGGGCGTGATCGACAAGCTCGTGGCCAGGGAAGTCGCCCCCGGGCTGTGGCAGACCGTGGCGGTGGACCTCCCCGACAGCGTTCAGCCGCTCAGCCGCCGCGCCCGGGAGCGGTCGGGCCGGTCCACCGAGGAGGCCTTCGCCGAGGCCGTCGCCCACACCGTGTCCGAGCCGGTGGAGACCAGCGAGCACGAGATCGACGGGGTGGGGATCGTCCACGTCGGGGGTCAGCACCCCTACGTCTCGGCGCAGGTGCACGTCCTGGACCGGCATCTGGGGAGGGCACCGCACGGCGCGCTCGTCGCGTTCCCGGTGCCGCAGGTGCTTCTGGCGCACCCGTTGGGCCAGGGGCACCCGATCACGGCGATGGAACGCCTTCAGGAGCTCGCCGAGCGCTTCGTCGCGGACGCGGACAAGCCCATCAGCTCCCAGCTGTACTGGTGGCGCTCCGAGGAGGGGGACGTCCCGCCCCGCCTGAGCGCCGTGGCGGTGGAGGTGGACCGCGAGGCCGAGACGGTCTCGCTGTACACCGACGACCAGGAGTTCGGGCCGCTGCTCAACACCCTGATGTAGACGGGGCCGCCGCCCGGCCTCGCTGGAGGCCAGGCGGCGGCTCGCCGGTCAGGACGGATAGGCGGGAGCGGAGGGCTCACTCCACTGCTTGGGGGTGCTCTTGGCCGAGAAGAAGTCGCCGCCCTTGCGCAGGGTGTCGTCGGTGCCCCAGTCCTCGTCCCGGTCGACCTTGCGTAGGTGCGGGATGTGTTTGCGGCAGTGGATGTAGGCCTCCTCCACGTGCACGACGGTCCACATCAGGGCACGCTGGCCGGGGACGTCGGGCTCGGGCAGGCCCGGGATGTGGCGTCGCAGCTCCACGTCCTCCAGCAGGGTCGCGCGGCCGTTGACGTGCAGTCCGATGCGGTCGCGTGCGAAGTCCATGAACATCAGGCCCACGTGCGGGTTCTCCAGGATGTTGCCCACGCTGGCGAACACACCGTTGCCCCGGAACTCCGGATAGGCCAGAGTGTGCTCGTCGATCACGTGGACGAAGCCGGGCGGCCCCGCGCGGAAGCTGGAATCGCACTCGCCGCCGCGGTCCGAGGTGGCGATGAACAACATCTCCTGCCGGGCGACGAACTCGCGCATCCGCGGGTTCAGGTGGTCGAGCATCTGGTCGCGGTAGAAGCGTTCGGCGCGCTCGCCCGTGCCGGTTATCTCCTGCACGCGGCGTTCACCCGCGCTGCCGGGTACATGCTGTGGGGAGGTCTCGCGCATCACTGCCTCTCACTGGGGCTGGTGGGGCTGGTGGGACTGGCTGGATCGCAGTCGGCCGGGGCGGTGGAGTTGGTGGGGTAGAGAGCGCCCCGGGCCAGGCTCGGAGCGGAAGCGGCCACGCTGGGTCAGCGTGACGGTGAGGTGGAGTCGGCCGTGTCGGTTCGCTGGTGCCCGGTGCGCGGAGCCGCGTGGCGGCTGTGTGCCGCGGGCTTGCCCGCGTCGGCCTCGCGTGCGCCTTCGAGCATGTTGGCGGTGATCCATTCGTAGACCATCACCCAGGCCGAGCTCATCGAGGAGGACCAGGTCGGTGAGACCTCGCTGACGGCGCGCACCAGGGCACGGCCCACGTAGGGGTAGTGCTCGGGTTCGATGGCGAGTTCACGCCTGTGCTGGGCGCCCAGTTCCTGTAGGTAACCGGCCACCTCGTCGGGCTGGCCGAGGTGGTGGACGACCTCCAGCAGGGCGAAGGCCATGCGCTCCTTCTGGACCTGCATGTTCTCGGGGAACATACCCCGCACCTCGGGCGCCATGGAGAACAGGTTCTGGTAGAAGCGCTCGGACAGGCGGGTCGAACCGGGTGGTAAAGAGGCGCAGGAGTGCTGGACCGCCTCGACGACGGCTGGGGCGGGAAGCGGGACCTCTTTGATGGAACGGGGAGACAAAGAGCCTCCAATCGGGGTTGAGGGACGGTAAGCACCACGAAGGCGCACACACCACGACAGAGTTGTTACTGAGAGTCACCGGGATAGAGGTGGCATCGTGTACGTCCCCGCCAGTTCCGGGGCAGGGCCTGCATGTGTCGGGCCAGCGTGTGTCGTGTTACTGGCCCCGTTCCCGGACGGTACACGTGAGAGCGGAGCCTCAAGTCGCCGCGGACACGGGCGGTCTCTCAGAGGTCCGGGGTGAAGTGGGCGGCCATGCCGTCCCCCCGGCAGTGCCGAGGTTGGCGGGGTCCCTCATCGCTGCCTCGTCCTCTTCTTCCGGATTCAGTACCCGTCCACAGCTCGGATGGCTACGAATGCCACGCAGGAGGCGGACGACGCTCGTTTTGCTGTTCGCACGACCCAGCCCTCCTCCTTACGTGTGTTGTGGCAATTTAACAGAAGTATGGGCGTATTTGGACGTTACCAGCCGGTAGCGTGAAGGTCGTCCGGCCGACCCACCCCTGTCGGTACCGCTACCCCGATCCGGTCGGGTCCGCCACCGCTCGACACCATGCGGCCGCGGGAACTGGCCCTGTTCGGCCTTGCCCCTCCTCAACGGTCCTTGAAGTACCGGAACAGGTGGTTCTCACGGACCGGGGCCAGCGCGGCGACCGCTCCGGCCTGGGCCGCCAGCACCGCCGCCGCGGGTCCGCGCACGTCGGTCCAGAAGACGTGGGCCGGATCGGCCGGACCGCGGATGCGGGCCGCCACGAGTAGGGCGCAGACGCTCAGCACCAGTCCGGCCAGGGACCATGCCGCGGTCTCGATGGCCGCGATGGCCAACTGGGACCGCCGCGACTGCCCCACGTGCAGCGCACCAGCGATCTCCAGGCGGCGCAGCCGGACCGCGACGAATCCCAGTACCAGACCGGTCAGGGCCGCTCCGGGCAGTGCGAACCGAGTGATTCGGCCGGTGAACGCTGCGGCGCCGTCGAAGGGCTCGCCCAGGCTGCTGTTGAGCTGGCCGACGGTTACTGCCACGTTCGGCGACAGATCCGTCACCACGGCGGTGAGGAGTAGTTCGTCCGTCTGCGCGGATGGCGGCCACACCTGCGCCCAGCACTGGTCGAAGGCGCCCGGGGCCGCATCGGGGACCAGGGCCGCGTAACGGGGCCGGTCGTCCCTGCCGTCGTCGGGGTAGTCGAACACCCCTGCGACGGTGAGTGGTCCCTCCGAGGACTCCAGGGTCTGGCCGGGAACGACCCGTAGTGTGCGGGCCGTGTCCTTGGAGACCCACACGCCCTCCGCTGAGACGGCGTCCACCCCCAGAACGTGTGCCATCCCGGGGGTCACCGTGTAGGCGGGCAGCGGGTTCGCGGGCATCGCGTCGAGCAGGAAGGCGTCACGCTCGCGCAGCGCGCCGGTGGAGGTGACGGCGGGCAGTTCGGCGAGGCCGTCGCAGGAGGCGCCGTCGACGCCCCCGGCCGCGCTGAGCACCCGGACCGAGGCCCCCGCGGTGACGAAGTCGGCGGCGCGCTGCTGCAGGCCGATGACGGTGCGGGCGTCGGTGATGGCCAGTGCGGCGCTGACCGCGGCGAGCACCAGCGCGAGGACCGTGGCCCGGGTGGTGCCGGTCGCGAGGTTGCGCCAAGCCTCGGACAGGACAGCGGAAGGCCTCACTCCGTCCCACCCTTCCGAGTGCCGGCCTCCAGGTCGACGACGTGGGCGCACGCCTTCCGCGTGTGCGGGTCGTGCGTGGCGACCACCACGATGGTCCCCTCCCGGGCGACGTGGCCCAAGGTGGCGTTGACGGCCCGGGCGGTACGCAGGTCGAGCTGGGCCGTGGGTTCGTCCACCAGGAGTAGGTCAGGTGCCGAACACACCGCGCGGGCGAGCATGAGCCGCTGGGCCTCGCCGCCCGACAGCTCCCGGAAGGGCCGTCCGGTCACCTCGGTGAGATCGAAGGCCGCCATGGCCTCCAGCGCGCGCTCTTCGGCCTTCCCGCGGAGGTAGCCCCGCGCGAGCAGTGGTAGGACGACGTGGTCCAGCGCGGTGCGTCCGGGAACGCCGTAGGGATTCTGGAAGACCCAGCCGGTGCGGGTCACGCCCGACGTCTCGACGGTTCCGGCGAGGGGGTCGACCCACCCTGCGAGGATGGACATCAGTGTGGACTTGCCGCACCCGGAGGGGCCGCACAGCTGGTCTCACCCGGCCGCAGCCCGAAGTCCAGGTCGGAGAAGAGCAGCGCGGTCCCAGGGAAGCGGTGGGCCAGTCCGGTGGCGTGCACGTGGGCGGTGTTCGTCACGGTCGGCCGCCCCGACAGGAGTCGGCGGTGACGCCCCGGCCCAGGTCGACGCTGTCGGGCAGGTCGGCGATACCCCGTCACCGGAGGCCACGACCAGGGTCGATCCGATGGCGGAGCTGATGATCTCGACCGGGTACACCTCGCTCCCGGACTGGAGGCAGCCGGAGCCGTCCCCGGTCGCGAAGAGCGCTCCTGGCGGTACCTTCAGGACGTCCACCGGCTCGGCCAAGGAGGAAGTGCCCATGACCGGTGCGTCCTCACCGGTCCGCTCCCGGGCCGCCTGCGCCTCGGGCGTGTCGGCCAGCCGCCTCAGGAACTCCGGATCGTCGCCGAACCCGTCCGTGTCGACCGGTCCGGTCACCTCCCCGAGGGTCAGCACGCGGTCTCCGGGAAGTGCCGCGGCGGGAAGCGGCGCCAGCGCTATCGACTCCAGGCGTCCGGGGACCCCGGCGAACGCGCTTCCGGCCCCGACCGTGCTGCCGAGCAGAGCATGGCACTCGTCGAGGACGACCTCGGAGGCGGGCATCCACATGACGTCCGCCAGGCCCAGCACGCCGTCGGGCTGGTCGACACCGGACCTCTCCTCGAGCGTGCGCACCGCGGCGGCGGTCTGCCAGCCGTAGGTGCCGTCCTCCGCAGCGGCGTACCCGAGCCGGTCGAGCTCGGCCTGTAGTGCCTCCACGTCGGGGCCGCGGTCGCCACGGCCCAGGTCCCGGTGCAGGGGCCGGGGCGTCGCCAGGGCCAGGAGCGGGTCACCGTCGACCTCCGCCGCTGTCTCGCCCGAGCGCAGGGTGGAACCCGCCGTACAGGAAGTGTCGGTGATCCGGCCGCTCCTGCCCATCTCCAGGTCCGGGGTCGGAGCGGTGTTGAGAGTCACCTCGACCGTGTGCCCGTCGGCGAACCGCTCCACGGAGGCGGGGGCGGACACGGTGTCCTCGGCGGTGGCCAGGCTCGGGGGCGGGTCGGCGGGGCGCAACAGGAAACCGGCCGTGCCTGCGGTGATGGTCAGCAGGAGTCCGCCCAGGAGGAAGTTTCCGGGGAGAGGGTCTTCACCGTGGAGTCCTCACTGCCCGGAGGAGATCGCGAAGCCTGAACGGTAGAAACAGTCGCTGACCGTCTCGTTCGCCATGTCGAACGGCGCGCTTCGCATGCCTTCCTCCATGTGGCTTTCGAACATCTCCACGGAGTAGCCTGCCTCCACGAACCCCTCCTCGTAGAGGCACTGGATGACCGCGGCCCGAGTGTCAGCGAGCATGTGCGGGTTGCCCACCTGGACCGCGTACATCCCCTCGATCCTCATCAGGGTCCCGTCGGCGCATTCGGCACCGGCGCCCATTGACGCGCTCACGGTTTCCTCGCTGTCACCGTGGTCGGACTCCTCCATCCGGTACAGGCCGCTCGGCATCTTTTCGTAGGTTTCCTCCGGCCCGGCCGCCTCGGCGCACTCCTGGCAGCGGTTGAACGCCTCCTCGTAGTCCTCCGGCGCTATCTCGCCGTTCTCGATGGCGCGGTCGAAAACCTCGCGCTCGAAGTCCTAGGTGGACTCCCCGCGCGCCCATTCGAACTGCTCCACGAGGGTCTGGTCCATCGTCCCGGCGTTCTGTGCGGCCTCGGACAACCCCTCGTTCTCTTGCTGCGCACCGCATCCGGCGATCAAAAGGGCGACCACCGCCGTACACAGGACACCGGATTCGGAATGCTTGCCCAAAGTCATTCCTTTCTCTGTGGCACCGCGACCGGGCGTGGAGGCCTCCCTGTGCCCGGTCGCGGATTCGGTCAGGAATCAGCCGAACTCGTAACCCGCGTATCGGGGGGCCGCCCCGCTGTGGTCAGAAGCGTAGGCGCTGCTGCTGTTCGGATACCAATGTGTTGATTGGGACGCATCTCCGTGGTAGGCCCAGGAACGCCCGAAGGCACTGCAGCCGCTCGTGCTTGTGCTCGCACTCGAATATCCGGTGGTAACGTCCCGGTATCCGCGCACACAGGCGGCTGCGGGGTCGGCGTCGATCACCTCCACCACTCCCCCTCCGGCCACCAGGGCCAAGGTGAAGAGTCCGGTGATGGCCCGTCGTCCCATCCGGGGGAGCGCGAAGGTCTTCTTCTCCTGGTGAGGTATTTCCACTTCCGATCCGTGGTCGTACTACGAGAAGTGCCGCGGCTCCCCTGTTCTACAGAGTTCAGGGGTATGGGAGCAAGAATTAACTTTACAGACATTTACCCAGGGTGAATCAAATATTCGTCAGTCGACCGCGGGTTTCCGTGGGTCGTGGCGGGGCCCATCGCGTATGCGGAGCTCATGAAGGAGCGCCACCCGGCCCCGGTTTCCCTGCTTCCGGTCAGGGAGACGCGGAGAGCCCTCACCCGCGGTTAGGCATGGCCGGATCCGGCCACGCGTCGGCGCGCGGGGGCACGGGCCGCCGGGCGAAGCACACCGCGACCGCCATCAGCGCGCAGAGCAGGGCCAGCCCCAGGACGCCGGGCCGGTAGGACCCCGCCCACCCGTGGGCCAGGGACAACAGGATGGGGCCCACTGCGGTGGAGGCGACCGCGACGGACTGGGTCACCCCGCGCAGGGAGCCGAGGTTGGCGGTGCCGAAGTAGAAGGGCAGCGCGGCGTTCTCCACCGCGCGGGCCCCGGAAGCCGCCGCGCCCAGCGCCACCCCGTAGAGGACCGCTCCCAGGCCCGGGGCGACCAGCGGCAGCAGGGTGAGCGCCAGCGCGTGCATGGCCATGGCCGCGCACATCAGCATCTTGGGGGACAGCCGGTCGGCGGCCGAACCGAAGAGCAGCGCCGAACCCAGCCCGGCGACGGTCTGGGGCAGGAAGTTGGCGGCGGCCTGCGTCGGGGTGAGCCCCTGCTCGCCCAGCACGGCGATCTGGTGGAAGAACACGGCGGTGGACACCAGCCCGCTGCACGCCACCGCCCCGGTCAACGCCCAGAAGACGGAGGTGCGCACGATCGCCCGCAGCGGCCACTCCGGTTCGACGGTCGCGGCAGGCCCCGCGTGTGCGGGCTTCCCGGTCCGCTCGGTCTCCCCGGGCCCGGTCCGTCCGGGCGCCTTGGCCCCCTCGGACCGCTCGGGCGCCCGGGCGACCCCGCGCAGGCCCCAGAACGCCAGGGGCAGCACGACCACCCAGATGAGCAGCGCCTCGGCGGCGAAGGTGTACCGCCAGCCCAGGACGGAGACCACCTGCTCGGCGATCAGCGGGAACAGCGAGATCCCCGCGCTCCCCGCCGAGGTGGTGAGCCCGAGCAGGGTGCCCCGGCCGCGGGTCACCGAGATCGCGACGGCGGTGCTGGCGATCAGCGACATGCCGCCCTGGCCCAGGGCGCGTACCCCGACGAAGCCCGCGGTCAGCCCCACCAGTCCCTGTACGCAGGCCAGCAGGACCAGGAATCCGCCGAAGCCCAGCGCCACCGCGGCCAGGACCCGCTGGACCCCGAACCTGTCGACGGCCCGCCCCAGCCAGGGCAGTGCGAGCGCGCCGCTGAGCGTGCCGACCATGTAGGCGAGGGAGACGGCCGATCGGCTGATGTCCAGGTCGGCGATGACATGGTCGACGAACACGGAGACACCCGCGGTCTGCCCCGGGCCGCTCAGCGCCAGGACCAGCGCGGAGGCGGCTACGACCCGGGCGGGCGAGGGGGTAGCGCGGCCGGGGGTCCCTGTCGGCCTCATCGCACGTCTCCCGCCGTGGGGATGGCGGGTACCGGAGCATGGAGACGGGGTCTGTCGATCATCGGGCCTATTGTCCCGCCCCGGCCCCGAGCCGCGGCGTCCGCCCCCCCCGGGCCGACCGGTGGCCGGGTCGACCGATCGGTTGATGCGCGGAATCCACCGATCCCGTGGCCGTGCGGGTGATTCGTGGCCCCCCGGTCCCGCGCGATGCTCGGAGCATGCCGATCATCGACGTCAGGAACCTGCACAAGCGCTACGGGGAGAAGACCGCCGTCGACGACGTGTCCTTCTCCGTCGAGGAGGGTGAGATCTTCGGGATCCTCGGCCCCAACGGAGCCGGGAAGACCACCACTGTCGAGTGCGTGGCGGGGATACGCCCCGCCGGCACCGGATCGATCACCGTGCTCGGCCGGGATCCGAGGCGGGACCGGGGCGAGATCCGCGAGCGCCTCGGCGTGCAGCTCCAGGAGGCGCGGCTGCCCGACCGGATCAGGGTGGGGGAGGCCCTGGAGCTCTACGCCTCCTTCTACCGTGCCTCGGCCGACACCGGTCAGCTCATGGAGATGCTCGGGATCGCCGACAAGCGCGACACCCAGTACCGCAGGCTGTCCGGCGGGCAGAAGCAGCGGCTGTCCATCGCCCTCGCTCTCGTGGGCCGTCCGACCGTGACCATCCTCGACGAACTGACCACGGGCCTGGACCCGCAGGCGCGGCGCGACACCTGGGACCTCATCGAGGACGTGCGCGACTCCGGGGTCACGATCGTGCTCGTCACGCACTTCATGGACGAGGCCGAACGGCTCTGCGACCGGCTCGCCCTGATCGACGCGGGCCGCATCGCCGCCCTGGACACCCCCGCCGGACTCGTCGCCCAGGCCAGCCCGGAACAGCAGGTGACCTTCCGTGTGTCCGCCGGACTCGACGAGCAGGTACTCGCCGCTCTGCCCGAGGTCGGCTCCGTACGACGCAGCGGCTCCCGGATCCAGGTGACCGGCCAGGGAAACCTGCTCCACGCGGTGACCTCTGCCCTGGCCCGTGAGCACGTCATCGCCGAGGAGCTGCGCATTGAGCGCTCCAGCCTGGACGACGCGTTCGTCACCCTGACCGGCCGCACCCTCCAGTCATGAACACCGCCACCGAGAAGGAGGGAGCCACCGTGTCCGCCCTGCGCCAGCTCACAGTGACCGAGGCCAGGCTGCTGCTACGCGAGCCCACGGCCATCGGTCTCGGCATCGTGCTGCCGACCGTGATCCTCCTGGGCCTCGGCGCCCTGCCGATGATGCGTGAACCGACCCCGGAGTTCGGCGGCATGAGCTTCATCGAGACCTGGGCCCCCACGGCCCTGATCCTCGGCATGGGGATCCTGTGCCTCCAGCACCTGCCGTCCGCCCTGGCCAGCTATCGGGAGAACGGCGTACTGCGCCGGATGGCGACCACGCCGGTGCACCCCGGTATGGTCCTGGCCGCGCAGATCATCGTGGTGTTCGCGGCGGCGGCGGTCTCCGCCGTGCTCCTGGTGGTCTCCGCCTGGCTGGTCCTGGACATCGAGCCGCCGAGCCGGCCGCTGCTGTTCGCTGCCGGGTTCGTCGTCGGGGCCGCGTCACTCATCGCGCTGGGGACCCTGGTCGCCGCGGTGGTGCCCAACGCACGCGCGGCCAACGGTCTGTCGATGGTTCTGTACATGCTGCTGATGATCGTGGGCGGGGTCTTCCTACCGAGGGTCTTCCTGCCCGACGTCCTCGTGCGGATGGGAGAGTTCACGCCGCCCGGGGCCCAACTCCTGCTGGAGAGCTGGTCCGGAGACGTGGCGGCCACCGGTTTCCCCCAGATCGTCCAGTTGGCGATAATGGCGGGAGTCGCCGTGGTGGCCGCTGCGCTGGCGGCCAGACTGTTCCGATGGGAGTGAACGGCGGATGAGCCCGCGGGGCAACTGTGAGGACACCGCCGGGGAGCAGGACTGGGAACGGGACTGGGACCGGTGGTGGGAGCGGTTCGTCGTCGTCATCCCCTGGGTCCTGCTGCTGCCCTCGACGGCGCTGGTCCTCTCCCAGCCGGTGCGGGACTGGACCGGGCACGCGGTCACCTTCGGCTTGGCCGTGTTCGCGGCGGCCTGGGTGCTCCTCGGTTACGTGCTCACCCCACCCGGCCGCGACAACCGCATGCTGCCCTCCCTGCTCTACTTCGCCGGGCTCGTCGCACTGTGCTCCGTGATGATGGCGCACAATCCCCTGTTCCTGATGTTCGCCATCACACTGTTCTTCCACGCCTTGGTGCTGCCCTGGCCTCTGGCCTTCGTCGGTGTCGCGGCCGCGTCGATCGCGCTGCACACGACGACCATGGGTTTCCCCGGGACGGACACGGAGATGCCCTTCCTGGAACACCTCTTCGTCTACGTCGGCGTGGTCACCGTCCAGACCGTGGCCATAGGCGGAGGGCTCGTGGTCGCGGCCAAGGGCGCGGAGCAGCACAGGGAACGCCAGACGATGGTGGTCAAGCTCGAGGCGGCCCTGGAGGAGAACGCCGGCCTGCACGCGCAGCTCCTCACACAGGCCAGGGAGGCCGGGGCGCTGGACGAGCGCCAGCGTATGGCGCGGGAGATCCATGACACCCTGGCCCAGGGGCTCACCGGGATCGTGACGCAGGTCCAGGCGGCGCAGCGGGTGTGGGACGATCCCGGGTCGGCGCGCCCGCACGTGGACCGCGCGCTCAACCTGGCCCGGGAGAGCCTGGCCGAGGCGCGGCGCTCCGTGCAGGCCCTGCGCCCCCGGCAGCTGGTGGAGAGCCAGCTGCCCGAGGCCCTCGGCGAGCTCACCCGCCGTTGGGAGGAGGAGCACCGCGTCCGCTCCGGGCTCGACGTCACCGGCGAGCGCGTCGCACTGAGCCCGGCGATCGAGGTGGCCCTCTTCCGTGTCGCCCAGGAGGCGCTCACCAACGTCGCCAAGCACGCCGACGCCTCCCGGGTGGGCGTGACCCTGTCCTACTCCGACGACGTGGTCCTGCTCGACGTCCGCGACGACGGGCGGGGGATGGCCGGGGGCAACCGGCACGGGTTCGGACTCAACAGCATGCGCCAGCGCATTCGCGGGATCGGAGGCACGGTGGAGATCGAGACCGGCGAGGGGGAGGGCACCGCCGTCAGCGCGACCGTGCCCGCGATCCCGGTGGAGGCGACGTGATCCGTGTCCTCATCGCCGACGACCACCCCGTCGTGCGCGACGGCCTGCGCGGCGCCTTCGCCGCGGAGGACGACATCGAGGTGGTCGGTGAGGCGTCCAACGGCCGTGAGGCGGTCGAACGCGCGGGGGAGTTCTCCGCCGACGTCGTGCTGATGGACCTGCGCATGCCGGTGCTCTCCGGGGTCGGGGCGATCGCCGCCCTGGCCCGGGAGGCGCCGGACGTGCGCGTCCTCGTCCTCACCACCTTCGATAGCGAGAGCGACGTCCTCCCGGCCGTCGAGGCCGGTGCCACCGGATACCTGCTCAAGGACGCCTCGACCGACGAGCTGCTGCGCGGGGTACGCGCCGTGCACCGCGGGGAGTCGGTCCTGGCGCCGACGGCGGTGCGGCACCTGATGGGCCAGGTCCGCAGGCCCGCCGGCCAGAGTCTGAGCGCCCGTGAACTGGAGGTGCTGGGGCTCGTCGCCGACGGGGCGTCCAACCGGAGTGCGGCGGCGCGCCTGTTCATCAGCGAGGCGAGCGTCAAGACGCACCTACAGCACGTGTACAACAAGCTCGGCGTCCGCGACCGGGCCGCGGCGGTGGCCGAGGCCTACCGCCGCGGCCTCATCGGCTAGGGAGCGCGCCGTGGCCCACCGCGGTGGGCCACGGGACGGGGTCCCGTATGACGCGCGGCGACCGGCGGAGGCGTCAGCGACGCGCGGCCTCCAGCCTGGTCCGCAGGGAGCCGGCGCGCGTGACGTAGCCCTCGCGCACGTTCTCATCCTCCGCGCGGTTGACCGCCCACACGTACTGTCCGTGACCGCGGTAGCGCTCCGCCAACTCGTCCTCGTCGAAGGGGGCGTGCGAGCCGAAGAGCACACAGAAGTAGTCCTCCGGGGCCGCCGGGGCGTTGCCGCCGGTGTTCAGCGCCGTGGGCGCCTCCACCCGGGAGAGCCGGACGCCTCCCTCCGCGAATCCGTCCTCGTCCCGGACGATCTCCCCCGCCCGGTGCGCGTGATCGGTTCCGCGGCCGGCGGCGGGGTCCCGTCCGAGGCCCACTCGCTGAGGTGGTCGTAGGAGGCGTTGAGCACGTGATGCAGCGGCACGCGGCTGAACGGGGGCTCGACGCAGTCGTACCGCGGCTGCCGGCCGAAGTCGCGCTCCTCGACATCCTCGCGCGCCTGCCGTCCGGCCCAGCCGGAGTGTGCGGAGCCCGCCACCTCCCAGCGGCGGAAGGCCTCCGTGTCCTCCGCGGGACCGATCCAGGCGGCGTCGGTCTCCGACAGCACCTGGAACACCGGTTCGGGACGGTCGGCCTCGGGGCCGAGCCCACGACGAAGCCGTATCCGTCGAAGACCGGCTCGATGCGGGGGAGGACCTCCTCGTAGTAGACCGTCATGCGGCCCGCGGACTGAGAAGCCCCGATGGCCAGGACCTGGTCGACCTCGGTCCCGCCGGTGAGGTCTCCGGAGGAGCGCAGGGCCTGCGCCGCCTGCGAGTAGATGCCGTAGGAGAGCTGGTCGTCGGCGACGGTTCCGCCGTCCGTGACGTCCAGTCGGTCGTAGCCACTGCGGTGCCTTTCGTTCGTACCAACACGGACGGTCCGCTGTTGGTCACTGCTGGCCACGCGAAGGTATGCCGACGCGAACACGCCGGCAAGGGGGTGAAGGGCGGTCGGACTCGGAACAGGTCGTTTCCCCGATGACGGCGTCGACGGGCCGGACACCGGCCATCGGGACCGGCGCCCCTGCTCAGGGCCGGGGCGCCGGCCGGTCAGGCGGTGCGGAGCTGGACCGGACCCTCGCCGATCACCTCTGTTCCAGTGCGCCGGAGCCGTCGCCGTCGGCGTCCAACAGGTTCGCGACCACACGCAGCGGTGTGCACGCCGGCCCGGTGACGGCCTCGCCGTCCTCCAGGTCGAACGTCGAGTGGTGCAGTTGGCAGCGGATCCGCAGTTTCCGCCCGTCGACGTGGGCGAACTTCAGCTTGCCCTTGCGGTGGGGGCAGCGCGCCTCGGCGATCACGCGTCTGCCCGCCACCTCGATCATCACCAGGTCCTCGGTCACCTGCACCACCCTGGGCGCGGACGTACCGCCGTCATCGCCACCGCCCGAGGCGTTGGAGCCGGAGAGCGAGGTCATGCCGTCCTCCCCGCCCTCTCGACGACCCCTTCGAAGGCCGAGGCGACGATCGTGCTGGTCAGCTCCACTCCCGACCACACCCGTGCCAGGTCGAGACCGTTCTCCTCGTCGAGGACACGGATCGCTGCGCGCATCTGCCTGCTGTGGAAGCTGTCGATGTAGAGGTGCTCGCTGTAGTATCCGTGCGCCGCGATGCCGAGACGCTCGGCCGCCCGCCGGTAGCTGCGGAAGGCGTAGAGCACACTGGACTCGAAGTAGGCGTAGCCCCCCAGGAAGTACTCGGGGGAGGGTGCACGGCTGGCCAGCCAGTGGAACATGTTGACGTAGGCCAGGGCCTCCGGGCACGCCTGCTGGACGTAGTGCTCCAGGTCCAGCGTCATACCCAGCTCGGTCAGTAAGTTCCGGTAGAGCTGGGAATGCGCCTGTTCGTCGTTTCCGGAGCCGAGTTCGTCGACGAGTACCCGGAACACCGCCATGCCCGCCCCGAAAGGCAGCCTCGGCACCACGGGCAGCAGATACTCCGACTCGGTCAGCCCGTCCACGGCGAACTCGCTCACCACCGTCCGGAACTGCTCAAGAGTCGCCTCCTCGGCGAGGAAGCGGTCCGCCGGAGCGGGCGAGGCCTCTTCCTGGGCCAGGCGTTCGCGTAACGCCCGGAGCAGGTCGCCACGTGAGCGGAGCGGGGGAGCCGAGGCGGTGAAGGCGGTCGCCATCGGCGTGATCCACCGGTCCTCCAGGTCCAGCAGTTCCTCGTACTCCGCCACGGTGGGCACACTGCGGTAGAGGCGGTAGAGCCGCCGCTGGTCCGTGGCCTTCGCGCGTGCTCGGGCAGTGGTCGTGTCGGGGGCCAGTGGAGCGGTCGTGGTCATGCGTCCTCCAGACTCGCCTCGGTGGTGATGACACCGCGTCGCCGCAGTTCCCGCTTCACGTGCACGTACCAGTCGTCGAGAAAGATCCCGTACTGCTCACAGACGAGGTCGAGGACCTCCTGTGCGCGCCGCGTGGGGTCGACGAGCATCGCGTTGCACAGGTCGGGTTGAAGATTGGCCAGCGGACCGATGAACCCGTCGACGCCGTCCACCGAGGAGAGCAGGTTCTCCCAGCCCTCGAAGACCGGTACTCCGGTCCCCGCGTTGGCGATCCTGGTGGTGAACTCGGCCGATCCGCTCGACTCCTTGACGCCGACGACGCCGGGCAGCTCGCACAGCGCGAGTAGCGTCTCGTACTCGATGCGGTTACCGGAGACGGCGTCCTCGTTGTAGAGGAAGATCGGGACACCGGTGCCCGCGCGGATGGTTCGGTAGTGGTCGTGGATGTCGTCCTGGGTCACGCCGGGACCGAAGGGCGTCGTCACCACGACCGCGTCGACCCTCAGCCGTTCGGCCAGAAGCGCCCGCTCCAGGACCGCCTCCGTGTCCTGGAGCTGGATACCGGCCAGCACCGGCAAGCCGTGACTGTGCGTCACTGTGTAGTGAACCATGTCGGTCCACTGCCGTTCGTCGAGCCACCACCCCTCGCCGGAGCTCAGCGTCGGCATGAGGGCGGTCACGTCGGTGTGCAGGTACTCGATCAGGCTCGCGGTGCTCTCCTCACAGACGCGTCCGTCGCCGTCGTACGGTGTGACCAGGGGAACGATCGTTCCGGAGTACATGCTGCCGTCCTCTCTCACAGGTCTCGGGCGGGGACGCGTAGGACCAGGGACTCCTGGTACAGGTGCTCCAGGGGCTCGGGGAAGACCGGCTCCTCGTCCTCCTCACCGTGGACGGGCACGGTGTCCGCCGGCAGGCCGTCGCGGATCAGCTCTGGAGCGATCGTCCGCAGCCTCCCGTCCCGGGCGAGCACCTGTCCCAGTACCAGCCGCTGGTGGGGTGGGAGCCCGTTCAGCCCCGGGGACTTCCAGGCGCAGCGGACGTCCTGCTCGGTGTAGCCGGTGCGGTCGATGGCCATGTCCGTGTGCAGGCGGTCCATGAAGGGGTAGTAGGCGTCCTGCGACTCCCGGCTCCGCCGCCAGACCAGGTCGTCGCAGCGTCCCACCTGTTCCAGACTCATCGCCACGCGCCCTCGCAGGTGTTCGACGAAGAAGGCCTTGCAGCTGCGTCGGACCGCCTCGTCCTCATGGTGCATGCCCATGAACACGTCGGCGTCGATGAAGAGGTCACCGGCCATGGCGCATCAGCACCTTGCGCATGCGGTCCATGGCCAGCCGGAACATCTCCGGCTCGCGGGCGAGGGCGAGTCGGACGAAGCGCTCGCCCCTGGCTGGCTCGTTCCAGTAGAAGTAGGTGCCGGGCAGCACGTACACCTCCTCCTGCAACAGCTCGGCCTGTAGTTCCTCGGCCTTGGGTCCGGCAGGGAGAACGCGGAACCAGGCGACGCTCGTCGACACCACGGGCTCCTGGTACTCCAGGATCGTCCCGGCGAGGGCGTTGCGTACGGTCGCGGTGTTCTCCTCGATGATCCGGCGCACCGACGCGAAGCCGTCCCTGATGGAGTCCTCGACGTAGTGCGCGACCATGTTGAGCACGAACGGCGACACGTTCAGCAGGACGCTGGTGTGGAGGTTGTAGACCTCGGGGTGAATGTCGCGGCTGGCGGTGATCATGGCGCACTTGGCGTCCTGGATGGGCCAGGTCTTTCCGGTGTCCTCGATGACCATGTAGGTGACGCCGGACTCCTCCAGGAGCTCGTACACGTCGAATCGGCCGATCTTCTCGTCGCACAGGGCGAACGACGCGAAGCAGAAGTCGATCATCAGCAGCTTGTCGTTGTCGACGCAGTAGCGCACGACCTCGCGGAAGCCGTCGATTCCTTGGGCCAGGAGGGTGAATCCTGTGGGGTTGTTGGGGTCGACGAGGTAGAGGGCGTCGCCTTCGCAGGTTTCGGTCAGGCGTTCATAGATGCGCCCCGGATCTGCCAGCGCGGTCTCCGGAACCGGGGAGAGCGGGACCTGCATGTTGCGCAACAGGTCGATGAGGTTGTCGAAGCAGGGTTCGATCAGCGACACGGACATGTCGTGCTGCTTGAGGTACATTCCGGCGACCATCGTCGAGACGCTGGCCGAGTACGAGAGCAGCGTGCGGTGCATGGAGTGCGCGGTGGGCTGCTTGTGGAGGCGGAAGAACGCCGAAAGGAAGCGCTCCTCGAAGTAGGCCTGCTGCTCTTCCTCGGACTCGTGCCACAGTTCGGGAAGCCGTTCGACGATCTTTTCCTGGCTTCCGGACTGCCGCTGGTGGGTGTGCGCGTCAGCCAGGTTGTAGCGCGTCTTCAGTGCCTGGATCTCGTGCTGTGTGAGATCGAGTGGACGATCGTTCCCAGCTGTGGTGTCCGTGTTGCTCTCAAGGGAAATCGAAGACATCGTTCAGCCCTTCGTGTTGATCCGGTTCTCCGTGGTCTGGGATCGGTGGGTCACCGCCGCGCCCGCACCTGATCGCGTCAGCGGTTGGAGGTGTATGTTCCGGCGCAGCCACAGGTAAAGGTAGCCAAGAAATCCACAATTTGGAGAAATTGCCTTCAATTGGCACAATCCGGCCACGGGGGATAAAATGGCAGCACAAAAGCGCATTCCACTTCTATGGAATGCGTCTCTCACCTGGCTGAACGATGTTCGGTTCTATCTCGGTGTGTGTCGGTGATCAGTGAAATACGTGGGGAAAATCGGCCGCCGAAGGGGCCCGGGGGCTCGGGGCTCCCCTCGGCGGGGACCGGACGGTGATCAGGCCGCGGCGCGGCGGACGAGGTCCTCGTAGGCCTTGGGATCGTCGGAGGAGATGACGGGCCAGCCGGTGCCGTAGCCGCCGGCCCACGCGACATCGATACCGGGATTGGCGTGGTCGCTGCCGTCGGGCAGGAAGAGGTGGGGGCTGCAGTTCACACGGTCGGTGGCCGAGACCGCGGCCTGCTCGGACAGGGATCTGCGGGCGCGGCCGTCGTCGAGCGCGGCCGCGATGTGGTCGGGATCGACACCGTCGGCGGAGGCCGCGGCTTCGAGGATGACCGTTCGGTTCGCGATGCAGCGCGACTCGGCCCAGAAGGCCTTGCGCAGGGCGAGGTCGAGCTGTTCCGAGGCGCGTGGGCCCTGTTCCTTGGCCGCCTGCACCGCTTCCAGGGCGGGCAGTGTCGTCGACGGGTACAGCCAGTCCGGCGCCTGCCACAGCTGCCAGCCCGCGTTCGGTTCGAGTGAGGCGATGCGGCCGACTTCGCTGTCGGTGCCCGAACGCGGGCTCGGGGCCCGGTTGAGCAGCTCCAGGGGGAAGGCGCGGTGGTCGAGGGTGACCTCGTTCTCCAGGCCCAGCGTGCTGCGTGCGGCGTGCAGCCGGTGGACGGCGACATGGGCGAACGAACACCAGATGTCGGAGAAGACGATGATGGTCCCCGGCGGCGGGGTCAGGTTGTCGGTCATGGCGTTTCTCCTCGGAAGGTCAGGAACGGAAATCGGTCTCAGGCGGAGCCCGCCGCGGCCTCGTGTGCGTCCAGGGCGGCCTCCAGGTCGGCGTCGGGCAGCCATGGGGGAAGGCCGGGGACGCGGCACATCGCCTCGAAGAAGGGGTCCAGGTCTCCCTCCGCGGCAGGGGCGTGCGAGCTGAGCAGCCGCTGCGGACGAAGGTCGCGCAGCTCGGTGATCGGGTGCCGGAACCTTTCCGGGTCGACCAGCGACGTCCACGGGGCGATCGCGCGGTTGAGCACGGCGAACCCCTCGAAGAACTCCTTCTCGTCGTGGTCGTACAGGTGGTTGCCGACGCCCGGCAGCACCGTGCCGAAGCTGTCCGAGCTGTAGAGGGTCCCCGAGGCGTGGTCGTGGACCGCGAGGGTGCCCGGGGAGTCGAACACCGGCGGCCGGTGGAAGCTGAGTACGCGGTCGGCCGTCCGCAGCCTCCCGCCCGGGTTGGCGGTGACGATCCGCTCCTGTGGCAGCTGGAACTCCTCGGTCAGACGTGTGACCGATATGGGGCTGGTGACCAGGGTCGCCCGGGGAGCCGTCTCCAACAGGCGCGGCAGCAGCCCGGTGTGGTCACGGTCGTCGTGCGTGATCACGATCCACCGAAGGTCGGCGGGGTCTATCAGGGAACACAGGGCCCGTTCGAAGGCGGCACGGTCGACCGGCATGCCGGCGTCGACGAGTATCGGTTCCGCCGCCATGACGAGGAACGCGTTGACGGGTTGCAGGCCCAGCCCCGGGATGGGTAGCTCGGAGGGCAGGGCGTGGATGCCGGGGGCGACCCGGTAGGGCTCTCTCACGGAGGGCTCCCTCAGAGGAGTTGGATGACGAAGGCGCCGGCGACGAGGAGGAACAGGCCCGTGACCCGCACCGAGGTCAGTGGGCGCCGGGGGAGGCGGAAGAGGCCGAAGTGGTCGATGGCGGCAGAGGTGAGCTGCTGGCCGCTGACGGTCAGCGCGACGGTCACGGCGGCGCCGATCAGGGGGATGAGCAGGAAGGTGCCGGTAACGTAGCCGACCGCGCAGGCGGCGCCCAGCCAGCCCCACCACGGCATGTGCCGCAGCGGTCCCGTCCGTGGCCGTGGGGTCCGGTGCGTGGCGAGCAGCACCAGCAGCGCCACGGCGATGGCCAGGGTCGCCACGATGAAGCTGACGGAGGCCACGGCCAGTGGGTCGCTCAGAACCTCGCGCAACTGTGCGTTGACCGCCCCCTGCACCGGCAGGACCCCGCCCGCGGCCAGCCCGAGGAGCGGCCACCCCAGGCGCCCCGGGGAGAACCGCTGACCGTCCCCGGGAGCGACGTCGACGCCTCCACCGCCGACGGTGGCCGGTACCGGGGCGGGCGCCGCGGCGCGGCTCTGCGCCCGCACGACCACGATGATCCCGGCGAGCACGGCTAGGCCGCCCAACACCATGCCAAGGGACAGCGGTTGCTGCTCGATGCCTAGGACCCCGGTCAGGTCCAGGGCGATGGAGGCGAACATCTGTCCTGACACGAACAGCCCGACGGTGGTGACCGCACCCAGCCGGGGGATGAGCAGGATGCCGCTGGTGATGTAGAAGGGGCTGGCCAGGCCGCCCAACAGGTGCCACCACTGAGCGTCGGCCACACCGGTGAGGTCGGTGGCCGCGCCCGCGAACACGCTCAGGAGCAGGAGCAGACCTGTGGCCAGGGCGAGTTGCAGGGTCGACGCGCCGTAGGGAGTGCCGACGGCCTTGTTGAGCTGTTGGTTCACCGAGGCCTGGACGGCCAGCAAGCAGCCGATCAGCAGG
Source organism: Nocardiopsis sp. TRM 82005 (assembly GCF_056312425.1). Lineage (NCBI taxonomy): Bacteria > Bacillati > Actinomycetota > Actinomycetes > Streptosporangiales > Nocardiopsidaceae > Nocardiopsis > Nocardiopsis sp. TRM 82005. The sequence goes on from NZ_JBWDTQ010000011.1 coordinate 84,981, forward strand.
GCCGCCGCGAGCAGTGCGGTGTGCATGGCTCTCCTCGAAGATGATGCGGACACCCTGTCCGCTTGTGGTCCATGAGTAGCACGTAAGTGGACACGCTGTCCATATAATCCCGGGATGCCGTACCATCGGGATATGGAAGACGGTGACGCACACCTTTCGCACCAGGTCGTCGCGCGGCCCGGCGTGCCCCCGCTCCCCGTCGCGCTCTCCGAGGGGAACGGTCCGCCGCGCGAGCGTGCGGACGCCGCGCGCAACCGTTCGCGGATCCTGACCGCGGCCGAGCGCCTCTTCGCCGAGGCCGACCCCCGCACGGTGACCATGGGGGACATCGCCAGGGCGGCCGGTGTCGGCCGCGCCACCCTCTACCGTCGTTATCCGGACACGGGATCGGTGGCCGTCGCCCTGCTCGACGAGCACGAGTGCCGCTTGCAAGGCGAGATCATGTACGGGCCGCCCCCGCTCGGTCCCGGAGCCGCGCCCGCCGAGCGCCTGGCCGCCTTCTACGCAGCGGCCGTCGGCCTCCTGGACCGCCACCTGCCGCTCGTTCTCGGTGCCGAGACCGGCCGCAGGCGCTTCGCCACCGGCGCCTACTCCTTCTGGCGCATGCACGTCGGCACGCTGCTCACCGACGCCCCGGGGGCCGACCGCGAGGCCCTGGTGGACCAGCTCCTCGCGCCCCTGGACCCCGACCTCTTCGCCCACCAGCGCGACACCGTCGGGATGGACATCGAGCGTATGGCGCGGGCCCTGGGCTGGATGGCGCGTCGCCTGCTGGGGTGAGTCGGCCCGGGCCGAGCACAGCAGAGGGCCCGGCGGCGCGGACTCCCCTCGGGGCATCCGCGCCGCCGGGCACCGAAGCCATGGCCGTGTGGCGCGAGTCACGTCCGGGCGGATGAACCGGGGCGGAGACCAGGCGCTACGTACTCCTCGACAGTGAGTTCCGATGTCCGAGGAGACGCCATGGCAGCCGCCGCGCCCGACGCAGGAGTCCGGGCACTCCGACGTGACGACCCGTCCCTGTCCACGGTCACCGTCGTCGAACTGGCCCGGATGCGGCGCGGGTTCCCGCTCTGGTTCACCCTTGGGCTCCCGTGCGCGCTGGTGCTCCCCCTGGGCCTGATCTCGTTCGGTTCGCCCGAGGGCCAGGCCGGACAGGTGTGGGGGATCTGGTCCGGTGTCGTCGCGATGTTCTGGGGCGTCTCGCTACCGATGGTCAGCGCGTTGTACGCGTCGACGGCCGCGCGTCAGGACGAGGGCGCGCGAGCCGTGCTCTACGGCTACGCGGTACCCCGGTACCGCTTCCTCCTAGGCCGGTTCGCGGCCCTGGCCGTTCTCGGGCTCTGCCAGGCCGTCCTGCTGGTGGCGCTTTTCGTTCCGATGGGGGCGGTGCTGGAGGGGCCCCACGTCATCGGCGGGACCGCGCTGTCGATCCTGCTGCCCTGGGCGGCGTCCCTGGGAGCGTTGGCGCTGTGCCTGCTGGTCGCCGAGGAGTGGGGGTTCGCGCCCACCGTCTGCCTAGGTGTCCTGGGGTCGATGTTCGGTGCCCTGCTCGCCGACAAGGACGTGTGGTGGATCGTCCCGCTGGGCTGGCCCATGACCGTGGTCGTCCCCCTCGTCGACATCCACGCCAGCGGGGTCCCGCTGCCGGAGGGGCATCCGCTCACCGACGCCGGGAACGTCCCGGCCATCATCGCCATGTCCGTCGGGCTCGCCGCCGTGCTGCTCGCCGTCGGCGCCCACCGTGTCAACCGGAAGGAACCGTAGTGGCCACCGCCGTCCGCGTCAGCGGCCTCACCAAGCGCCTGGGAGGGCACCAGGCCCTCGCCGGAGTGGAGTTGGAGGCGGAGACCGGTCAGGTCTACGGCCTCCTGGGCCCCAACGGCGCGGGAAAGACCACCCTGCTGAAGACCATCACCGGTCTGGCACGTCCCGACTCCGGCTCGTTCGAGCTGTTCGGCTCCCCCTTCGAACGCGGCGCCCTGCGCGAGGTCGGGGCGCTCGTCACCGAGCCGGGGCTGTGGGCTCGCTACAACGCGGCCGAGCACCTGCGCATGCACGCCCGGCTGCGCGGTGCCGACCCGGAGGTGATCCCGAAGCTGCTGGAGACCGTCGGTATGAGCGGGTTCGCCGAGCGGCGTGTGTCGACGTACTCGCTGGGGATGCGCTGGCGGCTGGGTATCGCCATTACGCTGCTGGCCCAGCCGCGGCTGCTCGTGCTGGACGAGCCCACCAACGGCTTGGACCCGGTGGGCATGCGTGACGTGCGGACCCTGCTGCGCCGCCTCGCGTCCGACGGCGTGACCGTCCTGGTCTCCAGCCACAACCTCGACCAGATCGCGCACGTCTGCGACCGGGTCGGCGTCCTCGCCGAAGGACGTATGCGCTATGAGGGGGCACTGGACGGGCTCGCCCCGGACGGCGATCTGGAAAAGGGGTTCTTCGCGCTGCTGGGCCTCCTCTGAGGCGGTGCGAGCGTGATGATCATCCACGACGGGGCGCGAAGCGCCCCACCACCACACCCGCGACCCCGGACGAGCGTGAAGGAGGCGCAGGTGGACGCGGACCGCATCCTGCTCGCCCGCGCCGCCGACGGTGACGAGCACGCACTGCGCCGCCTCTACGAACGCCACGCCGCCGACATGCTGCGCCTGCTGCGCCGTCTCACATCCGACACCGGGACGGCCGAGGAGATCCTTCAGGAGGCGTGGCTGGCGGTGTGGCGCTCGGCCGGCGGCTACCGGGGCGAGTCGTCGGTGCGCGCCTGGCTGTTCGGGATCACCCGGCGCAGGGCCCACGACCGTCTGCGCAGGGCCGCGCTCACGACGGTCGACGTCGACGAGGCGCCGGAACCCGTCGACGTCCGCGCCGACGTCGAGGGGCAGGTGCTGGCCGCCATCGGCCATGAGGCGATCATGGACGCCGTCCGCCGTCTGCCGACACGGTCCAGGGAGGTCGTCGTGCTCGCGTTCGTGGACGGTCTGCCCTACCGCGACATCGCCGAGGTGCTCGGTGTGCCCGTGGGCACCGTCAAGAGCCGCATGGCGAACGCCCGCGCACGTCTGGTGCGTTCAGTGCAGGACGAGGGGGCCGAAGGGACATGAGACACCTCGACGAAGAGCAGATCCTCGCCGCGGTCCGTTCCGGGTACACCCCACCCGGCGCGGAGGCGGCGTCGCACCTCGCGGAATGCGAGCACTGCCGCCGCAGGGCGGCCGGGGCCGAGGCGCTGCGCGACGCGGTCACCGCGGTCGAGGCCGAGGACGCACCCGGCGCCGGTGCCGTCGTCCCGGCCTTCGACGCGCTCGTGCTGCCCGAACTGCGCCGCCCGGCCGATCCCGTTCCGGTGGCCGCTCCGACCGCGGCGGCGTCGTGGCGGCTCACCGCCGCGCTGGTACTGCGCCAGGCCCGCCTGGTGCCTGGTGCGCTGTGGCCGCTGACCGCTCTGGGCTTCGCGGCGCTGCTGCCTCTCGCCTGGAGCTTCGGTCCGGTCACGGGATCGGTCCTGTTGGGGCCCGGGGTCACCCTCCTGGTGACGGTGGGGGCCCTCGCCGTGTGCGAGCCGCGCCGTGACCCCCGGCGCGAGGTGCTCTACTCGATGCCCGTGCCGCCCGTCGCGGTGTGGCTGGCCAGGTTGGCGCTCGTCGTGGGCGTCGACCTCGTCGCCGCCACGGTGCTCACCGTCGTGGTCGGGTGGTTGCCGGGCGGTGACGCCGGTGCAGTGCACCTGGTCACGCTGTGGCTCGGTCCGGCACTGCTCACGGCGGCGCTCGCCGCGTTCGGTTCGGTGTGGCACTCCCCGACGGTCGGAGCGGTGCTGGGAGGCTGCGGATGGCTGGCCGGGGCGGCCGCGGCCACGGGCGGTCTGCTGCCGGTACCCGGAACCCTTCTCGGGGCGGTCGCGACCGCGTGGACCACCAACGTCGGCACCCTGACGGCGGCGTCGCTGCTGATCGGTCTCACCGCGTTCCTCATCACCCGTCCCCAACACGGCCTACGGGAAGGTGCGGCGTGATCGTGCGGTGTGCTCCCGTCGCGGCCTCGCTGCTGCGCCACGATTCGCGTCGCTGCGGTCCCGCCGTCTGGGCGCTGCTGGTGGCCGGGGCGGCGGCGGGCCTGACCGTGCTCCTGTTCCCTCCGACGGTGCGGCCGGTCCTGCTCCTCGTCTCCGGCGTCGCACTGGCCGGCCTCACGGCGCTGTGTGCCGTGGCGGCGCTCGGCAGGGAGCGGATGTTGGAGCTCCACCTGTCCATGCCGGTGCCGGTCCCGGTCCTGGTGGCACGGCGGATCGCGGTCGTGTCGGCCTTCGCCGCGTTCGCGGGTGCCGCCGCCGGGGGGATCGCGCTCGTCCCCGAGGCCGGGACGGAAGGGGCGGCCGTCATCTTGGCCGGAGGAGCGGAGACGGCCGGGGCCGTGCTGTGCACCGCGGCTCTGCTGACCGGGGCCGCGCTGTGGACGTGGGCGCGGTGGCACTCGGTCGCCGCGGCGTCGGGCGCGCTGATCGCGGTGTGGCTGGGTCACGCGCTCTTCTGGGCGGCCAGCGTTCCCCCCGAGGTGGACCGGCTGGTCTGCGCAGTCACGGGGGCACTGCTGGTCTGGCTCGGGCTGCGGTCCCTCAACGACCCCGCGCGGGTCCTGGCGAAGGAGGCGGTATGAGAGGTGTCGCGGCGGTCGTTCGCTACGAGGTGCGCATGGCCGCGCGCGCCAGGGCCGTGTGGATCGGGATGGTCCCGGTGGCCCTGCTGGGGCTGCCCGTCGCCCTCGCGCCCCTGACCGGGCAGGAGAGCGCCCGGCTCAACACCGGTGCGATGGCCGGGGCCCTGACCCTCCTCGTGCCCGTCGGCGTCGCCGTGGTGCTGGCCGACCGGTTGCGCCGCAGTGGGGCCACCGGGCTGGAGGAACTCCTCGACACCGCGCCGCTGAACGGCACGGCCCGCGTCCTCGGTGTCCTCGGTGGTGCGCTCGCCGTCGCGCTCATCCCCGTCCTGGCCCTGGTCGTGGCCCTGGGCACGGTCATCGCGGTGCGCACGGGCGAGGCCACGGCACCGGCGTGGGCGGTGCTGGCCCTCCTGCTCGTCATACTGCCGGCCTGCGCGTGGACGACGGCGTTGACCTCGCTGCTGGGCCTGGTCCTCCCGGTCACGCTGGCCCGGTTCCTTGCCATCCCTCTGTGGTTGTGGGCCACCAGTTGGAACTACACCCTGCTGTGGGTCCCCACCCCGGTCGGTACCCTCCTGGTCCCCTCCGGCGAGTACCCGGCCCAGGCGTGGTTCGGCACCACCCCGTCCTGGGCCGGGCACGGACAGGCCGACTGGCTCAGCCCAGCCCCCGACGGCGCGGCGACCGGCCTGGCGAACCTCGCGTGCGTGCTGCTGGGCACAGCCCTGATGGTCGGTTGCGCGCGCCTGATCATGATGCGGAGAAGGTGATCCGACGATGGACGTCACCATCAACGGCCTGACCAAGACCTTCGGTCGGCACACGGCGCTGGACGGGGTGGACCTTGGGTTCGGCGGGGGGATGGTCGGCCTTCTCGGTCCCAACGGGGCCGGGAAGACCACCCTGATGCGGCTGCTCACCGGTGTCCTGCGGCCCTCGTCGGGGCGCGTCACCGTCGGCGGGCACGATCTCGGCGACCGGGCCGGGCGTGCCTCGGTCAAGCGGATGCTGGGTTACCTGCCGCAGCACCTCGACCCCTATCCCGACCTCAGCGCCCGCGAGTTCCTCGACTACGTCGGCCTGCTCAAGGGGATCGACGACAAACGGGCACGCCGTGCCCAGGTCGACGCCCTGATCGACCAGGTCGGTCTGACCGACAGCGCCAAACGCCGCCTGGGCGGCTTCTCCGGCGGCATGAAGCGGCGGGTCGGCATCGCCCAGGCGCTCATGGGGGATCCCCGGCTGCTGGTCGTGGACGAGCCGACCGTGGGCCTGGACCCGGAGGAGCGCATGCGCCTTCGCTCGCTGCTCGCGAGCCTGGGCGGGCGGCGCACCGTGGTGCTGTCCACGCACATCCTCGACGACGTCGCACAGACCTGTTCCCGTGCCGCGGTCCTGGTGGCGGGACGGATCGTCTACGACGGCTCGACCTCGGGCCTCACCGCCTTCGCCGAAGGCCGCACCTACCACGTCGACACGGGCGGCCCCCAGCCCGCCGGGGACCTCTCCGTCACCAACGCCGCGTCCACCGGCGACGGTATGCGCTACCGCGTCGTCACCGACGCTCCCTCCGCGGACGCCGTTCCCGCCGCGGCCACGTTGGAGGACGGCTACGCCGCCCTGATGCGCGACGCCCGCGCGACACGGGACGGGGCGGTCGGCGGCGACCGCTGACCCGGGAACCGGTGCACCGGTCCGGCGGCGGTGTCCCCGCCGCCGGACCGAGTGCCGGGGGAGGGCGCGCCACCAGGAGGGCGCGCGGCCGGCTCCGACCCCGGGGAATCCGCGTGAGGACGGTTGCCCGCGGGCCCGTACCGAAGGCGGGCGCGGAATGGTCCACCGAACCTAGGCTGGCGGGATGCTCGTGCGGAATCGTTGGGTCGTCCTGTCCGTCAGCGTGGTGGCGCAGGTGGCCAGCGTGTCGGCGATGTTCGGCGTGCCCATCGTGCTGCCGCAGCTGCGGGAGGCCTTCGGGATCACGACGGCACAGGCCGGGGTCCTGGCCGGGCTGCCGTCGTTCGGGCTGCTGCTCACACTCCTGCTCTGGGGCTTGGTGATCGACCGGGCCGGGGAGCGGTCGACGATGGCGCTGAGCCTGGTCCTCACGGCGGGTGCGCTCGGCCTGCTCTGGTCCGTCTCGCACCTGTGGGGCGCCGCAGCGGTCCTGCTTCTGGTGGGAGCGGTCGGCGGCCCGGTCAACGCGGCGAGCGGGCGGCTGGTGCTCTCCTGGTTCTCCTCGGAGGAGCGGGGCCTGGCCATGGGCATCCGGCAGTCGGCGCTGCCCCTCGGCGTGGGCGTCTCCGCCCTGGTGCTTCCCGGCGTGGCCGACGCGTGGGGGTTCGTCGGGGCGATGACGCTCCCGGCCGTGCTCGCGCTTCTCGCGCTCCCGCTCGTACTGGCGATGCCCGCGACGGCCCCTGAGAGGACCCCGGCCCCGGTCGCGGCGGGGGGTACGGCGCGCGCCGGCACCGCTTCGAGCTCCCCGGCCGGGTCGCCGTACCGCCACTGGGCGATCTGGCGGGTGCACGGCGTGAGCATGCTGCTCGGGGTCCCCCAAGTCACGCTCATGACCTACGCGGTCGTCTACCTGGTCCAGGAGCAGGGGTGGAGCGCGCCCGCCGCCGGCGCGGTCGTCGCGGCGGCACAGGTGCCCGGGGCCGCCGGGCGTCTGCTGCTCGGCGTCCGGTCGGACCGGACCGGGGACCGGATGCGGCCGGTGCGGTGGTTGGCGGCGGTCTCCGGAACCTGCCTGGTCCTGCTCGCCGCGCTGCCGAACGCCTGGGCGTGGACGGCGGTGCCGATGGTCCTGCTCTGCCTGGTCCTGACGATGTGGCACAACGGCCTGACCTTCACCGCCGTCGCGGAGATCGCGGGGACCCCGTGGGCCGGGCGGGCCCTGGCCGTGCAGAACTGGCTCCAGGCGATCAGTACGACGCTGACCCCGGTGCTCATGGCGGCCGTGATCACGTTCGCGGGCCTGCCCGCCGTCTTCGCGGTGGCCGCGGTCTTCTCCGCCACCGCCGTCGCGGCGGTGCCGGCCGCGCGCGGACGCACGTAGCGGCATCCGGGGCGCGGCCCCGGGGACGCAGACGGGGACAGCGACCCAGCGGAGCACGTGTCGGCTCAGGCCGGCAGGGGGTCCTACCGGACCTGCACGACGCCGTTCTGGTAGGCCCACACCACGGTCTGCAACCGGTCGCGGGTACCGATCTTGGTCATGGCCCGCCCCAGGTGCGACTTGACCGTGCTCGCCTCGATGAACAGCTCCCCGGCGATCTCGGCGTTGGACATGCCCTGCGCGAGAAGACGGACGATGTCGGCTTCGCGCCCGGTCAGCAGGTCGAAGGCCTTGGTGCGGGGAGGGGCGGACCTGCGACGCGCGAACTCGGTCATCACCCGGCGGGTCACGGCCTGGTCCACCAGTCCGTAGCCGTTGGCGAGTCTGCGCACGGCGTCGATCAGCTCGTCGGGCTCGGTGTCCTTGAGGACGAACCCGCTCGCGCCCGCCTCCAACGCACCGAAGACGTACTCGTCCAGATCGAAGGTGGTCACGATGAGGACGGCGGGCGGTTCGGCGGAGGCGCGCGCGAGGATCCGGCGGGTCGCGGACAGCCCGTCCCCGCCCGGCATGCGCACGTCCATGCAGATGACGTCGGGCTGGAGACGTTCGGCGAGGGTGACCGCCGTGGGCCCGTCACCGCACTCTCCGACGACCTCGATGTCGTCCGCGAGGTTGAGGATGACACGGAATCCCGCTCTGACGACGGTCTGGTCGTCCACGAGGACCACTCTGATCATGCGCCGTTCCTCTCGGACACGCTCCGGCTTCCGGCAGCGGACACCTCCCTGCTCACGGGAAGGCTCAACCGCACACGCCAACCACCCCGGGCGGTCGAGCCCGCCTCCAGTGTCGCACCGACCATGTGGGCCCGCTCCCTCATGCCGAGCAGCCCCAGCCCGCGCGGGACCCCTGCGGCCTTCTTGCCCTGGTCCGCCGCTGGGCTCCCGTCCCCGTTGTCCACCTGGAGGACGAGGTGGGAGCCGCCGTAGCGCAGCAGCAGGCGTGCCCCGCCCCCGGCGGCGTGTTCACGGGCGTTGGAGAGCGCCTCCTGGGCCACCCGGTAGACGGTGATGTCGGCGATCGGGGGCAGCGGGTAGGGATCGCCCTCGCGTACGAGGTCGATCGCCGAGCCGAGCTCGCGTTCCGTCTCCACCAGCCTGTCGAGTGCTTCGGCACCGGGGACGGGCGCGCCCCGCGACCCCGGGTCGCCGCTGTGGAACAGGTCGCCCCCGGTCGAGGTGGGCTCTTCGCCGGGATCGCGCAGCGCCCCCACGACCAGGCGCAGGCTGTCGAGCGTCTCCTTGCCCTGTGAGCGCACCCATGCCGTCGCCTCCAGCGCGGCCTGGTCGTCGCGGCCGATCAACTGCTGCACGGCACCCGCCTGCACGACCATGCCGGACAGGTGGTGCGCCGCGATGTCGTGCAGTTCGCGTGCCATGCGAGTGCGCTCGTTCCTGACGGCGTTCTCGGCCCTCTCCCGCTGCGCCCGGACGGCTTCGGCGGCGTGGGCCCGGACCAGTTCGGCGTAGTGCCGCCGGGTCCCCACGTAGGCCCCCACGAGCGCCGTTACCACGTACATGAACAGGCCCGAGACCAGTGTTCCGCCGACCAGTACCAGGTACCCCGTCGGGCCCGGCTGCTGTATGAGGGCGGTGGCCTCCGGGACCGCGTCCGTGCCGGACAGCCGCCCCGACACCAGGGCTCCAAGCACACCGTGCAGGAGGGTGACGGGAACGAGGAGCCGTGCCAGCCGGTGCGGAGGCATGAGGGTGCCGCAGGTGTAGGCGGCGACGGGCACCGCCATCTGGAAGCTCACGAAAGGGGGCACCACGGCCGTGATCGCCAGCTGGACGAGTCCCACGGTGATCAGGCACAGGGCCGGACTCCTGCGCCTCGCACACAGCACCAGGGACTGTGCGCAGGTCAGGATGGTGAGTGCGGTCGTCACGGCCGGAGAGAGCTCGACACCGTCCACGTTCCGCAGCAGGCTCACCACGGGCCAGACCAGGGCACCGGAGACCAGTGCCACGACCATCGCGAGAGAGCAGTCACGAGCGAACCCGGATCGCGGGGCCAGACGGTTCAGCGCGTCGTCGGCCCACATCATCGCCCGGGGCGCCGTGGTGCCGGCGGCGCCTGGCTCCGAGGTGTTCCCGGCCCTGTCCGCCCGGCCGTCGTCGGTCATTGCGTCCACCGTTTCCTTTTCCATGGGACTGCGAGTATGACGCCGCGCCCCGGGCCGGGGCCGACGGGCGGTGTCCAGCCGGGCCAGAACGGCAGGTCAGTAGGTGACGCTGGAGGAGAGCAGGCCGAAGAGGGCGGCGGAGCAGGCCCCCCACCAGTGCCAGCAGGATGAGCGCGCCGCCCAGGCACCGCGCCCAGCCCCTGCGGTGGCGGACGTCGTCGAACAGGACCACGGCGGCCGGGGAGACCAGGATCGTGCCGTCCTCACGTGCGACGACCCGTGGCTGTGTGCCGAGCACGTCCATGGCGGCCAGGAAGTTGCTGCGCACCGACTGTGAGGACCCGTAGGTGCCCTCGGCCATCGCGGTGTGCTCGGCGGCCGTGGACTGCGCCGGGGAGTCCCCGTCTTCCGAGCCGGGGAAGTAGCGGTCCGCGAACCCGGACAGTGCAGCCTCACGCAGCTTGTGACTGTCGGATGCCCCGTGACCGCCGCCGTTGAGGGTCACGAAGATCCCGGTGGCCTCGTCGGGGCCCACCGGTACCGGACCGGACCCCTCCGAGCCCGTGTCGGCGTAGCCGTAGCCGCTGGAGGTGAGCCCCCGCCCTCGTGGACGACGCTCACGGCCGCACCCGGGATACCCGTCTGCTGGAGGCCCGCGGGGACCAGGCCGTCCAGCCAGGTCTCCAGGGCCTCCTGGGTGGGGTCGGCGGTCGCGGTGGAGGTGACCGGTGGCACGGGGGCCGTGTCGGCCGCGGCCACCGCCAGGGCCGTCAGAAGCGCCCGGGGTGACCGTCGCGGTTGGGCGGGGCCGGTCTGAGGGGGTGCTGCGGGGGCGGTCACGAACTCTCTCCTGCTCCGTCGGCCGTACCGGGCGTTCGGACGTCGCCGGTGTCGCCTCACCCGGTGCTGTGGTTACCAGCGTGCTGTAGCCGGCCCCTCCGGCACATCGGCCGGAGGTCCACATCGGACTGGCGACTTTCGGCGCAGGCGGCTTCGCCTTTCGCCGCAGACGGAAAGCCCCTCCCCGCCGGTGCCGCCGGGCGGGAGGGGCCGGACGCTGTCGGTGACGCGGTCGGGTCAGCCCTCCGGGCGTCCGGACCCCGGGGGGCGAGCGCCCTCCGGAGACTGACGCTGAAGGGCGCACCGTTCAAACCTGACAAGGTAGTCAGCTTTTCCCGGCTGGGCCCCCGCCGGAGAACTGTCCGGGTTCGCGTCCCCCGCCGGGGGCGCCCGCGTAGGCCTGCCCGACCCGGAGCCACTCCTCGGCGGCTGCGCCCTCCGAGGCCAGGTCCGTGTCGGCCACGTGGCGGCGACGGGTGAGGACGAGACAGAACTGCTCGGCGTCGCCGCGCACCACGTCCTCGGCGCCGTCGGGGCCCATCCGCCAGAGCTCTCCGTCCGGTCCGGTCAGCTCCACGCGCACCCGTGCCTCCGGAACCGGCAGGTCGCGGGCGAGGTAGCTGTAGGGCCGGGCGCGCAGGGCGATGTGGACGATGTGCCGCAACCGGGTGCCGGACCGGCGTGTGGTGCCCAGGGTGTCGACCACGTCCTGGCCGTGCGCCCACGTCTCCATCAGACGCGCGGTCGCCTTCGAGGCCACGCTCATCGGCGGCCCGAACCACGGCACGCGCGTCCCCGCGGGCGCCGAGGCCAGGGCGGAGCGGAGGGCGCCCGAGGCGTCGCGCCACTCAGCGAGCAGGCTTTCCGGAGCGAGTCCGGTGAAGGGGGCGATGGCCCTGTCTCCGAAGCCGTTCGGGTCGCCCGCCGCGGCGTTCAGGATCTCGGTGAAGGCGTCCTCGTCGGTGAGCGCGGTGAGCGCCACCCGGTCGAAGTAGGCCAGGTGGGCGACCTGGTGGGCGATGGTCCACCCGGGCGCGGGGGTCGGCCGCGCCCAGTCGGCGGCGTCGAGCCCGCCGAGCAGGGCGGCGAGCTCCTCCTGTTCAGCGCGGAGGTCATCCACGAGAGCGTGCGTGTCGACCACGGGATCTCCTCAGGGGGTGTCCGACGGCCTCCCGTCGGCAGCCGACCAATGTTGACTGGTTTGTCATGTTCGGCGCACCATAGCAAAGTGTGACCTGACTCTCCCAGGGCTTCGGATCTTCACGGTCCGGGGCGCCACGGGCCAGGGCCGCCCCGAGACGGATGTGAGCGTGCGTACATGACCGCGACCGGTACCCCCCGAGCCGACCGCTGGAACACACCGGAGCGGGCAGCGCTCCGGGAGACGGTGCGGACCTTCGCGGCCAAGGAGGTCCTGCCCCACGTGGAGCGGTGGGAGGACGAGGGGGAACTGCCCCGCGACCTGCACCGGGCCGCGGCCCGGCTCGGGCTGCTGGGGCTCGGGTACCCCGAGACCGTGGGCGGGGAGGGCGAGATGCTCGACCAGCTCGTGGTCTCAGAGGAGGCGGTTCTCGCCGGGGTGCCCACCGGGGTCCTGGCCTCGCTGTTCACCCACACCATCGCGCTGCCCGCCCTGGTGGCGGACGGCCGCGAGCACCTGGTGCGCGACTACGTCCGCCCGGCCCTCGCCGGAGAGCTGGTCTGCTCGCTCGGCATCACCGAACCCGAAGCGGGGTCCGACGTGGCCCGCCTGCGCACCCGTGCGGTGCGCGACGGCGACGAGTGGGTGCTGAACGGCGCGAAGACCTTCATCACCTCCGGCTACCGTGCCGACTTCGTGACTGTGGCCGCCCGTACCTCGGACACCGGGCACGAGGGTGTCTCGCTGTTCGTCGTGGAGCGCGGCACCCCCGGTTTCACGGCCGCCCGCAGACTGGACAAGATGGGTTGGCGCTCCTCGGACACCGCCGAACTCTTCCTGGCCGACGTCCGTGTTCCGGCTGAGCGGCTGGTGGGCGAGGTGGACCAGGGCTTCTTCCAGATCATGGGCCAGTTCGCCAGCGAGCGGATCGGCCTGTCCGTACAGGCCTGCGCGATGGCGCGGCGCTGCGTCGACCTCTCCGTGGAGTGGGTCCGGGAACGCGAGGCCTTCGGCGGGCCGCTGGCTCGCCGCCAGGTCCTGCGGCACCGGCTGGTGGAGATGCACCGCCGTACCGAGGTCGCCCGGGCCTACGTGCGGGGGATCGCCGAGCGTCTCCAGGACGGCGAACCCCTCATCGCGGAGGTCGCCATGGCCAAGAACACCGCCACCGAGGCCCTCGACTACGTGGTGGACAACGCCGTCCAGCTGCACGGCGGCATGGGGTTCATGCGCGGGACCGAGGTGGAGCGCCACTACCGGGACGCCAGGGTGTTCAGCATCGGCGGCGGAACCTACGAGATCATGAACGAGGTCATCGCGAAGTTCCTCCCGCTGCGCTGACCGCTTGGGCCCACGGGAGCAGAGGAAGACCAGGGAGACCAGTGGGGAAACAGACGCTGACCGGGCGGCCGCCCACGGAACGCGGTCGGCGCAAGCGCGGTGCCCTCGTCCACGCGGCGCGGGAGGTCTTCGAGGATCGCGGGTTCGACGGCACCAGGATCGCCCAGATCACCGGTCGCGCGGGGATCGCCTACGGGAGCTTCTACACCTATTTCGACTCCAAGGACGAGGTCTTCCACGAGGTCGCCAAGGGTGTGGCCGGGGAGATGTTCGACGCCGCGCGCTCGGCCGCGCCGCCGGGGGCCGCCCCGGTCGACCGGATCAGGCACGCCACCGAGCGCTTCCTGGCCGCCTACCGGGACAACGCGCGGATCATGCAGGTCATCGAGCAGGTCTCCCCGCGCCACCCGCGTTTTCGCACCCTCTTCCTGGAGATCCGCGGGCTCTTCGTCGACCGGATCAGCACGGGCACCCGCCGCCTCCAGGAGGAGGGGCTGGCCTCGGCCGACATCGACGTGGAGACCACCGCGAGCATGCTCGGCGGGATGGTGGAGCACACGGCCCGGATGCTCTTCCTGTACGGGGAGGAGCACGACCCCGACGTGGTCGTGGAGACCGCCACCCGGCTGTGGGCGCGGGGCATCGGCCTGGACCACGGGCACCGCGTCCGGGAAGGCGACCAGGGCTAAGAACGTACAAGACCCGGGGAGCGCCCTTCGGCGAGGATGCCGGGCATGGAGACCACAGACGCCCCCGTGCGCTTCGACACCAAGATCGCCGTGCTGCTCCGTGACGACCTCGAGGTCTGGCAGCGGCTCAACGTGACGGCCTTCCTGGTCAGCGGGCTCGGTGCCCGTGTCCCCGAACTGGTCGGCGAACCCTACGAGGACGCCGACGGCACCGGCTACCTGCCGATGTTCCGGCAGCCGGTCCTGGTGTTCGAGGGGGCCAAGGAGACGCTGGCCAAGGCCCACACCAAGGCCCTGTCGCGGGACGTGGCGCTCGCTGTGTTCACCTCGGACCTGTTCACCACCGGGAACGACCGGGACAACCGGGCCGCTGTGCGGGCGGTCCCGGGCGAGGCCCTCGACCTGGTGGGGCTCGCGGTGCACGGGCCGAGGAACGGCGTGGACAAGATCGTCAAGGGTGCCCGGATGCACCGCTGAGGAGCGTCCTTGCCAGGCTCCCGGATCAGTGGCCCGGTCAGGGCCGCGCGGGTTCGAGGAGGCCGCGGCCTCCCCGGAGGGCGCACGCGTAGCGTCCCGGCGCGATACCGAGGATCCGCTTGAAGTGCCTGTTCAGGTGGGGCTGGTCGTGGAACCCGGCCGCCGCGGCGGCGTCCCCGGGTGCCGCACCGTCGAGGATCAGCCGCCGGGCCAGGTCCACGCGCCGCCCCACCAGGTACTGGTGCGGTGCCATACCGAACCGGCGGCTGAACGCCCGGGCCAGGTGGGTCGGATGCGAGAACAGCAGGTCGGAGGCCTCCGTCAGGGAGACGCCCTCGACCGTGCGCGCGTCGATGAGGTCGCGCAGCCGGTCGGCGAGGCCCGGGTCGTCGACCACGGGCGACGGCCCCAGAGCGCCGCGCAGGTGTCGGCGGAGGCGCTCGGAGACGAGTTCGAGCCGACTCTCCGCCTCCAGCCGGTCGCCCGGCCGGAACAGGGCGCCGTGCAGTTGGTGGATCCGGTGGCGCAGGAGGGGGTCGTCGAACATCGGGTGGTCCACCGCCCGTCCGACGAGGTCCGGGCCGATCTGCTCCGGTTCCAGGTACAGGACCCGCTTGCGGAGTCCCTGCTCGGTCGTGGGGGTTCCGTTGTGCGGCACATGCGGCGGCAGCAGCGTGACCGTCCGGTCGAGCGCCCCGTGCTCGTGCCGCCCCAGGTCGTAGCGGACGGTGCCGGAGTCGATGATGAGCAGGGTCCAGGACCGGTGCGTGTGCATCGGGTACGCGTGGTGGCGGAGATGGGTGTGGAACACCTCGGCGATGCCGCCGATCCCCGGTCTGAGGGCCAGGGTGTCCGCGTGGCCGTCCATGCCCGAATCCTACGTCCGTGCCCTGACGGGGCCGCGTGCTCCGGCGCAGCCTCTCGGCCGTGCGCGCGGAGCTGGTCACGGACCCGGCCGCCGTCGGCGCATGCGGGGCCCACGCGGCTGAGCCGGCGGCGGTCCTCTTCGGGCGCGAACGGCTTCCCCTCGGCCCCTGCGAGGACCACGGCCGAGAGGCGGATGGGGATCGAGGCGAGTGCGGCGAACGCCCAGGAAGGGACGGAAGCAGCGCGGGCGGGGCACCAGACCCGTGTCGGTGCCCCGCCGGGGACTCAGAACGTCACACTGCCGACGACCATCCCGAACATGGCAGCGATCGTACCGGTGCCCATCAGCGCCAGCAGGACGAGCACGCTGCCGATGACGCGGTCCACGCTCTCCTTGCGCCGGATGTTGTCGTAGACGACCACCCCTGCCGGGATGACCCCGATCAGGCCCAGGCCCTGGACGACCTGGAAGCCCTTCAACATGGGGAAGGAGACCGGCTCGAAGGCCAAGGCCACCTGGACGGCGAACGCCCAACCGGCGAAACCGAGCACGGTGGCCACAACGGCGGCCCGGGTCAGTACCCGTGCCCAACGCCCGGCCTTGCCGCGCCGGGGCAGTGCCATCCTCCAGCGGACGACGGGCCCGACGATCCACGAAATGACGGCGACCACGATGATCACCCCTGAGACGGCGGCGATCGGAAGGAGCACCGAGGCCGGGGCCTCCTCGCCCTCGGGCAGGAAGGTGAAGGCCGTGGTTCCGATCGCCCTGACCCCGCCGTCGACCACGTCCGCCGCCAGTGTGCGGTGCCCGCCGACCTCGCGCCACAGCCAGGGATCGACCTCCATGTACTCCGTCGGCTGCCCGGTCTCGGGGCTCGTCAGGACGATCGTTCCCTCTTCTGTCGCCGTGATCTGCGTTTTGTCCACGGCGTACATGGCCGCGAGGAAGTTGCTGTGGATCTCCCGGGAAGCCGAGTAGGTTCCCTCAAGCATCGCGGCGTGCTCCGACGCGGTGGACTCGGCCTCTCCGCCGTCAGCCTGCTCGCCGGGGAAGTAGCGGTCGGCGAACCCCTCCGCCAGGGTGACACGCAGGTTCTGGGCGACGATCCCCGAGATCCCGCTGCTGTTCATGGTGACGAAGATCCCCGCGTTCTCCTCGGGGTAGATCTGCATCTCGGAGTGGAACACGTCTGTGTCCCCGCCGTGGCTGACGATCCGGTTGCCGTTGCGCTCCTCCGAGAAGAACCCGAGGGTCATCTGTCCGCCGTTGGCGAGCCCGCCGAGGCTCTCTTCGCCCAGAGCCGGCTCGTGCATCTGGGAGATCGTCTCGGGCTCCAGCACACCGGCGCCTCCGGACGCCTCCATGTGCACGCGCATGAATCCGGCCATGTCGGTCGCCGACGCGGTCAGCGCACCCGCCGGGGAGTCGGAGACGGTCTCGAACCGCTCGATCGGCGGGTCCTCGTCGGTGGCGTAGCCCTCCGAGAGCCGGGACTCCAGCCCCTCCGGCAGCGGTTGCTCGAAGGTGGACGACTCCATCCCGGCCGGTGCGAGCACGTGCTGGTCGAGGTACTCCGGGAACGGGACTCCGCTGGTGGCCTCGACGACGTAGCCGGCGAGCGCGATGCCGTAGTTGGAGTAGGCGGGTGTCGTTCCCGGTTCGTAGACCTGCTCCGGCGGGTCGTTGACGACGACCTCGCGCAGGTCCACCTCCTCGCCGTCGGGGAGCATCGCGTTGGCGACCCGCTCCTCGAACCCGCCCGTGTGCGACAGCAGGTGGCGAAGGGTGAGGTCCTCGTCGAACGACTTCTCGACCTCGAAGTCGAGGTACTCGTCCACGTCGGTGTCCAGGTCGAGCCGGTCCTCCTCGACCAGCTGCATCACGGCGGTCGCGGTGAACGTCTTCGACACCGAAGCGATACGGAAGAGCGTTTCCTCGGGGTCGACCGGCTCCCGCGCCTCGACATCGGAGTAGCCGTACCCGCGTGCGGTGAGAAGCTCGCCGTCGGCGACGACGCTCACGGCCGCCCCGGCGATCTGGGCCTCGTTCAGGTAGGCGGGCAGCATCCCGTCGAGCCAGGCGTTGACGTCCTGCTCCGTGAGGGCCGCGTCGGTGGCCTCCGGGTTGTGGGGCTTCGGCGCGGGGGCGGGATCCGACCCGGCGGCCCCGGTGCAGCCGGCCGCGAGGACCGCGATGGCGCCCGCTGCGGCGAGTACGGCGAGAGGGCGTCGGCGCCCGCGCCGTGGGCGGTGTGCCCGGGGGGTCGGACTGGTCGCAAACACGAACTACTCCTGGGGATTGATGACATCAGGCGGCACCGTGGACACGCCTGTCATGGGTGGCCCCAGAATCGCGCGATTCAGGGTGGCCAGTCTTCTGCCCCGAGTAGGAAGTCGTCCTGCGACCTTTGGGGGTCCGCGTTCACCCACACGTCGGTAACGCCGTTGACCTGAGTCCCCGCACCGCCGCGGGAACAGCACGGACGGCCTCCGCGCACGGCGCTTTCCCCGGTGCCGGACGAGCCGCGACCGGTCGGACGGTCCGCCGTCTGGCGCGAGGAGGGCGGTCTTCCCGGGCGGCTCGGCCGCGAAACCGCCCGGGCACAACCTCCTGGCTGTCGACCAGGGCTCCCGGGCGCCCCCTGGAGTTATGGACCGATGCCTGTTCGCGGTTGCGTCCGGGGCACGGGTGGTCCGGCCCGAAGCAGTGCGGTATGCAGCCGGCCTGTGTTCCGCGGAAGGCATGGGGGCGCCGGGATGCATGCTTGGTCCGCGAAACACTCACGAGCCATGAGTAGGGTCTGCCCCGGCCGTGTACATCCTTGGACATGAAGCACACGACAGTGCCTTGGCACCCGTCATGGTGTGAGGTGCTCTTCGAGGCAGTCAGTGATGTGGACGCGCGCGGCCTTGGCTTGGGGGACCAGGCGGGGCAGGCTGAGGAAGGCGTGTACCGCGCCGGGGTGTTCGCTCAATCGAGCGGTGGTTCCAGCCTGGAGTAGTCCTTCGGCGTAGGCCCGTCCGTGGTCGGCCAGGGGGTCGAGGGTCGGAACCACCACGAGGGCCGGGGCCAGACCACGGTGGTCCCCGGCATACAAGGGTGACACCGTGCGCGGATCGGCGCCTCCAGGGACGGCCAAACGGCGGAAGAACTCGATCTGGGTCACGGTGAGGGTCGGGCTCTTGGCATGTTCGGTGATCGAGGGGTAGTCGAAGGCCGTCGCGGTCAGATCGACACACGGGTTGACCAAGATCTGAGCCCGCAGACCCAGACCGGATTCTCTGGCTCGGATCGCGGTCAGGGCAGCGACCATCGCACCGGCGCTTTCCCCGAAGACCGCGATGCGGTCCGGATCGATTCCCCACCGCGCCGCCCGCTGGACCAGATGCTGCAATACGTCCCAGCCGTCATCAACGGCCGCCGACAACGGGATCTGGTGAGTCAGGAGGCGGTGATCAACCGAGATGACCACGGCCGGCAGTCGTGCGGCGAGGTGGCTGTTGATCCAGTCGCTCTGGGCGGCGGTGCCGACGAATCCGCCGCCGTGCACGTGCAGCACGAGTGGTAGTGGCGCCGAGCCGTCCTTCTGGCCGCGCCCGTGTGAGGGGCGGTAGATCCGCACAGGCAGCACCCGGTCGTCCAGTGCCACCTGCTGCCAGGCGATAGTGGCTCCACGATCGGGGAACCCCGCGATCAGCCTGATCAGCGACGAGGTCCGTTTGCGGTTCTCTGCCTCACAGAAGGCGGCCAGTACTTCAGATGTCATGGCCGACCAGTCAGGCTCCCTGCTCAGCAGCGGACTCAGGAGACGGATACCCGGCGCGGGCCGCTGTGCTGTGGTGGTCGTCTTGCCCATGTACCGGCCTCATCTCGTTTCTTTTCGCTACCTTCAGTATCGATACTAAGTGTAGCGAAACAAGATATGGTGTGTCCATGACCTCAGCGCCCTCATCGGCCCGACCGCCCGGTCGGCCTCGTGCCAGCGTCGATGCCGCGGTCTTCGCGGCTACCTTGAGCACTATCGACGAACTCGGTTATACGCGCGCCACGGTCGATCGCATCGCCGCCGCAGCCGGTGTCGCCAAGACCACGATCTACCGTCGCTGGCCTTCCAAGGGAGAGCTGGTCACCGCTTGCCTCGTCGACACATTCGGCCCAGTGCCGCTGGGAGGGGATGGCCGACAGGAGCTCATGGCATCGGCGATTCGCTGGGTTGCGGCGAAAATCGGTGAGCCCGGGGTCGGCGCGGCGTTCGCTGGCGTGTTCACCGACGCCATCAACGACCCGGCCCTACGCCGGATCCTGTCCAGCCGGCTGCAAGACCCCTATCGGATCGCGCTCCAAGATGCGCTGGGAGAACCCGAACAGCGAGTCCTGTTCTTCATCGACGTCACGGTCGGAGCACTGCTCCACCGGCTCGGCATGACCGGTGAACCGATGGTCGCCGCAGACATCGACGTCCTGGTCGAGGTGATCCTGCGTGAACTCCATTAGCGAAACCGCTCCGACCGGCCAGGGGGCAGCGAACGTCCACTGCCCCGGTGGATCGGGCTCGGCCATGGACGGGACCGGCATCACTCATCGGTCGTGGCAGGGCGCGGCGTGCGATGGCGGCGGCGGTGAGTATGAGTGAGCGAAGATCCAAACACGCATCGAACGCGGCGTCATCGATCAAGGTCGGTGGAGGTGATCGGGGTTTCACCTCCCGGAGCGCGTCCGCCTTAGATCCCGGTGTCCGGCCTGACGGCACTCTCCCGACTGGTGCGCCGGAGCCGCCGGGCAGAGAATGCCCGCCAGCGCACCCACCTGGCCGCACGCATCCCAGCCACTGTTCACGTCGACTGGGCAACCTGTTGGGCGTGCACGGCGTACGCGGCGCGGACGCCGGGTGCGGGTGTCCGATGTGCCGTGCCACCCGCCCCGCACTGCCATCCGCCCCACACTGGCCTCCGCGGTCATCGGTACGCACGCCGGCGGCCACACCACGCATCCGTGAACGGGGCGGTGCCGTTCGCGTACGCAAGAGGCGAGTACGATCCCGCCATCCGGCGGTGGGGGAGGTGTTCGGCAGAGCGGCGCCCCGACCACCGAGGTCGGTACCCGGAGACAGCCTCGGCTGAGTGCCGTCCTGGTCGAGTGGATGATGGGCCCGCCCAACGGGTGGGTCACCGATCCCGACCTTGGATTGCCGCGCACCGACCAGCTCCGGGCACCCGGCAACGCCTGCTCAAGGCTCACGCGGCCTCCAGGCGTCCAGCTCGGCCATCGCACCCTGGTTCGGTGGAACGGAGACGATGCGTGGGTGTGGTCCCGGGAACAGGTCCATGATTCGCCGGTCACTCCTGAGGGCTTCACGCAGGCGAAGGCGCTGATGGGCTCGCGTGGGCGGATACCGGGAGGGGAGCACAAGACGCAAAGCACCCGGAACCCCTACTTGTTCCGGGGCGCTGCCGGGTGCTGCCTGTGCGGTCGCAGGATGCAGGGGCGGTGGTCCCACGGTGAGGCCTACTACCGCTGCCGGTTCCCGGAGGAGTGCGCGTTGGCCGACAGGCTCCACCACCCGCGTGACGTCTGCCTGCCGGAGGTGGATGTGGTTCCGGCATTGGACGAGTGGATCGCCGCCGAGTCCTCCCCGAGCCGGATCGCAGCGACGGCGGACGCACTCGTGGAGGAGGACGCGGGACAGGACACCCGGAGAGCTCGTGAGGTCGCTGAACTTCGACAGACGGTGTCCGAGTGCGATCGCAGGCTCAGACAGCACTGTGCTGGAGGCTGGTGCCGATCCTGGAGAGGTCACGCAGTGGATGAATGAGACTGAGGCTGAGGGGTCGGCTGCTGAGGTCAGGCTGCACCGTGTGGAGCGGACGCCGAGGAAGGCCGGTAGGGACGAAGCCATGAGGATGGTTGACGACCTGGGCGACATGCCAGAGTGCTCGGTGAGGCCGAGCCACGGGGCGAGGTCGAGTCGTAACCAGGACCCGGGCCCGCGGATGCGCTACCACCCGGTGCAAAACAAAGTGCGGGCCGAGATTCGACTCGACCCGCACCGCAAGTTCAACGCTTCCCGCGGGGGAAGGGTTCGTGTCCGAGGGGGGACTTGAACCCCCACAGCCTTAACGGCCACTAGCACCTCAAGCTAGCGCGTCTACCTATTCCGCCACCCGGACCGGGTACATCCGGCGCTCTCGCTCCGGACAGATCAACCATAGCAAAGGTCTGGGGCGGCCCGAACCAGGTTTCCCGTCGGAGCGGACCGTGGCAGGGTCGAGTTGGACAGTAGGGCAGAAGGTGTGGCTGGACGGGAGCGTCAGATGGCAGAACCGGACAAGGACCTGAGCGCGGCCGAGGTGGAGGTGGTCGACCTGTGCCGGGAGCTCATCGAGTTCGACACCTCCAACTACGGTGACCATTCGGGGCCCGGTGAGCGCAAGGCGGCCGAGTACGTGGCGGCCAAGCTCGACGAGGTCGGCGTCGAGTCGAAGATCTACGAGAAGCACCCGGGGCGCAGCAACGTCGTGGCGAGGATCGCGGGGGAGGACTCCAGCCGCCCCCCTCTCCTCATCCACGGCCACCTGGACGTCGTCCCGGCGGCCCCGGAGGACTGGACCCACCACCCCTTCGCGGGAGAGGTCGCCGACGGCTGCGTGTGGGGGCGCGGCGCGATCGACATGAAGAACATGAACGCGATGGTTCTGGCGATGCTGCGCCAGCGCCTGCGGGAGGGGCGCCGTCCCCCGCGCGACATCGTGCTGGCCTTCCTCGCTGACGAGGAGGCCGGGGGCACCTGGGGTGCCCAGTACCTGGCGGACGAGCACCCCGAGCTGTTCGCCGACTGCGACTCGGCGATCAGTGAGGTCGGCGGCTTCTCGTTCACGGTCAAGGAGAACCGTCGCCTCTATCTGGTGGAGACCGCTGAGAAGGGCATCGCCTGGATGAAGCTGACCGCGCGCGGCACCGCCGGGCACGGCTCGATGGTCAGCACCGACAACGCCGTCACCGAGCTGGCCGCGGCCGTGGCCAGGCTCGGCGAGCACCGGTTCCCCGTGCAGCTCACCCCGACGGTACGGACCTTCCTGGAGGAGATATGTGAGGAGTTCGGCATCCCCTTCGACGAGAAGGACGTCGATGCCACGGTCGCACGCCTGGGTCCCATCGCCCGCATGATCGGCGCCACCCTGCGCAACACCCTCAACCCCACGGTGCTGGGCGGCGGCTACAAGGCCAACGTCATTCCGGGAGAGGCCACCGCCCAGGTGGACGGCCGCTTCCTGCCGGGCACCGAGGACGAGTACTTCGCCGAGATCGATCGCCTCCTGGGCCCCAAGGTCAGCCGCGAGTTCATTCACCACCTGCCCGCGGTGGAGACCTCCTTCGACGGCGGCCTGGTCAACGCCATGTCGGAGTCCCTGCTGGCCGAGGACCCGGGGGCCAAGGCCGTCCCCTACTGCCTCTCCGGCGGCACGGACGCGAAGAGCTTCTCCCGCCTCGGTGTGCGCAACTACGGCTTCGCCCCTCTGCGGCTTCCCCCGGAGCTGGACTTCGCGGGCATGTTCCACGGGGTGGACGAGCGGGTCCCCGTGGACGGCCTCCAGTTCGGCGTCCGTGTCCTGGACCGTTTCGTCGGGTTGAGCTGACCTCGAATCGTTTTGTGACGTCCTCCTGGTGAACCGTGCCGAGAAAGTTCTCGGCGCGGTTCACTGATCTGACCCTTGATCACCGAACGTGATGTTAGTGTTGCTGTGAGTTCGACGGTGCCGTGGTTCCTCGCTCGCCTCTGCGGGCGCGGAACTCCCGGCACCGCCGTACGGCCGTGGCGGAACCGCCGCACGGGACCGTCCAGCAGTAGCGAAGCGAGGGGGCATCCATGGTGCTCGCGGGTCAGGAGTGGCTGTTCAACAGTCGCGCTGCCTGCGTGTCCCAGAGTGCCTACGCTCGGCTGCTGCTCCTGTCCGGCATCGTCGCCGTCGCATGGCTGGCCGGGGGGATCGGTGTCGCCCATGGTGAGGCCGCCCCCGAGCCCGGCGGCCTGGTCGACCGGGTCATGGAGGTCGGCGACAGCGCCGAGCGCGCCGGACAGGCCGCGGTTCGGGAGACGCGCGACGCGCGCCTCTCCGACACCACGGCCAGTGCCGCCTCCACCACCGAGTCGCTCACCGACACTGTCGTGCCCCAGGCCGCCGCGCTTCCAGCCAACGCCCTGCACGAGACCGGTGTCACCTCGGCGCTCGACGAGACCAGGACCGGCACCGCCGCCAACAACGCGGTCAGGGACACCACCCGGACCGTCGATGACACCGCCCGCGGCGCGGGCGACATCGTCGGTGGCCTAGCCCGCAGGGGCCACGACGTCGTGGAGTCCACCGACGGGTCGCTGCGCGACAGCCGTCTCGTGGACACGGTCACCGAAGGACTGACCGACTCCACACGCGCCGTCCACGGCCGGATCGACGACGCCGTCAACACCACGGCGCCGCTCGACCTGCCGATCCTCGGCACCTCCGACGAACCCGCCGTGAACCCGTCCGGTTCCACGGACGAGCGCACCTCTGACGCCGACGACCACGGTCGTGGCGCGGAGCGGGAGCGTACCGGCGCCGGTACGGCCGCCCACACACCAGTGGACCCGGCCGTGTGGCGATCGGCAGTCGCCGAGGCCGCCGAACAGGACCCGGACGACGCACCCGGGGAGCGCATCCACCTCATCGCGGGCGGAGCGCACCACCCGGCCGGGACGGACGCCACCGGCGCCGCCGCCCCGTTCTTCCCCGTGCCCGGTGCTGCCGGGTTCCTCATGGCCCGGGCCGACCACCTGGCTCCCCGGGTTCAGCGGGTCGCCCTTCCCGGCGACCCCACCCTGGTCGTCCGCGACGCCGCGGACGACCCCTCCTTCGCGCCTGACTAGCCGCATCGTCTGACCGCGGCCGGTCCGTGCGCCCCTGCGCGCAGCCGCCTCGCCGAACCGGCGGGCGCGCCTTCTTCCGGGCATCCCCGGAGCACGAAGCTCTCCTTCCGCGGTCCACGAGCAGCTGGCTGGCTTCACTTCTCGCTGACCAAAGGACACGCGATGACCTACGACACGCACGCCCGGATCGCCGCACTGGTGGCCGCGGGATTCCTCGCCACCACCGGTGGAATCGCCCACGCTGACACCATGACCAGCGGAAACGGTTCCATTGGTGGTGGAAACCAGCTGGTCCTGGACGGTGACATCCCCGTCAACATCTGCGGTAACGCCATCGCCGTGCTCGGCCTGGCCGGTGCCAACTGCGTCGACAGCGGGGCAACGGTCACGGACCACCCCGAGGACCCGAAGGACCCGAAGGACCCGAAGGACCCCGAGGACCCGAAGGACCCCGAGGAGCCCAAGGACCCTGAGGAGCCCAAGGACCCGAAGGACCCCGAGGACCCGAAGGACCCCGAGGACCCGAAGGACCCCGAGGACCCGAAGGACCCCGAGGACCCGAAGGACCCTGAGGAGCCCGGGTACCCGGGGGACGAGGAGACGCCCGAGGAGGACTACCCCGGTAGCGGTGAGACCCCCGGCGGGGGCGGAGTTCCGCCGGAGGGGTCGTCCGTCACGGACGAGGGCGCCCCGGCTCCCGAGCTCGCCCTCACCGGAACCAACGGCAGCGCCCTGTCCGGGCTGCTGGCCACCGCCGTCGCAGCGGTCGCGGCCGGTGTCGGACTGGTCTTCTTCGGTAAGCGCCGCCGCGCCCGAGCCTGAGGTCGGCCTCCCGGGCCGCTCGCGGCCCGGGGGCTGACGCGAGTCCCGTAGCACCGGCCAAGGCCATGTGCGCGGGGTTCACGTCAGCCGCCGCCCCCGGGGCGGAGCTGACCGACGGAGCGCGCGCGTCCGTCCGCAACCAGCGGAGCGGGATCGCGGCGCGCTCTCCAGAACCGGTGACACGCACCGCCCAGGTGCGAGGCCGACCGGATGATCCCCGGCCGTGGCCGAGGGCCCACACCCAATCCAGGGGCGTGGAACGGCCTGTGGCCCAAGCACACACCTTCTCATCAAGACTCTCCGAAAGGACTTCCCACATGCACAAGTGGGCCAGCACCTCAGCGAAGACCGTGCTGCTGACGGCGGGCTTCGTCGCGCTGGGCAGCGGCGTGGCCTTCGCCGACAGCGACGTCGCGAGCAGCGGAAACGGCTCGCTCCTCGGCGGCAACCAGGCCGTCGTGAACGGTGACATCCCCGTGAACGTCTCGGGCAACGCCGTCGGTGCCGTGCTGGGCACAGCCGGTGCCAGCAGCACCGGCGACGGCGCCTCCGTGATCCGCCACGACCACCACAGCCCGGATGTCGCCACCTCGGGCAACGGTTCGCTCCTGGGCGGCAACCAGCTGGTCGTGGACGCCGAGGTTCCGGTCAACGTCGCGGGCAACGCGGTCGGCGCGGTGGGCGGTATCGCGGGCGCCGCGGCCACCGACACCGGTGCTGTGGTGAAGGAGACCCACGGTCACCACCACCGCCACCACCACTCCGCTCCCGCCGAGTACACGGCCATGGACCTGGTGGACGAGGCCACCCGTAACGCCAGCGTGCTGCCGGTGCCCGACACCTCCGGCGTGGACGCGGGCGTGCTGCACCAGTCGGCTCCGCGCGAGCACCAGTCCGGCGGGCACGGGCACGGACACCAGTCCGTCGCCACCTCGGGCAACGGCTCGCTCCTGGGCGGCAACCAGGCCGTCGTGGACCTGGACGTGCCGGTGAACGTCGCGGGCAACGCGGTCGGCGCCGTCGGCGGCGTGGCCGGTGCGGCCTCGACCGACAGCGGCGCCCTGGTCAAGGAGGACGCGAAGCACGTCGCGACATCCGGAAACGGCTCCGCGGTCGGCGGCAACCAGCTGGTCGTGGACGGTGACGTCCCGGTGAACGTCTCGGGCAACGCCGTCGGCGCGGTCGCGGGCATGGCCGGTGCCAGCAGCACCGGCGACGGCTCCGCGGTCGTGCATCAGAGCGCCACCGAGCACCAGACCGGCGCGCTGGACTCCGTGCCCCTCGTGAGTGACCTGCCCGAGGTCCCGGTCTCGGAGATGCTGCCCGCCACCTACGAGGTGAGCGAGACCACCAGGCAGGCCGTCGAGGAGCACGCCCCGGAGCAGGCTGACCAGCTGCCCGAGGCCTCGGACGGGGCCGACCCGGTCAGCCAGGTGCTCGGCGCCGCGGGCGCGGGCCTGTAGCGACCGAACAGGGGATCGTGTCCGCGGGTGACCGCGCGGCCTTGGGGGTACGGCGCCTCGTTCCGTGAGGAACGCGGTGGACTGCGAGGTGCCGAACACCACAGGGCGGCGGTGGCCCGGGGCGGGATTTCCACACCGGCACTTCGAGTGCCGTGCGCGTCGACTGGGCTGGACCGCTCGCCTTCGCATTCTCCGTTCCGTAAGGAACGCGGTGGACTGCGGGGAGTGTGGGGTGAGGGCCGCCAGCCCAGGACGCGAGCCGAGTCCTCCCGGGAATATCCGGGAGGACTCGCCGCATTCTGGGGGAGTAGGCGCTCGGCCACAGGCAAATGTGGCCGAAGTCACTTTCGGAGGGCGTTATGGGTGCTCGTCAGAGCCGGTGACCGCCAATCGGCGCGCGTTGCCGGGACGGCTCACGTACGCTACGGATCGGTACCGGTGCGGGAAGCGCTTATTCTGCGGATGCCGGTGGGTGAGAGCCGGGTTTCTACTCAGGGCGACGGAACCCTCACCCGCGAGAGGTGGGAGTCCCACCCGCTCACCGACGGGGGAGTGCCTGGAGTTTCGGTTCCTGTCGGTTCCCACGGGACACCGACGTACCGCGGCCGGATAGATCACGAAGGCTAGACGTAGGGGAAGAGCGTGCCACCCACGAAGGGCAGCGCCGGCAAGAACGGCTCGAAGGACAGTGGACGGGAGGGGGCGGGTACCGCCCTCGTCATCGTCGAGTCACCAGCCAAGGCGAAGACCATCGCCGGTTATCTGGGGCGCGGCTACGTCGTGGAGTCCAGCATCGGCCACATCCGTGACCTGCCCAACAAGGCCGCCGAGGTCCCCGCCAAGTACAAGGGGCAGGCCTGGGCACGGCTCGGCGTGGACGTCGAAGGCGACTTCGAGCCGCTCTACGTCGTCAACAGCGACAAGAAGGCGCACGTCAAGAAGCTCAAGGAGCTTATGGCGGAGGCCGACGAACTCCTCCTCGCCACGGATGAGGACCGCGAGGGCGAGGCGATCGCCTGGCACCTGATGGAGGAGCTCAAGCCCAAGATCCCCGTCAGCCGCATGGTGTTCAACGAGATCACCAAGGACGCCATCCAGCGTGCGGCCCACAACACGCGCGACCTCAACACCCGCCTGGTCAACGCCCAGGAGACCCGGCGCATCCTGGACCGCCTCTACGGCTACGAGGTCTCGCCCGTGCTGTGGAAGAAGGTCATGCCGAAACTCTCGGCGGGCCGTGTGCAGTCCGTGGCCACCCGCCTGGTGGTCGAGCGCGAGCGCGAGCGCATGGCGTTCACCTCCGCCGAGTACTGGGACATCAAGGCGGCCTTCGACGCCACCGGCGCCGAGGCCCCCGCGGCCTTCCCCGCCACCCTGGTCTCGGTGGACGGCACCCGCGTCGCCGTCGGCCGTGACTTCACCTCGCAGGGCGCGTTGCGCTCCGACCGCCGTGTCCGCCAGTTGGACGAGGCCGCGGCGCGCGGCCTGGCTGAGCGCCTGACCGGCGCGGGCTTCTCGGTCAGCTCGGTGGAGCGCAAGCCCTACCGCCGCTCGCCCTACGCGCCGTTCCGTACCACCACCCTCCAGCAGGAGGCCTCGCGCAAGCTCGGCCTGTCCGCCAAGCAGACCATGCAGGTCGCTCAGCGGCTGTACGAGAACGGTTACATCACCTACATGCGTACCGACAGCACCACGCTGTCGGACAGCGCCATCCAAGCCGCCCGCTCCCAGGCGCGCAGCCTGTACGGCGGCGACTATCTGCCCGACAAACCGCGGGTGTACGCCAAGAAGGTCAAGAACGCGCAGGAGGCGCACGAGGCGATCCGGCCGACCGGAGACACCTTCCGCACCCCTTCCTCCACCGGCCTGTCCGGCCCGGAGTTCCG
The DNA here is from genome assembly GCF_056312425.1 of Nocardiopsis sp. TRM 82005. Classification (NCBI taxonomy): domain Bacteria; kingdom Bacillati; phylum Actinomycetota; class Actinomycetes; order Streptosporangiales; family Nocardiopsidaceae; genus Nocardiopsis; species Nocardiopsis sp. TRM 82005. Next base: position 113,315 of record NZ_JBWDTQ010000011.1, read on the forward strand.
GCTCTACGAGCTGGTCTGGAAGCGCACCGTCGCCTCCCAGATGAAGGACGCGGTCGGTGAGTCCGTCACGGTGCGGATCGAGGGCACCTCCTCCGACGGCGAGGTCGCCGAGTTCAGCGCGACCGGCAAGACCATCACCTTCCACGGCTTCCTCAAGGCCTACGTGGAGGGCTCCGACGACCCGGCCGCCGACCTGGACGACCGCGAGCGCCGTCTGCCCGTGATGTCCGAGGGCGACCCGCTCAAGGCGCAGAGCCTGGAGGCCGAGGGGCACAGCACCCGGCCGCCCGCGCGCTACACCGAGGCCACCCTGGTCAAGGAGCTGGAGGAGCGGGAGATCGGCCGTCCCTCCACCTATGCCTCGATCATCGGCACCATCCTGGACCGCGGCTACGTGTTCAAGAAGGGCACGGCGCTCGTGCCGTCCTTCCTGGCCTTCGCCGTGGTGCAGCTGTTGGAGCGGCACTTCGGCAACCTGGTGGACTACGAGTTCACCGCGCGCCTGGAGGACGTGCTCGACGACATCGCCCGGGGCGAGGCCGAGAGCCTGCCGTGGCTGCGCCGCTTCTACTTCGGTGGAGAGGACACCGAGGGGCGGCGGGAGACCGGGCTGAAGGAGCTTGTGGGCGACCAGCTCTCCGACATCGATCCCAAGGAGATCAGCTCCCTGCCGCTGCCAGGCACCGGCATCGTGCTGCGGGTGGGACGATACGGCCCCTACCTGGACCAGGACGGCGTGCGGGTGAACGTGCCCGAGGACCTGGCCCCGGACGAGCTGACCAAGGAGAAGGCCGAGGAGCTGATCGCCCAGCCCAGCGGCGACCGCGAGTTGGGCACCGATCCCGGGACCGGACGCATGATCGTGGCCAAGTCCGGGCGGTTCGGTCCCTACGTTACCGAGGTGATCGAGGACCCGGAGGAGGCGGCCGAGGGCGGGACCAAGCCCAAGGGCAAGGCGAAGGCCAAGCCCAAGCCGCGCACCAGCTCGCTGCTGAAGTCGATGAGTCTGGACACCATCACCCTGGACGACGCGCTGCGCCTGCTGTCGCTGCCCCGCGTGGTCGGCCAGCTCGACGGTGAGGACGTCACCGCGCAGAACGGACGGTTCGGGCCCTACCTGAAGAAGGGCACCGACAGCCGTTCCCTGGAGACCGAGGAGCAGATCTTCACGGTCACCCTGGCGGAGGCCGAGGCGCTGTTCGCCCAGCCCAAGCAGCGCGGACGCCGTGCCGCCGCCCCGCCACTGCGCGAGCTGGGCGAGGATCCGGAGTCGGGCGCCAAGATGGTGATCAAGGACGGCCGGTTCGGCCCCTACGTCACCGACGGGGAGATCAACGCCTCCCTGCGCAAGGGTGACGAGGTCGATTCGGTCACCGACGGCCGGGCCGCCGAGCTGCTGGCCGAGCGGCGGGCCAAGGCCCCCGCCAAGAAGAAGCCGGCCGCCAAGAAGACCGCGGCGAAGAAGACCACCGCCAAGAAGACCACCGACAAGAAGGCGACCGGGACCACCGCCAAGAAGGCGGCCACCACGAAGACGGCCGCCAAGAAGGCCCCGGCCAAGAAGACCGGTACGCCCAAGTCCTCCACCGAGGAGTAGCCGGGCCGGCAGCGCGCGGCGGTCCGGGCCCGCGGGGATTCGCCGCTGGTCCTCTTCACCCGTAGGCTCACCCGGGCACCTCCCGACAGGGATGTCCGGGTGAGCACCTCCGTCGGTGTTCACCCCGGGTGAGCATGCTCTCACCTCTGTTCGGGAGGCACCTTCCGTACTAGGCTTGGTGGGACTGATGGGGATGCGGGAACGTGTGTGGCCCCAACGGTATCCACCGAATCCGGGGCGGACCAACGATCCGTCATTCCCCCTCCCCCTCACCGATAATCTTGAGCGCTATGAGCAGATCTGCACCACTGGGAGCGCCGGACGAGGCGCGCAACGTCCTTGCGATCACACCCTTCCGAAGGCTGTGGATCTCGCTTTCCCTCTCCAGCCTGGGTGACTGGCTGAGCCTGCTGGCCCTGATGTCCCTGGCGGCGGTCTTCACCGCTGACAGCTCCCAGCTCGTCCAGTACCTGGCCGTCAGCGGCGTCGTGGTGATCAAGCTCGCCCCGTCGATCCTGCTGAGCCCGCTGGCCGGGGTGGTCGCCGACCGCCTCGACCGCAAGTGGACGATGGTGGTCGGGGAGCTCCTGCGCGGTGTCCTGTACGTCTCCATCCCCCTCATGGGCCTCTTCCTCCCCGGTTTCGCGCTGGAGTGGCTGCTCATCGCCAACTTCCTGGCCGAGATCGTCGCCCTGTTCTGGGCGTCGGCCAAGGACGCCACGGTTCCCAACCTGGTGCCGCGCAAACTGTTGGAGCAGGCCAACCAGCTGAGCCTGCTCACCACCTACGGCACCGCCCCCGTGGCTGCGCTGCTGTTCGCCGCGCTCGCCTCCGTCAGCAACGTGCTCGGCGCGCTGCTGCCCTCGATGGCCAGCCCCGAGGCGGACGTCGCCCTCTACCTCAACGGCCTCACCTTCCTCGTCGCGGCGATCGTCATCGCCGGACTGCCGATTCCCAAGCACAGGCCGTCCAAGGACAGCGAGAGCCACACCCGCGACAGCGGCATCCTGCGTTCGGTGTGGACCGGCTGGCGCTACGCGGGCGGCACGCCGCTCGTACGCGGCCTGATCCTGGGCATGCTCGGTGCCTTCGCCGCCGGGGGCGCCGTCATCGGCGTCGGCCGCATCCACGTCGAGGGCCTGGGCGCGGGCAACGCGGGCTTCGGCATGGTCTTCGCGGCGGTCTTCGCGGGAATGGCTCTGGGCATGCTCGCCGGGCCCCGCGTCCTCAAGCAGTTCAGCCGCAGCCGCCTGTTCGGCCTGAGTATCGCCCTGGCCGGTCTGGCCCTGCTGTTCGCGGGGGCCGTCGCCGACATGGTCTTCACCGCCCTCCTCACCGCCCTGCTCGGGGTGGGCGCCGGTATCGCCTGGGTGATCGGCCTGACCATGCTCGGCCACGAGGTCGAGGACGAGTACCGCGGCCGCACCTTCGCCTTCCTGCACGGTGCCGCCCGTATCGTCCTGGTGGGTGCCACCGCGCTCGCCCCCCTGGCGGCCGGACTCATCGGCAGCTACGAGGTCCCGATAGGCCCGCTCACCTACGACCTGCGCGGCAGCGGTGTCGTACTGATGGCCTCCGGGCTGCTCGCCGTCGTCGTGGCCCTGGTCTGCTACCGCCAGATGAACCGCAAGGACGACCCCGAGGCCGGTCCCGGCCTGCTTCCCGAACTGGCCGCGGCGCTGCGCGGTGTCGCGATCAGGGAGGAGGGGAGCGAGGAGGCCAAGCCCCCCGGCGCGTTCATCGTCATCGAGGGCGGCGAGGGCGCGGGCAAGTCCACCCAGGTGCGCGATCTCACGGTGTGGCTGCGCGACCAGGGCTTCGAGACGATCGGCACCCGCCAGCCGGGCGCGACCAAGCTCGGCATGCGCCTGCGCGGCCTGCTCCTGGACCGGGAGAACTCGCACATCACCTCGCGTGCCGAGGTGCTGCTGTACGCGGCCGACAAGGCCGACCACGTCGAGCAGGAGATCCTGCCCGCGCTGCGGCGCGGCGCGATCGTCATCAGCGACCGCTACGTGGACTCGCTGCTCGCCTACCAGGGCACCGGCCGGGACCTGTCGGTGGACGAGGTCCGCGACATCAGCGACTGGGCCACACAGGACCTGGTGCCGGACCTGACGGTGCTGCTGGACGTGCGCCCCGAGGACGGCCTGTCCCGCCTGGGCGGCCCCGCCGACCGCATCGAGGGAGAGTCGGTGGAGTTCCACAACCGGGTTCGCAAGGGCTTCCTGGATCTGGCCAGGGCCGCCCCCGAGCGCTACCTGGTGCTCGACGCCCGCGAACCGCAGGAGAAGATCACCCGCCAGATCCAGCGCCGGGTGCGCTCCCTGCTGCCCGACCCGGTCCCGAGCAGCTCGGAGGCGGTCACCGGCATGATCCCGGTGATCAGGAACGACTGAGCCCCACGGCACGGAAGGGTTCCCTCCGAGGGAGCCCTTCCGTGCTCTCTCGGGGCCCGACCGGACCAGGCCTCCTGGGCCATCAGCGCCTTGAGGGTGATGGGGCCGACGTCTACGTCCGCGTCGACGCCGACTCCGTCCTGGAAGGGCACGAAGGCGCTCCGGGCCGGAGGAGCGGGCCTGTGGACAACGGCCCGCGCGTCGGTGCCGGCTCCTATCCTGAAGGTTCAGACAACAGCGGTGGTTCCCAGGGGGAAGAGTGACGGTCTTCGACGACCTCGTCGGTCAGCAGGGTGCGGTGGGCCGGTTCCAGCGGGCCGTGGCCGGCGCCGCCGACCTCGTCGCCGGAGGGCGGGGCACCGGGATGACCCACTCCTGGCTGTTCACCGGTCCGCCCGGCTCCGGCCGTTCGGAGGCCGCGCGGGCCTTCGCCGCGGCCCTCCAGTGCGCCGACGGCGGCTGCGGGCACTGCGACTCCTGCCACCAGACCCTCGCCGGGACCCACCCCGACGTGCTGTACGTGCGGCCCAGCGGGCTGAGCTTCGGCGTGGCCGCCACCCGCGACCTCGTGTTGCGCGCGGGTTCCAAGCCCTCTGGCGGGCGGTTTCGGATCGTGCTGTTCGAGGACGCCGACCGTGCCACCGAGGCCGCCTCCAACGCCTTGCTCAAGGCGGTGGAGGAGCCTTCCCCGCGCACGGTGTGGCTGCTGTGCACGCCCACACCCGAGGACCTGCTCGTCACCATCCGCTCCCGCTGCCGCCTGGTCACCCTGACCGCACCGAGCACCCGGGAGCTGGTGGAGGCCCTCGTCCAGCGCGACGGGATCGACGCCGGCACCGCCCGCTCGGCCGCCTCCGCCGCCGCCGGGCGGATCGACCGGGCCCGGCAGCTGGCCACCGACCCCGAGGCGCGCAGACGCCGGGAGGAAGTGCTGTCCATCCCGGTCCGGCTCGACGGGCTCGGCGCGTGCGTCACCTACGCGGCACGGCTCTACGAGATCGCCGAGGAGGAGTCCAAGGCCCTCACCACGGCGCTCGACGAGAAGGAGAAGGGAGAGCTCAAAGCCGCGTTCGGTGAGGGTTCCACGGGCAGGGGCGTAGCCAAGGCGATGCGCGGCTCGGCGGGCGCGATGAAGGATCTGGAGGAGCGGCAGAAGCGCCGCGCGACCCGGACCAAGCGCGACTCCTACGACCGGGCCCTGCTCGATCTGGCCGCTTTCTACCGGGACGTGCTCACCTTGCAGCTGGGGGCCCGGGTGGAGCTGTCCACCGCCGAGCGTTCCGGCGACCTGGAGCGCGTCGCGCGCGCCAGCACACCCGAGTCCACGCTGCGCCGGATCGACGCCATCATGGAGTGCCGTGAGCGCATCGCCGCGAACGTGCATCCCCAGATCGCCATGGAGGCCATGACCTCAGCCCTCCTGGCCGGATAGCCGGTACGCCCGGCCCCGCCGCCTCACGGGGTTCGCGGCGGCACGAAGGGCCGAGAGGGCGTGGGGGCCAGGCCGCGCGGGGCCTGGAGCAGCCGAGTGACCGCCGGAAACGGTCCCTCGGGCCCGGAGGCCGCGCCGTTCGTGGAGAATGGTGCGGCGTTGACACACGCCGACCATGGTCGGCCGGAAGCGAGAGGGCGGACGCCGGTGGGGATGAGGGTTCGGGGATCGTGGGCGGCAGTGTTCGCCGGGGTCGTGCTGTCGGCGACGGCGTGCACGGCGGACCAGGAGGAGTCGCCGAGAGAGGGGGACGTCCCCGAGGCATCGGGCGGACTGGCCGGCTTCTCCGAGCAGGAGTTCGCCTGGGGCGAGTGCGACAGCGGCACGCCCGGTACCGAGTGCGCGACCTATGAGGTGCCCCTGGACTACGACGCCCCCGACGGCGAGCGCGTCGAGATCGCGGTCAAGCGGCTCCCCGCCAAGAGCGGCGACGCCCTCGGCTCCCTACTGGTCAACCCCGGCGGCCCGGGCGGCTCCGGGTATGACTTCGCCGACCACGCCCCCTACATCGTCAGCGACGCGGTGCGCGAGAAGTTCGACGTGGTCGGGTTCGACCCGCGCGGGGTCGGGCGCAGTTCACCGCTGACCTGTCTGGACGCCGAGGGCATCGACGAGTTCCTCGGGGGGACGGACAGCGTCGAGGGCGACGGCGACATGGCCGAGGTGACCGATGCGGAGCTGGAGGAGCTGGAGGAGGAGAGCCGCGGCTTCGTCGAGGCCTGCCAGGCCAACGACCCCGAGCTCATGCTGCACATGGGCACCGCCAACGTCGCCCGCGACATGGACATCCTGCGCGCCCTGGTCGGCGACGAGCAACTCACCTACCTGGGCGCCTCCTACGGCACCCACATCGGAGCCCAGTACGCCGAGCAGTTCCCCGACCGGGTACGTGCCCTGGTGCTCGACGGCGCCGTGGACCCCGGCCAGGGGCAGCTCGACCTCAGCGTGGCGCAGGCGACCGGCTTCGAGACCGCCCTGCGGTCCTTCGTGGAGGACTGCCTCGACCGGTCGGAGTGCCCGCTGGGCGGGTCCGGTGACAGCGTGGACGACGGTATCGAGACCCTGAGCGGTTTCCTGGCCGACGCCGCCGAGGAACCGCTGTCCAACAGCATGGACGCCCGCGAGGTCAACCGGGCCCGCGCCGAGCTGGGCGTGCTCTCCGCCCTGTACGCCGAGGACCGGTGGTCGCGGGTGCGCGAGGGCCTCACCACCGGAATGGAGAACGGCGACGGCACCGTGCTGATGCAGCTCGCCGACGACCTGTACGGGCGTGACGACCCGGCCGCCTACGAGAACTCCACCGCGGCGCTCATCGCGGTGAACTGCTCCGACTCCGCCAGCCCGCGCGACGTCGGAGCCTACGCCGACGCCGCCGCCGAGGCCGGTGAGGAGTCGCCGATCTTCGGGCCCACGCTGGCGTGGGGCGCGCTGCCGTGCGCGTACTGGCCGGAGGAGGCGGTGGCCCCGACCGCCGAGCTCAGCGGTGCGGGTGCCGACCCCGTCATGGTGGTGGGCACCACACGGGACTCGGCCACCCCGTACGCGTGGTCCGAGGCGCTCGCCGAGCAGCTGGACTCGGGTTTCCTGGTGACCCGGGACGGTGACGGTCACACCGGCTACCGGATGGGCGACCAGTGCGTCGACGAGATCGTGGACACCTACCTGATCGACCTCGCCGTGCCCGAGGACGGGATGGCCTGCGCCTGACGGGAGCATTCGGCGGGTGTGTATCCGGCACTCCGCGGAGGCGCTAGACTGGTGACCGCTTCGCCGCGTGTGACACGCGGCGTCGCGCCGCCTTAGCTCAGTCGGCAGAGCGATTCACTCGTAATGAATAGGTCGTCGGTTCGATTCCGACAGGCGGCTCCGACACCAGGCCCGCCCGGTCATCCGGGCGGGCCTGGGGCGTTTCAAGGGCTTGTTAGCCACCGGACGATCCTCCGACGTGTCGGCCCGCGGATGTGTACTGCCGGAAACGTGGGTAGGCGCACGATATGAGCTTGATGTTCATGTTGTTCGCGTTGTCGGGGTCCGTCCTCGTGCTCGGCGGTGGCTCCTACGTGCTGCGCTGGCTCTCCGCCCGTATGGATGAAAGAGCCACGGCAGCGGAGCCCCCGGGTCCTGGGCCGCCGGTGGAGTCGTACTCGCAGGTGGGCGGGTACGTTCCCGCGCCCCGGGAGCCCGACGGACTGCCGCTGCCGCTGTGTGTGCGCGTCCGGGACCTGGTCGCCCTGGGACAGGGCGAGGAGGCGGTGCGGATGGTGTGCGGGCGGATCGACGTCGATGAGGTCCGTGCCCGCAGGATCGTCGCGGAGATCGGTGGCGACGACCGGATCCTGAACCCCTGAGGGCCGCGGGCCCGACAGTACGGTTCCGGGCTCCGGCGCGGGTCGCCCCGGCACGCCGACGGCCCCGGCCGTGTCACGGACGGGGCGGAGGCCGCGCGTTTCGCCGGGTCCTCAGGCGCGCTGCCGGTTTTGGAACCAACCCCACACAGCGGTGGCCACGAACAGGACGGCGCCGATGACGGCGAGCCAGAGCAGTCCTTTGACGACCATGCCGACGATGGTGAGGATCAGCCATATCGCCAGAAGCACCAGGATGAAGTAGACCATGTCGCCTCCTGAGTATGTACGTTCGGTCAGGATACCTACCCGTTCTGCGACGAGTCGCACGTACATGGGCCGTTCGGAAGGCGGACGCTCCTGTCGCGGTGCCGGTTCAGCCGGGCGACACGGAGCTGTGCGGGCCTGGCAGCCCGCCTGTCGGCGGGGTTCAGGGCCAGGTGCCGTCCACCACGGTTCCGTGGCCGGGCCTGCTGCGGTCGAGCCACTCCTGGCGGTTGCGGGCGAAGGCGAGGGACCAGTCGATCTGTCGCTGGTGCAGTTCGGCCAGACTGGCCGAGGCCAGCTCCGGGTGCCGGGCACCGATCTCCTCGGCCAGGGACAGCGCGGCGGAGGCGTCGGCGGACGCGGTGTGGGCGTCGGTCAGCTCCACTCCGTAGTACTCGCACATGGCGCCCAGGTTGCGCTTGCCCCTGCGGTAGGGATCCACGCCCCGGTCGATCACCAGGGGGTCCACCACCGGCGCGGGGGGAGCGCCCAAGCGGTCGGGGAGCGACGGCAGCCCGTGCCGTCCCAGCTCGCCGGAGAGCACCCGGAGGTCGTAGGGGGCGTTGAAGACCACCAGCCCCTGACCGGCGGAGAGGTGGTCGACCAGCGCCTGGCTGATCTCCTCCAGGCACTCCGCGGCCGGGCGCCCCTCGGCGCGGGCCCGCTCCGTGCTGATCCCGTGGATGGCGACGGCCTCCGACGGGATCTCCCGGGGGCCGGGGTCCACCAGCCAGGTGAGGGACTTGCCCTCGCGGTCCACCAGCGCGGCCGACACCAGGAAGGCGGTGTCGGGGTCCCGGGAGGAGGTCTCGGAGTCGAAACCCAGCAGATGGGTGGTGTGCCAGCCCAGGTGGCCGCCCCGGGCGGGAGGGGTCGGGCGCGGCTCGTGCTCGGCGCAGTAGGTGCGCCAGCGGCCGCCTTCCTTGACGACGGCACCCTCGCCAACGCCGACGACGGACTGGCAGCCGGTACATGTCCCGGGGTAGCGGTTGCGCATGGGTTCCTCTCGGGGCGGATGGTCGACACTGCCATGAGCAGCGGCGATTCAGGAACATCGTAGAACGGTCCGGTGACAGTCCGGATATGAACACGAGCGGAGGCACACGTGACCGGTGTGTGCAAGTGCTGACTTCTGGGGAAGGGAGAGACATGAGTCTGGAAGAGGCATCACGTCAACTGGAAGCCGCCGTCCACGACGCCCGGGTCTCCTTCGACTGCATCCTGCTCGAGGAATTGGACCGGGCACACACGAACGCCATCACCGCACGTGCCGCCGTGGACGCCGCGGAACAGGCGATCAGGGTGGAACTGGAAAGACGGCAGTCAGCCGAGGGCGGCACGTCCGAGCCCTCGGGGAGCGTGGAGTGACCCGCAGCCGCCTCGAACACTTTTTCGAACAAGAGGTATGCTGGGAGGCATGCCCGATCAGTCGCTGACGCCGGACTGGCCCGCGAGTGTCCACCCGCCCGGGTCGGATTCCTTCGAACAGACGGCCCTGGTGTGGCTGTTCGACCACGTGCCCGCGGACTACCGGCTGCACGGCGTCCTTCGGCGGCATCCCGTCGCCCTCTCCCGGCTGGCCCGCCAGTACGTCTCCTCGGCGCTGGAGGCCGCTCGGGAGGGGTACCGCACGGCACGGATCGACCTGCGCGACCACCTGCCCCCGCACGCCCTCGACCAGGTGATGAACGCCTACCTCGCCGAAGGGCGGCGTATGGCGGGGGTCCTCAGGTCGGTCGAGGCGGTCGACGCCGCCCTGCGCGCGGCCGCCGCCGGACGGGGCGCGGATGGGTGACCCGCCGCGCCCGGTCGAACGCTCAGGCGGTCACCCGGACCACCACGGCCACCTCCTCACCCGTGTTCACCAGGAAGTGACCGCCCCGTCCAGGCTCTCCCGTCGCCCCCACAACCCGGGCCCGGCCCGCGGAGAGCTCCGACGCCGAGCGCATCTGCCCGTCGGGGGCCGAGGTGATCAGGTGAGCGCGGCCGCTGACCAGATACAGCACCTCCATGCCGTGCGGCCGGGCGGAGCGCGGAGCGGGTCCGGACACGAAGCTGTTGGGTTCGAGCGACACCGCGGCCACGCGGAGCCGACCGCTCGCGTGGCGCCGGGCGACGCGGGGCGCGAGTTGCCAGTGCCCCCGCCGGTGCGGCCACAGGGCGGGCCTGTCCAGGGCGGCCGCGGCACCGCGGGCGGCGGCCACCAGGCGCCCGACGGTCGGCAGGCGGCGCTCGCCCAGGTGGGCGTAGCCGGAGCTACGTCCGGCGTCCACCACGTCGCCGATCCCCTCGGGGGAGACGTTCGCGATCCGGGCGGAGGGCCGGGCGGTGACGGTCTCCCGGGCAGGCAGTACGGCGGTGCTGGCGAGAGTGCGCTGAGGCATCGTGAGAGGATCCTTCACGTGTGCGCGCTCGGGAACGAGAGCGCGCGGATGTCGTCTGGAGGCCCCGGCGCTCCGGGGCGGCAGGGGCCTTCGCGCGCACGTGCGCGCGGACGGAGATCACCCTGCGGGATGTGCCTCACGGCCGGGCCGCGCGCGTTGAAGCGGGCGGCGCGGAAGGGCACGCGGCTGAGCGGTGGCGTATGCGAACGCCGGACGGCTCAGTGACGACAACACGGACACGCCGCACGGGCCAGGCGGCTGGAGGCCCCGGGGGCCGTACGAGCCATGGCATCGGTGCGGGTGCGCGGATACATGGGTGTAAGGAGACCAGCAAAGTCCGGGAGGAGTCAAGCGATGGTCCGGCGATCCCGCGTGTCGGCCCCACCCCCCCCGGCGCCTCCCGGCGTGTTGCGGGCGGCGCTCCGCGGTGGTGACATGTGGAACCCGAGTACGGTGTGCGGCTCCGCTGGAAAAGGCATCCTCCCAGCCGTAGTGACAGGAGGGGCCGTTATGGCATCCGTTCCCAGAAGGTGCAGTTGAATTCCGAGGCACCGGGACTGTGGGCGCGTGTGCTGGTTCGCGCGCTCGTCGTCACGGCTGCCGGGGTGATGGCGCTCGGCTTCCTCGGCCCCGAGGCGGCCGTGCTGGTCACGGTCCTGGCCGTGCTCACCTTCGTGCTGCTGTGGCTGCGCGCCCGTACCCAGGGGCGGCCGAGTCCGGAGCCGCCTCCGGGCGCTCCCGGAGATCCGGAGCGCCGCCACCCCTCCAGCGGGGACTGAGCCTTCCGGGATCCCGGGCCCGCGTACGCCACGGCCCGGCGGGGTGTCCCCGCCGGGCCGTCGTCGCAACACCGAGACACGTGTGGTCGGCGCTTATTTGTCGCTCTTGAGGTCGGAGATGTGCGAGGGGTCGCCGTGCGCTCCGGCCTCCTCGGCACGCTTGACCGAGGCCACGATCTCCTGCTCGGCCTCGTGGCGGCCGACCCAGGTGGCGCCCTCCACGGACTTGCCGGGCTCCAGGTCCTTGTACACCGTGAAGAAGTGCTCGATCTCCAGGCGCTCGAACTCGTTCACGTGGTGAATGTCACGCAGGTGCTCCTGACGCGGGTCCGTCGCCGGGACGCAGAGCAGTTTGTCGTCGCCCCCGGCCTCATCACGCATACGGAACATGCCGATGGTACGGGCCCGGATGAGGCAGCCCGGGAACGTAGGGGCCTTGAGCAGTACGAGGGCGTCCAGGGGGTCGCCGTCCTCGCCGAGGGTTCCCTCGATGAACCCGTAGTCAGCGGGGTAGGTCGTGGAGGTGAACAGCATCCGGTCGAGACGGATGCGGCCGGTCTCGTGGTCCACCTCGTACTTGTTGCGCTCCCCCTTGGGGATCTCGATCGTAACGTCGAATTCCATGCTGATCTCGGCTCCCAATGCGACTAATGTCGCCGTATAACTACAACGTCAGGCCGCGACACCAAAGGAAGGGCAGGTGCCCCGGGTGCGACGGGTACGAGGCGAGGCGTTCCTCGCGCTGGCCCTGCTCAACATATTCGTGCTGGTCACCGGGTTCGTCGCCCTCGACATGATCGAGGCCCGACCGCTTCCCGCGGTGCCCAAACCGGTCACGGACGCCGAGGGCGTGGCGGCGGCGGAACCCGCGGCCTCGACTCCGGCGGACCCGGAACGGATCGCGGACATCCTTGATGATCCCATGTCGGCTTCCGGGATCGAGGAGGGCCTCTCCGGTTACGTCATCGACGGGGCTACCGGCCAAACCCTCTTCGAACGGGATCCGGACACACCCGTGACCCCGGCGTCGACTACGAAGATCGCCACGGCCGTCACCGCGCTGGACACCGTCGGCCCCGACCACGTGTTGCGCACCGAGACCTACCTCGATCCCGGGGAGACCCGGGTGGTGCTGCGCGGCGGGGGCGACGTGACACTGACCGCGACCGCGGAACCCACATCTTACCCGCAGGTAGCCACTTTGGAGGAGCTGGCCGAGCGCACCGAGGACGCGCTGGCGGAGCAGGGGCTCGACACCGTCTCCCTGGGTTACGACGACTCGCTGTTCACCGGTCCGGACACCGGTCCCGGTTGGAAGCCCACCTACGTCACCGAGGGCAGCACCGCCACGGTCCACGCGCTGCTCATCGACTCCGGGCGCCGCTCCCCGGGCGCCAGCGGCTACGGCTCGCGGGTGACGGATCCGCCGCTGGCCGCCGCGGAGGCCTTCGCCGAGCAGCTGGAGGAGGCGGGGATCGCGGTCGAGGGTCCTCCGGTCGAGTCCGAGGCCGTCGGGGAACCCGTCGCGAGCGTCGACTCGGCTCCGATGTCGGCCCTGGTCGAGTTCATGATGCTGGCCAGCGACAACAACATGGCCGAGTCGCTGTCACGGATCGCCGCGATCGAGATGGGCGAGGAGCCCTCCTTCGACGGCGGGGCGGCGGCCACCCACCGGGTCATGGAAGGCCTGGGCGTCGACGGGGTGGAGTTGGCCGACAACAGCGGCCTGAGCCCGCAGAACGAGATCACGCCGCGTGCCCTGGTGAAGCTGTTGGACCTGGCCGCGAGCGGCGAGCGCCCCGAGCTGAACGCCGCCATCACGGGACTGCCCACGGCGAACTCCACGGGCACACTGGCCAAGGCGGGCCGCTACTCCGAGCACTCGTCCGCGCATGAGGGCGCCGGGTTGGTGCGCGGCAAGACCGGCACCCTGAACGGGGTGAGCACGCTGGCGGGGAGCGTCCACGACCAGGAGGGCAACACGTTCTTCTTCGCCTTCATGGCCAACCACCCGATGGCCGAGGGCTTCCGCCTGGATCTCCTCGCCGCCGCGCTCAGCCGGTGCGGCTGCTCCTGACCGTGCCCGGCCGTTCTCAGGGGAACCCTGGAAGCACCCGGAATTGCGACCCTGATCCCCGTGCCCTCCGAGGCTGCGTGGGTAGGGTGGCGGTGTGACTGTGATCGACTGGGACGTAGCCGTCAACACCGGTGTCCGCTTGGTGCGCCCTGGGCCCCAGGTGGACCTGTCCGACGCACGGCAGGCCGTGGCGCAGTTGCGCGAGCTTTCCACCGTGGCGGCCGGGCATGTGCGCGAATTCACCGGAATGAACCCCCTCGAACCAGCGGGCCCCGCGGTCATCGTGGACCGCCCCGGCTGGATTCGAGCCAACGTCGACGGGTTCCGAGTGGTCATCGAACCCGTGCTCGAACAAATGGGCGCTGACCGGCTCAACAGCGGTCCCGCCGGGAACCTGACCACCGCGGTCGGCTCCCGGATCACCGGTGTGCAGCTTGGAGCGGTGCTGTCCTACCTGGCGGGGAAGGTCCTCGGCCAGTACGAACTCTTCCTGCCACCGGGCCCCGACGGCAGCCTGCCGACCGGCCGCATGACCCTGGTGGCGCCCAACATCGTCAACACCGAACGCGAGATGGACGTCGACTCCCGGGACTTCCGCCTGTGGGTGTGCCTGCACGAGGAGACCCACCGCATGCAGTTCACGGCCACGCCGTGGCTGCGCGGCTACGTCCAGGAGCTCATGCAGGAGCTGCTCCTGTCCTCGGAGATGGACGCCGGCGACCTCATCAGCAGGCTGCGGTCCGCGGGCGAGGCCGTCGCCGACGCCGTCCGCGGCGGCGAGGGCAACCTCATCACCGCCATCCAGAGCCCGGAGCAGAGGGAGATCATGGACCGGGTCACCGCGGTCATGAGCCTCGCCGAGGGCCACGGCGACTTCGTCATGGACGAGGTCGGGCCCGACGTGGTGCCCACGGTCGCCACCATCCGAGCCCGCTTCCAGAAGCGCCGCGGGTCGGCCAACCCGATCGACCGGGTCATGCGTCAGCTGCTCGGCATGGACATGAAGATGCGCCAGTACGAGGAGGGCGCCGCCTTCGTCCGCGCGGTGGTGGCCGAGGTCGGTATGACCGAGTTCAACAAGGTCTGGACCTCGCGCGAAACCCTGCCCACCCTGGCGGAGATCCGTAACCCCACCGCCTGGATGGACCGGGTCGTGCGCCAGACCGCCATCACCGAGTGAGCGGTCCGCCCCCCGCCGTGGCCGCCGTCCGCTCGGCGGTGCGGCGTGCACTGTCCGCCCTGCCCGCCGACACCACGGCGCTGGTGGCGTGCAGCGGTGGCGCCGACTCCCTGGCCCTGGCCGGGGCGGTGGCCTTCGAGGCGCCGCGTGCGGGCCGGGCAGCCGGGGCGGTCACTGTCGACCACGGGCTCCAGGAGGGCTCGGCCGAACGCGCCGAGTCGGTGGCCAAGGTCCTGCACGGACTCGGCCTCCACCCGGTCCTGGTCCGCACCGTGGAGGTCAACGGGAGAGGCGGACCCGAGGCCGCAGCCCGGTACGCCCGCTACGAGGCGCTGGACGGCGCGGTCGCCGACCACGCACCGGCGGCGGTCCTGCTCGGCCACACCCTCGACGACCAGGCCGAGACGGTCCTGCTGGGCCTGGCCCGCGGATCCGGGGCCCGCTCCTTGGCGGGAATGGCCCCGAGCACCGGCCACTATCTGCGCCCTCTGCTCGGCATGGACCGCGCCACCGTGCGCGAGGCCTGCGAACGGATGGGTCTGGACGCCTGGGAGGACCCGCACAACCTCGACCCCCGCTTCGCCCGGTCCCGGGTGCGCCACCAGGCGCTGCCCGCCCTGGAACGGGCGCTGGGTCCGGGGATCGCCGCCGCCCTCGCCCGCACGGCCGGGATGCTGCGCGCCGACGCCGACACCCTGGACCTGTTCGCCGACGGGCTGTACACCGAGGCGACCGGGGAAGCGCCCCGGAACCCGGTCGGACCGGAGTTGGCGGTGGCGCCCCTGGAGGCGGCCCCGGCCTCTCTGCGTACCCGGGTGCTGCGCCGCGCCGCGCTGGCCGCGGGTTGCCCGGCCGGCGCGCTGACCGCCCGGCACGTGCGTGAGCTGGACCGATTGGTCACCGAGTGGCGTGGCCAGTCCCACATCGACCTGCCCGGCGGCGTCCGCGGTCGCCGTGTCACGGGCCGGATCCGGTTCGATCGCTGATGCCGCGTACCTCCGGCATGTCACGCCCGCTGACGCGCCGTTTCGGAAGGTGGGACCCCGCTCCGGCGTCGTTGCCGTGTTCGGCACGTTTATCCTGGTTGCCGCAAGCGGGGAATCCAGCAGCGAGGACATGAGCGTGGACGCTAAGGACATGGGCCAGGACCTGGAGAAGGTCCTGGTTACCGAGGAAGAGATCAAGACGCGTCTGGAGGAGATGGGCGCGCGGATCGACGCTGACTACGCGGATAGGGACCTGCTCATCGTCGGCGTGCTCAAGGGCGCGGTCATGGTCATGGCCGACCTCGCACGCGTGCTGCACACACCCGTCTCCATGGACTGGATGGCGGTCTCCTCCTACGGGGCCGGGACCACGTCCTCCGGGGTGGTCCGCATCCTCAAGGACCTGGAGACCGACATCAAGGACCGCGACGTCCTGATCGTCGAGGACGTCATCGACTCCGGTCTGACCCTGTCCTGGCTGATCGGCAACCTGAGGTCGCGCGGTCCCCGTTCGGTGGAGGTCTGCACCATGGTCCGCAAGCCGCTGGCCTTCGACGTCGATCTCGACGTCAAGTACACCGGCTTCGACCTGCCCAACGAGTTCATCGTCGGTTACGGCCTCGACTACGCCGAGAAGTACCGCAACCTGCCCTTCATCGGCACTCTCGCACCGCACGTCTACGAGAACTAGTCTCGGTGCCGCCGCGCGTGAGGCTCCCTCTGAGGGGCTCACAGGAACGGGCGGGGTTCCGACACCGGGAACACACGGCGGTGCGCTGTCGTTGCTCTCATGACGGCTCCTGTCCGTTCCCGCGCGGTGCGTCCGCCCGGCGGGGCGAGGTGTACCGTCGAATATCCCGGCTATATCCCGGGGAGCCACGTGTCCGTTAGGTCCTGCTTCGGAAAGTCCTCTGGGGCGGGCGGCCTGGTCAGGAGGGACGGACCCGACAGGGTTTCGCTCACATGAATCTGAAGCGCTTTTTCCGCGGCCCGTGGATCTGGATCCTGGCCGTCGGCCTCATGCTCATTATCGGTTTCCGCGTGTTCGACGTCGGTGGCGGCCCTCAGCCCGAAGAGGCCGACATCTCAGAGGTCCACCAGCTCATCGAGCAGGACCAGGTGGACAACGCCGAAATCGTCGACCGCGACCAGCGCATCGTGTTGACCACGGTCGACGACGAGATCTACGAGGCGTACTGGGTCGAGGGCCAGGGGTTGCAGCTGGCGGACATGCTCCAGACCTCCCTGGACAGCGAGGACACCGCGCTGGAGTCCTACGAGGTCTCGGTCGCCACCACGCCCGTCTGGACCACCGCCCTGTTCAGCCTGCTGCCGCTGATCATCATCATCGTCATCTTCTGGTTCATCTTCAGCCAGATGCAGGGCGGCGGCTCACGCGTGATGAACTTCGGCAAGTCCAAGGCCAAGCTCATCACCAAGGACACGCCCAAGAACACCTTCTCCGACGTCGCGGGCGCGGACGAGGCCATCGAGGAGCTCCACGAGATCAAGGAGTTCCTACAGAACCCGGCCAAGTTCCAGGCGATGGGTGCCAAGATCCCCAAGGGCGTGCTGCTGTTCGGCCCTCCCGGAACCGGTAAGACCCTGCTGGCCCGCGCCGTCGCCGGCGAGGCCGAGGTGCCGTTCTACTCCATCTCCGGTTCGGACTTCGTCGAGATGTTCGTCGGTGTCGGCGCCTCCCGGGTGCGCGACCTGTTCGAGCAGGCCAAGGCCAACGCACCCGCGATCATCTTCGTCGACGAGATCGACGCGGTCGGCCGCCACCGCGGCGCCGGTATGGGCGGCGGGCACGACGAGCGCGAGCAGACCCTCAACCAGATGCTGGTCGAGATGGACGGCTTCGACGTCAAGGGCGGCGTCATCCTCATCGCCGCCACCAACCGGCCCGACATCCTCGACCCGGCACTGCTGCGCCCCGGCCGCTTCGACCGGCAGGTCGTCGTGGACCGTCCCGACATGGACGGCCGCCGCGACATCCTCAAGGTCCACGCCAAGGGCAAGCCCATGGCCGACGACGTCGACTTCCAGGTCATCGCCCGCCAGACCGCCGGGATGACCGGTGCCGACCTCTCCAACGTCATCAACGAGGGCGCGCTGCTGTCCGCCCGCGGCGACAAGCCGGTCATCACCCACGCCATCCTGGAAGAGGCCATCGAGCGGGTCATGGCCGGGCCCGAGCGCAAGACCCGTGTGATGTCGGACCAGGAGAAGAAGGTCATCGCCTACCACGAGGGCGGCCACGCCCTGGTGGGCCACGCGCTGCCCAACTCCGACCCGGTGCACAAGATCACCATCCTGCCGCGCGGACGCGCCCTCGGCTACACGATGTCGGTACCGACCGAGGACAAGTTCCTCACCTCCCGCTCGCAGATGATGGACCAGCTCGCCATGATGCTCGGCGGGCGCGCCTCCGAGGAGCTCGTCTTCCACGAGCCCACCACCGGTGCGGGCAACGACATCGACAAGGCCACCTCGCTGGCCCGCAACATGGTCACCGAGTACGGGATGAGCGAGCGTCTGGGTGCCCGCAAGTTCGGCTCGTCCAACTCCGAGCCGTTCCTGGGCCGGGAGATGTCGCACGCACGCGAGTACTCCGAGGAGATCGCCTCCATCATCGACGAGGAGGTGCGCCGCCTCATCGAGTCCGCGCACGACGAGGCCTACGAGGTCCTCGTCGAGTACCGGGACGTCCTGGACGACCTGGTCGTGGCACTGCTGGAGAAGGAGACCCTGAGCAAGGACCAGGTGCTGGAGATCTTCGCGCCCGTGCGCAAGCGCCCGAACCGCGGCTCCTACACCGGGTACGGCAAGCGTCAGCCCTCCGAGCGGCCGCCGGTGCACTCGAAGAAGGAGCTCGCCAGGCTCAACGGCTCCGAGGTCCGGCCCTCCTCCACCAACGGACGGCTGCCCGGCTCGTCCACCAGCATCGAGGGAGACGACGAGTGAGCGGCGCCGACGAACTACCGCCCAGATCCGTGGACCGGCCACGCATCGAACGGGCAGTCCGTGAGATCCTGAGCGCCATCGGAGAGGACCCCGACCGCGACGGCCTGGTCAAGACCCCCGAGCGGGTCGCCAAGGCCTATGAGGAGCAGTTCGCGGGGTTGGGGCAAAAGCCCGGTGACGTGCTCACCACGGTGTTCGAGGCCGACCACGAGGAGATGGTCCTGGTCAAGGACATCGAGCTCTACTCCACGTGCGAGCACCACCTGGTGCCGTTCTACGGGGTGGCGCATGTGGGCTACATTCCCGGCGCCGACGGCCGTATCACCGGCCTGAGCAAGCTCGCCCGCCTGGTGGACGTGTACGCACGCCGCCCGCAGGTGCAGGAGCGGCTCACCGGGCAGGTGTCCGACGCGATCATGGACCACCTCCAGCCGCGCGGTGTGATCGTCGTGGTCGAGGCCGAGCACCTGTGCATGACCATGCGCGGGGTGCGCAAGCCCGGGGCCAAGACCGTCACCTCCGCGGTTCGGGGGATCTTCCGCAGCAGCGACCGGACCCGCTCCGAGGCGATGAGCCTGATCCTCGACCGCCGGTAGGGGCTGCCGGGCCCCGTGGGAAGGGTCGGAAGGGGGCACCGGGCCGGAGCCCCGTGCGGAACGAGGGCAGCACGGTGCCAGCGGGGGGTGGGACCCCCTTATCCATGAGACCCCGCAGCGGCACCCGCCCGCCAGGGGCGTCCACGGCCTGTGGACGGGTGGCGTCGCGAACACTCCCAGGAGGGGCCGGGGGACACGCTCCCGGCCCTTCGGCGTAAGCGTAGGGTGATCCTTATGGGGCCGAAACACACACTTCCGGGCCTGCCCGATCTCGGGCGGTGCCTGGTCATGGGGGTAGTCAACGTCACCCCCGACTCCTTCTCCGACGGCGGAGCCTGGTTCGATCCCGACAGGGCGGTCGAGCACGGGATGCGCCTGGTCGAGGAGGGCGCCGACATCATCGACGTGGGCGGTGAGTCCACCCGCCCCGGCGCGCAGCGCGTCTCCTCTGGTGAGGAGCTGCGCAGGGTCGAGCCGGTCGTGCGCGAACTCGCCGCGCGCGGCGTGCCCGTCAGCGTGGACACCATGCGCGCCGAGTCGGCCGAGAGGGCCGTGGAGGCCGGAGCCGTCCTCGTCAACGACGTCAGCGGTGGACTGGCCGACCCGGCCATGGCACGTCTCGTGGCTTCTTCCGGCGTTGCCTACGTGTTGATGCACTGGCGTGGGCATAGTCATGACATGCAGAGCCGTGCCGTGTACACGGATGTCGTCCAGGAGGTCCTAGAGGAGCTCCGCGACCGTATGGAGGCCATGATCAGTGCAGGTGTCGACCCCGGCCAGATCGTTCTGGACCCCGGGCTGGGATTCTCCAAGCGCCCCGAGAAGGCCCACAACTGGGCGCTCCTCCACGACCTCGAACGCTTCCACGAACTCGGCCGCCCGGTGTTGGTGGCGGGGTCGCGCAAGCGCTTCCTGAGCCGTCTGCTCGGTGACCCCAAGGGCGAGGACCGCCCGTTCACCGAGTGTGACGCGGCCACCGCCGCCGTCACCACCCTGGCCGCGGACCGGGGCGCGTGGGCCGTGCGGGTTCACGACGTACGTCCCAACGCCGATGCCGTGCGCGTGGCCGCGGCCTGGGCCGACGGGGGCGCCAGCCTGGACCAGGGGCGCGCCGAGCCGGTGGAGCGGGGCGGCCTGTGAAGTCCCGCCAGGAGGTCATGGAGCGCGTGGCCGAGGCCAACGCGCAGTTCTACAGTGCCATCGAGAACGGCGACATCGACCTGATGCGCAGCGTATGGGCGGAGGAGCACGAGGCACCCGACCTGGTGTGCGTGAACCCCGGCTGGCCGCTGCTGCGCGGGCGCACCGAGATCATGCGCGCCTGGTCGCTGATCATGGCCAACGTCACCTACATCCAGTACGTACTCACCGAGACCCACATCGGGGTCGGCGGCGAGGTCGCCATGGTGACATGCGAGGAGAACGTGCTGACCGCCGAGGAGGACAGCCCCGGCTTCGTCGCGGGCGGCCAGGTGGTGACCACCAACCTGTTCGTGCACACCGACCAGGGGTGGCGGCTGTGGTCGCACCACGCCTCGCCGGTGCTGATGGAGGAAGATGAAGAGGGAGAGGCCGGCGATGCGTGACCGCGTCGCGCTCAGCGGACTGCGGGCCCGCGGCCACCACGGCGTGTTCGGCTTCGAGCGCAGGGAGGGCCAGGACTTCGTGGTCGACGCGGTGCTCCACCTGGACACCGCCCCGGCCGCGGCCTCCGACGACGTGGGCGACACCGTGCACTACGGCCTGCTCGCCGACCGGCTGGTCGCGATCGTGACGGGGGAGCCGGTCAACCTGATCGAGACCCTCGCCGCACGGCTGGCCGCGGAGTGCCTGGCCGAGCCGCTGGTCGAGAGGGCGGAGGTGACGGTGCACAAGCCGTCTGCGCCCATCGAGCACGAGTTCACGGACGTGGCGGTCACCGTTACCCGGGACCGGTCGGAGTCCGAAGGACGGGAAGCGCGGACGCGGCGGGAGCCCGGAGACCTCGGCGACCCCAGAGACCCGGGAGGGCCGGGGGATCCCGGGCGCCGGGACGAACGGCGGGTGCGGACGTGACCCGTGCCGTGCTCTCCCTGGGATCGAACCTCGGGGATCGGATGGCGACCCTCCAGGGCGCCGTGGACACGCTGCTGGGCGGTGCTGACGCGCCGGTCCCGGTGGCGGTGTCCCCCGTCTACGAGACCGCGCCCGTGGGCGGACCCGAACAGGGCGCCTTCCTCAACGCGGTCCTCGTCGTGGACACCGACGACGGTCCCCGGTCCCTGCTGGAGCGGGCCCAGGCCGCGGAACGGGCCTTCGACCGGGTCCGCGAGGTCCGTTGGGGCCCGCGCACGCTGGACGTGGACGTCATCGCGTTCGGAGACGTGCGCGACGACGACCCGGAGCTGACGCTCCCGCACCCGCGTGCGCACCTGCGGGCGTTCGTGCTCCAACCGTGGGTGGACACCGATCCCCTCGCGGAGCTGCCCGGCCGCGGCCCGGTCGCCGGCCTGCTGGCGTCGGTGACGGCGGAGGACGGCGGGGACGAGCAGCAGCTGCGCCGACGCGGGGATCTGTGCCTGCGTCTGCCGGGCGAGGAGGACCGGCGCTGATGTCGGAGGAGGACGAGGGGCGGCTGCGCCCCACCGGGTGGCGGGGCCCCGCGCTGCTGGCGGTGGTCGGCGGCCTCCTGGGAGTGCTGCTCACCAACTCCCTGGCGGGGCTGCCGCCGCTGCCGTGGTCGGCGATCCCGACCCTGCTGCTGCTCGCGCTGGCGGAGGGCTACACGGCCGGGCGGACCCGGCGGCGTATCCGTCGGGACCCGGGTACCGAGCCGATCCAGCCGCTCAGCGCCGCCCGGCTGGTCGCTCTGGCCAAGGCCAGCGCGCTGTTCTCCTCGCTGGCACTGGGCTTCTTCGCTGGGATGGCGCTGTCGGTGTCGGACACGCTGGTGCTGCCCACCCACTGGCAGGTGTTCCTCACCGCGTTGGGCACGGCGCTGTCGGCGGGTCTGCTGCTTGCCGCCGCCCTCTCCCTGGAGTACGCCTGCCGGGTCCCCGACGACGATGACGAGAACGATGACGATCCGCCGGGTGTCACCTAGAGGTTCCTAGTTCCGGTGTCTTCACCGCGTAGCGCCGGAAAGAAGCGGGAAAGCAATCTTTCGTCCGATTCCGATCCCGCGCCGAGCCGTTCCGGCGGACCCTTGCCCGCGGATGGTTGACTGGCTTCGTGGAGACCAGTGACCCGACATCGCCGCCGAGCCCCGCCTCTCCGGACGGACGGACCCAGCCGGACGGGCCGCCACGGCCGCTCGACGCCGTGTTCGCGCCACCCGCGGAATCCTCCTGGAACCGCGTGTCGCCCGCTCTGGCCTGGTATCGCAGGATCGTGGTGGGCGCCCTGTGCCTGATCGTCGGTGGCGGAGGCGCCCCGCTGCTGTTCGTGTGGGCCTCCTGGCCCTGGGCCGCCGCCTGGGCGGCGCTCGCCCTACTGGCCTTCGTCGTGGGCTGGGTGCTGGCCGGACTCTTCCGCCGGTCGTGGGGTTACACAGAGGCCAGGGAGGAGCTCTACCTCACCTACGGGGTGTTCGTCCGGCAGCTGGTGGTCATCCCCTACGGCCGTATGCAGGTCGTGGACGTTACCGCCGACATCCTCGAACAGGCCTTGGGGATCGCCACCGTTCAGGTGCGCACCGCCGCCAGCACCGCCGACACCCGGGTGGTCGGGCTGCCGCTGGCGGAGGCCGTGCAGATGCGCGACCGGCTCGCGGCGCGCAGTGAGAGCTTCTCGACGGGGTTGTAAGTGCACGGACCAGCTCACCCGCCAGGACAGCCGTACGACCGCGGGGACGCGTCCGCCGGTCGCTCCGGCCCGCCCGGACCGCAGCACCAGCCGGACCGGCCCACGCCGCCACCGGGCCATCACGGCGCCCCACAGGGGGGACCGCCTCCGGGAGCCCCCGGAGGGCCCGTGGGATCCCCGTGGCCGCCCCCGCAGGTGCCCACACTCCTGCCCCCGTCCGTGGGATGGCGGCCGCCGCCCGTCGTGCGCCCCCGGCCCGAGGCCGACGTCACCACCGGTGTGTACCGGTCCCACTGGATGATCATCCCGCTCCAGGTCATCGCGGTGACCCTGGTCTTCGTGGCGCTGGTGGGCCCGATCCTCAACACCTTCGGTCTCGGTTGGGTGGTGCTGATGACGGTGGCCGTCGCCTTCGGCACCCTCGCCTACGCCCTGCCCGCCTGGTGGTACGGCACCTTCGGCCTGCGCGAGGACCATCTGGTGGTCCACAGCGGCCTCGTCATGCGCAGCTCGCGCGAGGTCCCACTGAGCCGTCTACAAGCGGTGGACGTCGTTCGGCCGCTGCTCATGCAGGTCTTCGGCATGGCGGAACTCCGCATCGAGATGGCGGGCGGCGACGGGAGCGCCATCCGGCTGCGCTACCTGCCACGGAACCTGGCCGAGCGCATGCGGGTGGCCATCCTCGCGCACGCCGCCGGGCTCCCCGGGCGCTCGCCCGAGGCGCCGGAGTGGCCGTTCTACCGTCTGCCGTTCCTGCTCCTGCTCGGTGCGCTCACCTTCCGCGTACCGATCCTGCTGTCCTTCATCCTGTTGCTCATGCTCGCCACGGCCGGCTCGGTCTTCGGCGAGCCCGGCGTGTTCGGTGCGCTGCTGCCGCTCACCCTGGGGCTGCTGCGCTACTTCTGGGGCCCGCTGACCCGCTACACCGACTACTACGCCTCCCTGTCCTCCGACGGCCTGCGGCTGCGCTACGGCATGTTCCAGCGCCGCATGCAGACGGTCCCGCCGGGCCGGGTGCAGGCCGTCCGCGTGGTCGAGCCCCTGCTCTGGCGTGCTCTGGGAGTGGCACGGGTCGAGGCCAACGTCGCCGGGTACGCGGGCGCTCGCCAGGGCGACTCGGCCACGCTGCTGCCCGCCGCACCGCGCCGCAGGGCCTTCGCGCTGGTCAACGAGCTCTTCCCGGAGAGCGAGGCGGCGTACGTGCCGCTGGTGCCCAACCGCAGCCCGGTGCCGAGCATGGTGGGAGTGGACGAGCGCCTGTTCGTCAGCACCCGCGGCCTGTTCTGCCTGGTGACGGAGATCGTCCCGGTGGAGCGCGTACAGGCCGTGCGCCTGGTGGCGGGGCCGCTGTCCCGCTTCACCGGCCGGATCGCGGTGGACGTGGACACGCCCCCGGGGCCGGTCCGGGCGAAGGCCTCCGGCCGCGAGGCGGGGGAGGCGCGCCGCTTCCTGGACGCGCTGGTGGAACACGGGCGCCGGGCCCGAGTGCCCGCGGCGGGCACCGAGCGCTGGGCGACCCGGTCGACCCTGTCCCGTCGGCCCGGAGACGCCGGATCCGCTCCCGCCCGGCCGGAGGGGCGCTCGGAGGGGCCCCAGCGCCCCCGTTCCGCGGAAACGGAAGTCCAAGGTCCCGAACCCGGAGGACCGGAGCCAGGGGAATCGGAAACCGGGAAAACCGGCACGCCGGACACCCCTGTCGAGGGTGGGACGGAGAACCCCGGGGACACCCCCGGGCACTGATGTGGCGTGTGTCACATTAAGAGGTCAAAGTGCTTCCAGTTATGGTTCACATGTCGGACATGGGTGCTCACTGAAGGTGATAACTCCCGGTGGCGGGCGCGAAACGCTTTGGCATTCTGGTCACACGGAGCGGTTGAGTATGGCTAAATGGTGGCCGAACACGAGGAGTGTTCGCTGTCATACACATCGCAACGTTATCGACCGGTTGGCGCCCCCCCGCCAACGGGTCTGACGGGAGAAACACATGCTGAAGAAGGCTTTCGCCGCCAGTGCCATCGTCGCCGCCGCCTCGGGTGTCCTGTTCACCGGTTCTCCGGCCATGGCCAACAGCGACGTCTTCACCTCCGGCAACGGATCGATCCTCGGCGGCAACCAGCTCGTGGCCGACCTGGACGTCCCGATCAACCTCTGCGGCAACGCCATCGCCGTTCTGGGCAACGCCGGCGCCGCCTGCGTCGACTCCGGCGCCACCGTCAAGAACTAGGAACCGTTCTTGGCCGCCCTCGCCCGCACCGGCGAGGCCGACCCGGGTGAGCGGCCCGCCGGGCCGCCTCCTGCGGGGCGCGGCGCGCGACGCGGCCGTGGTTGGCCTCGCAAGCGTCACCGGCAGCGGCGAGAGGCGGCCTGAGGGACGCGAACGCGGAACAGCCCACACAACCCGGCCCAGCGTTCCCGGGGTCGGATGGGGGCCGTGAGCTCCTCGAGCGAGGCGCCATCCCGTGACGACGGGGTGGCGCCTTCGTCATGTTCCGTCGGGGGGGCGGTCCCCCTCCGCGCGGCCGGACCACCCCCGCCGTGCTTCCCGCGTGCCCCTTCCTGGTTCCAGCCCGACCCGGCCAGCCGCAACCTCCCATTGGTGCCTGACTGGAAACGCGTTCGCCCGTGACGCTGCGCGTTCGTCCCTCCTGCGGATGCGGAACCTTTGTCCCGATCGGCCCGGGAAGTGGCTTCACGGAGCGTGTCCTTAGTAGTATTCAACGTAATGACACCAGCTCAAAGCGGGTGAGTGAGGGCTCTTCGCGGGTAGCTTCGTCTCGGCGCGCCAAGGCGCTGACGAAAACCACCAGTCCGGCGCGGTCCCCCCGACCGGACACAGAAGGAGACGCGTAGTGCTCAAGAAGACGCTCGCCACCGGTGCCGTGATCCTCGCCTCCGCCGGGGTCCTCCTCACCGCCTCGCCGGCGGCGGCACACGCCGGTACCTGGACTCACAACTACGGGTCCGAGCTCAGCGGCAACCTGGCCTACATCAACGGCATCGAGAACGAGAACACGGGCTGCGGCAACTCCAACGCGGTCATGGGCAAGTCCCTCGGCTCCTGCGTCAACCACGGGGTGATCATCCAGAACTAGGGAGTGTTCTCCTCGGAGCCCTGCTCCGCCCGCCCGTCGCCCTCCACCACCCTCAACGGACGCCTGCGGCGCGGAGCTCTCCCGTCGCCCTCCACCACCCTCAACGGACGCCCGCGGCGCGGCCGCCCGTGGTCCGGGTGCCCGAACGGGGATCCCGCGAGGGGGCGGCCGGGGAAACCGGGGTACGGGGGCGGACACACAGTGTCCGTCCCCACGTACGTGTCCGGGGGCGGGGCGGCAGGCCACCGGTCAGGGAGGACTATCGTGTGCTCAGGCGTCACGGTGAGGCAGAATCCGGACGCACCGCACCACGAGGGGGCACACACATGGAGACGACGCAGGGACGCCCCGCCCGCCTGCGAGTCGGCGTCATCGGAGCCGGTCGGGTCGGCTCCGTCATCGGCCAGGCCCTCGGCCGCGCCGGGCACAAGGTCGTCGCCGCCTCCGCGGTCTCCGAGGCATCCAAGGCCCGTGTCTCCGACCGCCTGGCCACCGCCCGCGTCCTCGAACCGGCCCAGGTCGCCGAGTCCAGCGACCTCGTCCTGCTCACCGTCCCCGACGACGCCCTGCCCGAGCTCGTCGAGGGCCTCGCCTCCACCGGCACCGACCTGCGAGGCAAGATCCTCGTCCACACCAGCGGGGCCCACGGCTACGGCGTTCTCGCCCCGGCCACCCTCGTCGGCGCCCTCCCGCTCGCGCTCCACCCCGCCATGGCCTTCACCGGACGTGACGAGGACGACGACCGACTCGCCAACTGCGCCTTCGGCGTCACCGCGCCCGAGCAGCTGCGACCGATCGCCGAGGCCCTCGTCGTCGAGATGGGCGCCGAACCCGTGTGGATCTCCGAGGACAAGCGCACGCTCTACCACGCGGCCCTCGCCGGAGGCGCCAACCACCTGGTCACCCTGGTCGCCGACAGCGCCGCCCTGCTCGCCTCAGCCGGGGTTCCCGAACCCAACCGGGTGCTCGCTCCCATGCTCAGCGCCTCCCTGGACAACGCTCTGCGCCTGGGCATCCACGGTCTGAGCGGGCCCGTCCTGCGCGGCGACGCCGGAACCGTCGCCGGGCACATCGAGCAGCTGCGCGAGAACGCCCCCGAGAGCGTGGCCAGCTACGTCGAACTCGCCAGGCTCACCGCTGACCGAGCCATCAACGCCGGGATGCTCAAGCCCGAGGACGCCGCGCGCCTGCTCGACGTCCTGCGCCGCTGAGGCACGCCCACGGCAGTACCCGGCAGCCGCTCGCAGAACACCACCACGGGAAACCACCGATGACCGAACCCACACCGCAGCCCCCGACCACCGGCGGGCCCCGCCTCGCGCACACACCCGACGAGCTGCGCAGCGTCCTCGCCGACGCCGGACGCGTCGCCCTCGTCCCCACCATGGGCGCACTGCACGAGGGCCACCGCACCCTCATGCGGCTGGCTCGGGAACGTGCCGACACCGTGGTCGTCAGCATCTTCGTCAACCCGCTCCAGTTCGGGCCCAGCGAGGACTTCGACCGCTACCCCCGCACCCTGGACACCGACACCGCCGTGTGCGCCCAGGAGGACGTCGACGTGGTCTTCGCCCCCACCGTCAACACCATGTACCCCACCGAGCAGGTGGTCACCGTGCAGGCCGGTGCGATGGGAGAGCGCCTCGAAGGCGCCTCACGCCCCGGGTTCTTCACCGGCGTGCTCACCGTCGTCAGCAAGCTCCTCCACCTGGTCGGCCCCGACCTCGCGGTCTTCGGCAGCAAGGACGCCCAACAGCTCGCCGTGGTCCGCCGCATGGTCGCCGACCTCAACATGCCGGTGGAGATCGTCGGCGCCCCCACCCTGCGCGACCCGGACGGCCTGGCCACCTCCAGCCGCAACGTCTACCTCTCCGACGCGGAGCGGGCCAGTGCCCTGTCCCTGTCCCGCGCCCTGACCGCGGGCCGCCGCGCCGCGGCCGACGGCCCCGACGCCGTCCGCGCCGCCGCCCAGGCCGTCCTGGACGAGGCGGCCAAGGCCGAACCGCCAGTCGAACCCGACTACCTTGCCCTGGTCGACCCCGCCACCTTCGCCGACGCCTCCGACGGACACGAGGGCGAGGCCGTCCTCGCCGTCGCCGCCCGTGTGGGCGCGACCCGGCTCATCGACAACGTGTCGGTGACCCTGTAGCCGTGCACGGCCCCCATCCTCCCCGGCGCGCAACGCGGCCGTGCCGCGCACCGGCGGCACCCCGGAAAAGAGAACCCAGATGAGCACACCCACCCAGACACGGCTCGACGCCCCCGAACCCGGGTGGACCGTCGAGGCCGACGTCGCGGTCGTCGGATCGGGCATCGCGGGCCTGAGCACCGCACTGCGCTATGTCCAGCGCACTGAGCGCGGCCGAGTCGTGCTCGTCACCAAGGACCGGCTCTCCACCGGCTCCACCAGCTACGCCCAGGGCGGGATCGCCGCCGCCATGGCACCCGAGGACGGGCCCGTCGCCCACATGGTCGACACCCACCTGGCCGGGGCGGGCCTGTCCGATCCCTACGCCGTCAACGTCCTGGCCACCGAGGGACCCGACGCCCTGCGCTGGCTCATCGGTCTGGGCGCCGAGTTCGACCGCTCCGCCGACGGACGGCTGTCCCTCACACGCGAGGGAGGTCACCGCGCCGACCGCGTCGCACACGCGGGCGGCGACGCCACCGGTGCCGAGATCCAGCGCGCCCTCGTCGCCGCCGTCCTCGCCGAGGACCGGATCGAGGCCATCGAGCACGCCGTCGCCTTGGACGCCCTGCGCGACCCCGGCACCGGGCACGTCTGCGGCGCCACCCTGCACGTCATGGGCGAGGGCGCCCGTGACGGTGTCGGGGCCGTGCTCGCCCCCGCGGTGGTCCTGGCCACCGGGGGCATGGGACAGATCTTCGCCGCCACCACGAACCCACCCGTGTCCACCGGTGACGGCCTCGCCCTGGCCGCACGGGCCGGGGCGCGTCTGCGCGACCTGGAGTTCATCCAGTTCCACCCCACCGTGCTTTGGCTCGGCCCCGAGGCGCGCGGCCGCCAGCCCCTCGTCTCCGAGGCCCTGCGCGGTGAGGGCGCCTACCTCGTGGACGCCGAGGGAGGCCGCATCATGGAGGGCGTCCACGAGCTGGCCGACCTGGCCCCGCGCGACGTGGTGGCACGCACCATCGCCCGCACCATGAACGAGCGGGGCGTGGACCACGTCTACCTGGAGACCCGCCACTTTGGCCGGGACACATGGGAGAGGCGCTTCCCGACCATCCTCGCCTCCTGCCGCGAACACGGGGTCGACCCGCTCGTCCAACCCGTCCCCGTCGCCCCGGCCGCCCACTACGCCTCCGGCGGTGCCGAGGTCGACATCGACGGCCGCACCTCGGTCCCCGGCCTGTGGGCCGTCGGCGAGGTCGCCCGCACCGGGGTACACGGCGCCAACCGGCTCGCCTCCAACTCCCTGCTGGAAGGGCTGGTCTACGCCGACCGGATCGCCGCACGCCTGGCCGACGCGCCCGAGCCCAGGCCCTCGCGCGGTATCGCCTCCGGAACCGTCACGCCGCTCGCGGACCCGGCCACCGATCCCCGGGTGCGTACCCTGATGTCACGCCACGCGGGGGTGCTGCGCACCGGGGAAGGGCTGACCGAACTGGTCGCCGAGCTCGACGCCCTCGCCCGTCCCGCATCCCCCGCCATCCCCCACGTGGCCGCCTGGGAGACCGCCAACCTGCTCACCGTGGCCCGTCTCGTGGCCGCCGCCGCACTGCACAGGACCGAGAGCAGGGGCTCCCACCAGCGGGCCGACCACCCCGGAGCCCGGCCCGGGCTCCGGATCCGGCCCGTCGTCGTCCGACTGGAAGGGGATACCACCGTGACCACCGACGAGGACTGGACGCCCTCCCTGCCGCCCGCGCTCGTCGCGGAGCTGGACGCCGTCACACTCCCACTGGGACCGGACACGGCTCCGGGCGGTTCGGACACCGGAACAGTCGCCGATCCGGACTCCCGCGCCGAGTTCACCCTTCCCTACGCCGCGCCCTCCGAGTCCCACGTGGACCTGGCCCGCCGCGCCCTGTCCGAGGACCTCACCGCCGGTCCGGGCATCGACGTCACCACCGTCGCCACGATCCCCGCCGACCAGGTGCGCACCGCGCACGTGGTGGCCCGTGCCGACGGCACCGTCAGCGGGCTCCCGCTCGCCGAGCTCGTGTTCTGGCTGGTCTGCGACGGTGTCCTTGAGGCGCACCGCACCGTGGAGGACGGTGCCGCGGTCAAGCGCGGCGACGTGCTGATGACCGTCAACGCCCGCACACGCGACCTGCTCACCGCCGAGCGGACCGCCCTGAACTTCCTCACCCACATGTCCGGAATCGCCACCGCCACCCGCGCCTGGGTGGACGCCGTGGCCGGCACCGGCGCCCGGATCCGCGACAGCCGCAAGACCCGGCCCGGGTTGCGTGCCCTGGAGAAGTACGCGGTGCGCTGCGGCGGCGGTACCAACCACCGCTACGGCCTCAGCGACGCCGGACTGGTCAAGGACAACCACGTGCTCGCCGCCGGGGGCGTCGGAGAGGCGGTCCGCGCCGTCCGTGCACGCTTCCCCGACCTGCCGCTGGAGGTCGAGGTGGACCGGATCGACCAGATCGAGGACGCCATCGCCGCGGGAGCCGAGGAGGTCCTGCTCGACAACTTCACCGTCGAGCGGCTCCGCGAAGCGGTCGCGCTGGTCGCGGGCCGTGTCCGGCTGGAGTCCTCCGGCGGGCTGACCCTGGACGTGGCGGGCGACGTGGCCCGCACCGGGGTCGACTACCTGGCGGTCGGCGCGCTCACCCACTCCAGTCCGGCACTGGATATCGCACTCGACCTGTTGTGAGTGGCCCGGTTGGTGGAAGATTCCCTGAAAACACACCACTTCGACCACAGATGAGGCCCCCAGCATGCTGCTCGCGATCGACGTCGGTAACTCCGAGACGGTGTTCGGGCTCTTCGAGTCCGACGACCTTCTCGAACACTGGAGGGTGGGAACCGACACGCGTCGCACCGCGGACGAGTGGTCCGTGGTGCTGAGGGGCCTGGTCGAAGGCAGCAGCCTGGGCAGCCCCGACGAGATCGACGGGATCGCCATGTGCTGTTCGGTGCCGTCGGTACAGCACGAGATGCGCGACATGTTCCGCCGTCACTTCGGTGACATCCCCGCCGTGATCGTCGAGCCCGGCGTCAAGACCGGCGTGCCGATCCGGATGGACAACCCCAAGGAGGTGGGCAGCGACCGGATCATCAACGCGCTGGCCGCCAGCCACCTCTACGGCGGTCCGGCGGTGGTGGTGGACTTCGGTACCGCGACGACCTTCGACGCCATCAGCGCCCGGGGGGAGTACGTGGGAGGGGCCATCTCCCCGGGTATCGACATCTCCGTGGACGCCCTGTCCCGGCACGGCGCACAGCTGCACATGGTGGAGATCGTCAGGCCGCGCTCCGCCATCGCCAAGAACACCACCGAGGCGTTGCGTTCGGGCATCGTGTTCGGCTTCGCGGGCCAGGTGGACGGGATCGTGGACCGCATGGTCGCCGAGCTCACCGATACGCCCGACGACGTGACCGTGGTCGCCACCGGAGGGCTCGCCAGCACGGTCGTCGGCGAGTGCGAGACCGTCGACCTGCATGAGCCGTGGCTGACCCTCATCGGCCTGCGGCTGGTCTTCGGGCGCAACGCCGGCTGACCAACACGGCCCGGGGCGGGGACCTTCCCGCCCCGGGCCGGGCCAAGCCCCACGGAGGTGGCGGCCACGCCGTCGGGTCCGGGCGAACAGACCGCCGACGCTGAAGAGCACGATCGCCACCATGAACGAGTACACGTAGCGCTCGCGTCCGTACCCGGAGGGGTGCTCCTCGGTGGCGCCCCCCGCGGGTCCGCCGGTGAGCTGTGCCCCGGCCCCTGCTCCTCCGGCACCGGGGCCCGCGGCGGACGGGTACGCCGCCGAGAACCGTTCGGGCGGGCCCCGAGCGCCGGTAGGATCGTGCGCGTGAACCACGCGCACGACGACACCTACGACGACCTGCCCGAACAGATGCGGGTCCGGCGGCAGAAGCTGGACCGGCTGCGGGAGGAGGGCACCGATCCCTTTCCCGTGACCTTCCCGCGGACTACGTCGATCGGAGCCGTGCGAGACAAACACCAGGGGCTGGAACCGGACACCCACACGGGTGTGGAGGTCTCCATCACCGGTCGCGTCATGCTCTACCGCACCGGCGGCAAACTGTGCTTCGCGACGTTGCGCGACGAGACCGGCGACGTCCAGATCATGCTCTCCCTGGACCGGGTCGGCAAGGAGCGCCTTGACGCCTGGAAGGCCGACATCGACCTCGGTGACCACGTGGGAGTGGAAGGTGAGGTCATCACCTCCCGCCGCGGCGAGCTGTCGATCCTGGTGCACGGCTGGGCGCTCACGGCCAAGTGCCTGCGCCCGCTGCCGGAGAAGCACAAGGGCCTGGCCGACCCCGAGGCCCGGGTACGCCAGCGCTACGTCGACCTCATCGTCAACCCCGAGTCCCAGCAGATGGTGCGCCGTCGCTCGGCCGCGATCCGGGCGATCCGGGACGGGCTCAACTCCCGTGACTTCATCGAGGTCGAGACGCCCATGCTGATGCGGGTGCACGGCGGCGCCACGGCACGCCCGTTCGTCACCCACATCAACGCCTACGACATGGACCTGTATCTGCGTATCGCCCCGGAACTGTCGCTCAAGCGGCTGGTCGTGGGCGGACTGGAGAAGGTCTTCGAGCTCAACCGGAACTTCCGCAACGAGGGCGCGGACTCCACGCACAACCCCGAGTTCACGATGCTGGAGTTCTACCAGGCCTACGCCGACTACAACGTCATGGCCGACGTGACCCGGGAACTCGTCCAGGACGCGGTACGCGCCGTGTTCGGCTCGACGGTGGTCGAGCGGGACGGCCGGACCTACGACCTGGGCGGGGAATGGCCGCAGGTCACCTTGTACGGCGCGGTCTCCGAGGCCCTGGGCACCGAGGTCGACCCTCGCACCCCGATCGAGGAGGTCCGCCGCCTGGCCGAGGCCAGGGGTGTGGAATACAGCTCCGACTGGGGCCAGGGCAAGCTCGTCGAGCACCTCTTCGAGGAGCTGGTGGAGCACACGCTCGTGCAGCCCACCTTCGTCCGGGACTTCCCGGTGGAGACGAGCCCGCTCACCCGTCAGCACCGGGAGGACCCGCTGCTCACCGAGAAGTGGGACCTGATCGGCTTCGGTATGGAGCTGGGTACCGGCTACTCGGAACTGGTCGACCCGGTCGAGCAGCGCCAGCGGCTCACCCAGCAGTCGCTGATGGCCGCCGAGGGAGACCCCGAGGCGATGCAGCTGGACGAGGACTTCCTGCGGGCACTGGAGTACGGTATGCCGCCGTCCGGCGGCGTGGGCGTCGGTATCGACCGTCTGCTCATGGCCTTCACGGGAAAGAACATTCGGGAAACTGTCCTTTTTCCGATCGTGAAGCCCTCAGGAGACTGACCCGGAACACCGTGGCCTTGGATTTACCGGGTACCTGACAAGTGCGCCGGATGTCCGAGAACAGGACGGGGTCGTCGCGCCATGGGCGCGGCGGCCCCGTGGTCCGTTCCAGGATGTGGCAGGGAACACGGGATATGCCTCACCATGCGGACACACGGTACGAACCGGCAGCCAGAGGGGCGTGGCCCCGGCGACAGAGCGGTGTTTTCGCCGCCAGTCGGACACCGTGGGCGAACACTCTCCGCTGAAGGTTGTTTACGCAGGTCAATGTGGCTGAGGAATTTTCCCTTCCGTTACATTGTCACGGAAGGAACTGTCATAATTACACATGGTGATTTATTGGGTCTTGACGGTATCATCTCGTCCGCCTAGCGTGCTTGAGAGCGGGCTGCGGCCCGTGAGTTTGCCGAAGTGGATCGAGAACGACGGTGAGCGGGGACGAGGATTGCCGTGCGGCAGTTCGCGAACCCCGCGCGCATGTGCGCCCTCGGTGGAGCCTGTCCGTCCCAGGCCCCAGCGAATCCGGCCCCTGCGGCCCGTTCGCCCTTTCCCGACCCCTGTGCCAGAGGGGTTCGCGGAGATTCGTGGCGTGCGGCGTACTCCGTCGCACCGATGGCAGAGGGGCTCCTCTTCCGTCAGGTGCGCTCGCGTTCACCAGGTGACGAGTTGATGTTCCGCACTCACATGGATGAGGGAGGACGGAGTGGAACAGGCCACACTCGTACGACGCACCGCTGAGGACCAGGCCGCTCTCCAGGGCAGAGAGCACCGAGAGAACGTGGTCCCCCTTCAGGCCCGCCCGCGTGAGACGGCTGTGGACAGCCCTTACGCGTCGGTGGAACTGAGCCACGAGGACCTCGAACTGCTCGCCGAGATCGCCACCGGGGTCACCACCGAGGTGGCTGCCCGGCATCTCGAACTCAGCGCCCGGACCCTGCGCCGCCGCATCCGCAACATCTGCGACGTGCTCAGCGTGAACACACCCATCGAGGCGGTTGTCTGGGCCGCACGGCGCCAGCTCATCTGAGACGGCCCCGGCGGCCGGAAACGACCGCCCGCGCGGCCCCACCGGAGGAAGAGCGCTCCGGTGGACGGCGGACGCGGCCTCCACCGACACGGCACCTACCGGGGATCCTCCGGTGGGTGCCGACGCGTTTTTCGGCCCAAGCGGCGTCCGCCGGGACGTGGGCATGGGCATAGTCTGGTCCGGCTATGCCCGTTCGCCATGTTCACGTGCGCCGAGCCAGGACGCGCGACGTCGCCCATGTCCGCCGGCTCGTCGACACCTACACGACCGACCGGCGCGTGCTCTCCAAGAGCACCGTCAACCTCTATGAGGACATCCAGGAGTTCTGGGTGGCCGAGGCGGAGGTCGTCCCCGACGCGCCGCCCCACGGGCCGGACCCCCTCGGCGGTACCGCCGTCGAACCCGAGCACCGAGTGGTGGGCTGCGGGGCTCTGCACGTGCTCTGGGAGGACCTGGCGGAGGTGCGCACAGTCGCCGTGGACCCCTCCTTACGCGGTTGCGGTGTAGGACACCGGATCGTGGCCGAGCTGCTCGATGCCGCGTGCGAGTTGGGTGTACGGCGTGTGTTCTGTCTGACATTCGAGACTGGTTTCTTCGCCAAACACGGCTTTGCCCCGATCCAGGGCACGCCCGTCTCGCCCCGTGTGTACGAGGAACTCCTGCGTTCCTATGACGAGGGGGTCGCTGAATTCCTCGACTTGGAGCGGGTTAAGCCCAACACTCTCGGGAACACCCGCATGCTTGTGTACCTCGACGAGGCAACGCGAACCTCCCGCGCCTAAAGGTTTTCGGGCGTACTCGGGTCTCAGTTCCCTTACGGATCCACGTCGCGCCAACACCGGCGCCCGCAGACGCACGAGCTTATGCACAACCGGATGGTGGGAGGGTGGAAGGGGGCGGGTAATGTGTCTGTGTACGAGGGGAGGCTCTCCCACACGTCGAAGTGACGGTGACGAAGGGTCGCGATTCAGATCCGCGGAGGCCGTGTTCCCTCCGGGGGCGTACGAGGACTCTGAACGCAAGGCCGGACATTGGCCGCCACCGGGTTTGCCGAGGGCCGCTCGGGTACGTTCAGTGTCAAACCGGGGGCAAACGATGTCTATGATGTCGGGTATGCGTTTGCCCGGGTGTCTGGCGAGCCATCCCCCAGGAGTGTCCCGACACGGAGTCGGGTATTTGCTGCAATAAGTAACAACCAGGAAGGGTGGACCGCTTCGATGGGTGACTTTTTGTCGTCGATGCTCCCCCCGGGGCTGATCGACGTATTGTCGGCGCTCATCCCACCGGTGGTTGTCGGCGCGGTCTTCTGCACCTTCGTCATCCAGCTGCTGCGCAAGGAGATGGCGCCCCGGCGGATGGACGGAAGCCTGGTCAGCAAGGACGAGGCGGCCAAGGGCCCGGGTGAGGACCAGAACACGGATACGGTCGGGGAGACCGAGACCGCGAGTGGTACGCCGATTGTCCATGACGGGGAACGCGCCGAATCCGACGGTTGTTGATACGGTACTTGACCGATCATGAGCCCCGTGGGGCCGGATCAGTCGCTTCATACGTGCGTGGGCCGTCCCCCTACCTCGCGCTGCCCAAGTGAGCGCTGAAACCCGAGACCGGATCCGGGTGATTTCAGGCACGCCGGGAATTGTCTTCTGCGTTCCCGCGAGATAGCTTTATATTCAGGTGTGGAGACACCGCTCTTCTGAAAGGTTTGAATCCATGGCACAGAAGGTCCAGGTTTTCCTGGTTGACGACCTCGACGGCGGCGAGGCCGAGGAGACGGTGACGTTCGGTCTGGACGGCTCCGTGTACGAAATCGACCTCAGCGCTGGTAATGCCGCCAAGCTCCGTGAGGCCCTTACTCCGTTCGTCGAAGCCGCCCGCAAGGCCCCGGCCAAGGCGTCGCGCGGTACGGGCCGCCGGGGGAGCAGCCGGAATGCTCCCAGCCGTGAGCGCAGCGCCGAGATTCGCGCGTGGGCGAAGGCCGCGGGCAAGCCCGTCAATGAGCGCGGCCGTATCCCCGCGGCGATCGTCGCCGAATACGAGGCCGTCAAGGGCTAACTTTGCCCATGCCCCTGGTTCGCCGGAATGTTGTCAGGTCTTGATCGAATTACAACCGGCGTCTGCCGGGGGACACCCGAACCCGACCATCCCGGGCCGCGCGCGGCCCAGTGACACGGGGATGCCAGGGGATATGACGGGACTGACGGACCCCTCAGGCGGTCGAGGACGGGTTCCCCGCCGGTATCGGCGGTAGCCGGTCCTCATGGCTTCGGGTCTCCGCCGCCACACCCACGGGGTGGGCCGGACGGCGAGGCCCGGCGGGGCCGGATCCTCCGCCGAACCGCCGCAGAACCACGGACACGTGCCCGGCCGCGTCCGGTCGAGTACACGCACGGGACCGCCACGCGTTCCCCGTTCCCGCGGAGGCCCTCACTCTCGGCCCCGCGGCCCTGGAGTCGCGGGGCCGGGGCCGCTCCCCGCGAGTCCGACCGGTCCGGCGACGCGTATTTCCGCTTTCCTCGTCCGGTCCGAAGAACAAAGTTTGCCTCTGTTCGCTTAGAGCCGAAAAGGCTTAGGTGCGTGTGACCCGGGCACTCCCGCGACGCGGGAGTGCCCGGGTCGTTCGCCTTCGGCGTACAGGGAAATCTGAAGCCGCAATTGGTAGTTGGATGTGGATGAACGCCCTATCGTCGGGGAAAGTCTCTGGCACGGGCGGCTTCGGCCGTCCGTACGGAGACGTCCGTCTGGTCGGCATCCGGTCGACCGTTCGGACGGGTGCGACAGTGCTCCCCGGGGCGGTTAATCCCTGTGGGGCCGATATGCGGAAGAGTTGGGTCGGAGTGAACCGTCCCTGCCTGACCGCTCTGTAGAGGAGCGACGAGACATGTTCGAGAGGTTTACCGACCGCGCGAGGCGAGTGGTGGTTCTGGCCCAGGAAGAGGCCAGGATGCTCAACCACAACTACATCGGTACGGAGCACATCCTGCTCGGCCTCATCCATGAGGGTGAGGGTGTCGCCGCCAAGGCTCTGGAGAGCCTCGGTATCAGCCTCGAAGCGGTTCGGCAGCAGGTTGAGGAGATCATCGGCCAGGGCCAGCAGGCTCCGTCGGGGCACATTCCCTTCACCCCGAGGGCCAAGAAGGTCCTGGAGCTGTCGCTGCGAGAGGCGCTTCAGCTCGGCCACAACTACATCGGGACCGAGCACATCCTGCTCGGCCTGATCCGTGAGGGTGAGGGCGTCGCCGCCCAGGTGCTGGTCAAGCTCGGCGCCGACCTGAACCGCGTGCGCCAGCAGGTCATCCAGCTGCTGCACGGCTACCAGGGCAAGGAGCCGCAGGCCACAGGAGCCTCCTCCGAGTCCACCCCCTCCACCTCGCTGGTGCTGGACCAGTTCGGTCGCAACCTGACCCAGGCCGCCCGGGAGAGCAAGCTCGACCCGGTCATCGGCCGGGACAGCGAGATCGAGCGCGTCATGCAGGTGCTCTCGCGGCGGACCAAGAACAACCCGGTCCTCATCGGTGAACCCGGCGTCGGTAAGACCGCCGTGGTCGAGGGCCTGGCACAGAAGATCGTCAAGGGCGAGATCCCTGAGACGCTCAAGGACAAGCAGCTGTACACGCTGGACCTGGGCGCGCTGGTGGCGGGCAGCCGCTACCGCGGTGACTTCGAGGAGCGCCTCAAGAAGGTGCTGAAGGAGATCCGCACCAGGGGCGACATCATCCTGTTCATCGACGAGCTGCACACGCTGGTCGGCGCGGGGGCGGCGGAAGGTGCCATAGACGCCGCTTCCATCCTCAAGCCCATGCTGGCGCGGGGTGAGCTACAGACCATCGGTGCGACCACGCTGGACGAGTACCGCAAGTACCTGGAGAAGGACGCCGCCCTGGAGCGCCGTTTCCAGCCGATCCAGGTGGACGAGCCCTCCATCAAGCACGCCATCGAGATCCTCAAGGGCCTGCGAGACCGCTACGAGGCCCATCACCGGGTCTCCATCACCGACAGCGCCCTGGCGGCCGCCGCGCAGATGGCCGACCGCTACATCAGCGACCGGTACCTGCCGGACAAGGCCATCGACCTGATCGACGAAGCGGGCTCGCGGATGCGCATCCGGCGGATGACCGCTCCGCCGGACCTGCGCGAGTTCGACGAGAAGATCGCGGGGGTGCGTCGCGACAAGGAGTCCGCGATCGACGCGCAGGACTTCGAGAAGGCGGCGTCGCTGCGCGACGACGAGAAGCAGCTGCTCAACAAGAAGGCGCAGCGGGAGAAGGAGTGGAAGGCCGGCGACATGGACGTCGTGGCCGAGGTCGACGAGGAGCTCATCGCCGAGGTCTTGGCCGCCTCCACCGGCATCCCGGTCTTCAAGCTCACCGAGGAGGAGTCCTCCCGGCTGCTGCGCATGGAGGACGAGCTGCACCGGCGCGTCATCGGCCAGGAGGACGCCATCAAGGCGCTCTCCCAGGCGATCCGCCGTACCCGCGCTGGTCTGAAGGACCCCAAGCGTCCGGGTGGTTCGTTCATCTTCGCCGGTCCGTCCGGTGTGGGTAAGACCGAGCTGTCCAAGACGCTGGCCGAGTTCCTGTTCGGGGACGAGGAATCACTGATCCAGCTGGACATGTCCGAGTTCATGGAGAAGCACACGGTCTCGCGGCTGTTCGGTTCCCCGCCCGGGTACGTCGGCTACGAGGAGGGCGGCCAGCTCACCGAGAAGGTGCGCCGCAAGCCGTTCTCCGTGGTCCTGTTCGACGAGATCGAGAAGGCCCACACCGACATCTTCAACTCGCTGCTCCAGGTGTTGGAGGAGGGTCGTCTCACCGACGCCCAGGGTCGCAACATCGACTTCAAGAACACGGTCATCATCATGACGACCAACCTGGGTACGCGGGACATCTCCAAGGGCGTGGCCATGGGCTTCGCCAAGGAGGACGACGCCGCCACCAACTACGAGCGGATGAAGTCGAAGGTCAGCGAGGAGCTCAAGAACAACTTCCGGCCCGAGTTCCTCAACCGTGTGGACGACGTCATCGTCTTCCACCAGCTGACCCAGCAGGAGATCTTCCAGATCGTCGACCTGATGGTCACCAACCTCGACACCCGCCTCAAGGAGAAGGACATGGGGATCGAGCTGCGGCCCAAGGCCAAGGAAGTCCTGGCCGAACGAGGGTTCGACTCGGTGCTGGGTGCCCGGCCGCTGCGCCGGACGATCCAGCGGGAGGTCGAGGACCAGCTGTCGGAGAAGATCCTGTTCGGCGACCTCAAGGCCGGCCAGATCGTGGTGATCGACGCCGAGGGCGAGGGCAAGGACGCCAAGTTCACCTTCAAGGGTGTGCCGAAGCCGTCCGACGTGCCGGACACGCCCGAGGTCGAGGAGTCGGCCGCCGGTAAGCGGGAGTAGCCGCCAGGAGCGGCTTCTGCGCCGGTTCGAGCGTGAGGCGGGGGTACCTCTTCGGGGGTGCCCCCGTCGTCGTTGTGCGGCTAGTGTGCGAGCGTGACTCATCCAGATCCCCAACAGCACGGCCCGTGGCCACAACAGGGCCAGTACCCCCAGCAGGGGCAGTACCCCCAGCCCGGACATGCTCTCCCCGGCCCTCAGCCCGGCGGAGGGCCCCCACCGCCCGGCCACCATGGCTCGGTTCCTCCCGGCGGGATCCCCCCGGGTGAACCGCAGGGGCCCTACGGCCCTTACGGCCCCTATCCCCACCAGCCGCCGCGTAAGAAGAGCGGTGTCGGGACCGGCCTGATCATCGGTGCGGTGGCTCTCGTTCTCGTCCTCATGGCGGGTGGCGGTTTCGCGGCGTACTCGCTGTTCTCCCGGGACGCGGGCGGCTCAGCGGAGGGTATCGGGACGGTCAGCCACTTCACGGACCTGTCCGCCGACCACATCGACGCGGGCGAGACCATCGAGTACGAGGTGTATCCGCCGGCGGGAGGGCCGCACTACCCCGTCTGGCAGGACTGCGGGGTCTACGAGGAGCCGCTGCGCTCGGAGTACGTCGTGCACTCCCAGGAGCACGGGGCCGTGTGGATCGCCTACGACCCGGGGCTGTCGGAGGCGGAGGTCCAGACCCTGCACGACTACTACTCGCCCGGCGACTACCTGGTGATCAGCCCCGCGGACGACCTGCCCGCCCCGGTGGTGGCGTCGGCCTGGGGATCCCAGTTGCGCCTGGAGGACCCCGCGGACCCGCGCCTGACCGAGTACCTCGTGGAGTACGTGCGGGGCGAGAACACCCCCGAGCCGGGCGCCGCGTGCAGCGGCGGCCACTCCGGGACCGGGAACGACGGTGTCGGAACCGCCGCCGCGGACTTCGCCGGCCGGATCGGCTAGGTCGTGTTTTTTTGAATCATTTCGGGCTCGCGTCCACCGGGCTGCCTCTCGCTACGCCTCTGCGCTCGTGAAGCACGACCAGGCTGAACTTCGCACATCGTCTTGCGAGAGATGGCCCAAACGGCCGCTCGCTGACCCGAAAGCCTTCTAAAAAACACTCCCTAGGGCGTGGCCGCGCCCTAGCCGGGAAGGGCGTACCGGCCGTCGTCGAGCGGGTCCACCAGGCCGTCGGACACCAGTGCGTCCAGGGCTCGTTCGCGCTGGACGTGGTCGTCCCAGACCACGTCCAGCGCGTCTTTGGGCACCGGATGGGCGGAGTCGCGCAGCACGGCGAGCAGCCGTCCGCGCACCTGCCGGTCGGTGCCCGCGTAGGTCTGGCCTCGCCGGGGCGGCCCGTCGTAGGCGGGCTTGCCCGCGATCCGCCAGGCGCACTGGTTGGCGATCGGGCAGTCCGCGCACGCGGGCGTGCGGGCGGTGCACACCAGCGCGCCCAGTTCCATCACGGCCACGCCCCAGCGGGCGGCGACCGACGGTGTGGGCGGCAGCAGGGACTCGGCGAGGGCGGTCTCCGCCTTGGTCTGTGTTTTCGGCGGGTACTGGACTCCTGTTTCGGTCCTTGCGAGGACACGCCGAACATTGGTGTCCAGAATTGCGTGCCGCTGTCCGAAGGCGAAGCTCGCCACCGCGGCGGCCGTGTAGGAACCGATGCCTGGGAGGGAGAGCAGGGTCGCGTGGTCGTCCGGGACCTGGCCGCCGTGCTCCTCGGTGATGGCCACCGCGCACGCGTGCAGGCGCAGCGCGCGGCGTGGGTAGCCCAGCCGGTTCCACATGCGCACGGCCTCGCCAGAGGGTTCCACGGCCAGGTCAGCGGGGGTGGGCCAACGCTCCATCCAGGCGCGCCAAGCGGGCAGCACCCGCACGACGGGTGTCTGCTGAAGCATGATCTCGCTGACCAGGACCGACCAGGCGGAAGCGTCCGGCCGTCGCCAGGGAAGGTCGCGAGCGTTGGTTTCGTACCACGCCAAAACGGCGGTGCTGTAAGGGTTATCGCTCATCTTTAACCGGGAATCGGCGGGTTGAGTAGGTGAGAGGCACGCAAAAACGCAATACTACGGCGCATGGCGTCAAGTACCGGACATCCAGGAGCCGTCAGCCGCGAGACCTACTGGAAGCGGCGTGCCTTCGTACTGGCCGGGGTCATGCTGGTGCTCGCGGTCATCGCGTATGCCTGCCGCCCCTCCGGCGGAGAGAACGGTGACCCGAGTCGGTCCGAGGCGGGGATGGGCGAGCAGGCCTCTCCCAGTGTCGCACCCGCGGAGCCCTCCGAGGACGGGAGCGAGGAACCCGGTGCGGAGGAGTCCGAGGGGGCCGAGGAGAGCGCCGATCCCTCCGAGGGCGCCGGGGGCGCCGAGGACGGCGCGGACGACGAGGAGCCCGGTGGGGGAGCGGCCGGCGGCGGGGACGCCGCCGACGGTGAGGTGCCCGCCCCGGAGGGTCCGGAGGACCTCTGCCGTCCGCAGGACCTGGTGGTCACCTTCGAGTTCGCAGAGGAGGACCAGGAGGTCTACGGCTCGGGAGCCAGTCCGGAGTTCAGAATCACCGTGGTGAACGCCAACGAGCAGACCTGCACCGTCGACGTGGGCGGCGAGTCCATGGAGGTCCGCATCCACTCCGGCGACGACCGGATCTTCTCCACCGCCGACTGCGTGCAGGGCGGGGGCGGCGAGGAGGTCCAGCTCAGCCGGGGCGTCCCGCACGTGTACACGGTCGTCTGGGAGCGCGAGCGCTCCTTCGAGGACTGCCGGGACGGCACCTCCGGGGCCAAGCCCGGTTGGTACCGCGCCAACCTGCACGGGGACTACGTCGGGGACCAGTCCCAGCTGGCGTTCCAGCTGAAGGCCTGAGTGAACCGACCGGGGACGGGAACGCCGCGATCCCGTCCCCGGTCGTCTGTCAAGAGGGATTGCGTCCTTTACTCCAATGTGGTCCGCGGATAGCATTTTTGCTATTGGGAGCGCTCCCATGCGGGTGCTCCCCCAGGGAGCACCCGTTCTCAACGCAAGAGGTTTCCGCATGCGGAGCGACGCCGGGCCCGACGGCGGCCTGGCGGCTGAGGGGACGGGGCGGGGAGGAAGTCCGGAGTGTCCGGACGTAGTTCGCTTTCTTGGCGCTTCATCCAGTATTCGGGCATGCTCGGAAACTGCGCGGTCCGAAAATCCTGGCGACCTCTCGCAAAAGCGACAGCCCTTCGTGGTGACTTGGTTACTATTCGTGGTGAACCTTGGTCCCGCACTCTCTGGAGCCCGTCGTGAAACGCATCATCCTGGCCGCCGCTCCCGTACTCGCGCTGGCACTTACCGCGCCCGTGCACGCAACCGGGGTCGAGCAGGCCTCCGATGCGAGCTACACCCTGACCGTCCGGTACCCGGCCACCGACGAGACCAAGGAGGTCACCTTGGAGTGCGCCCCCGCCGGCGGCACCCACCCCAGGGCCGATGCGGCCTGCGAGGCCATCGCGGAGGGCGGATCGATCGAGGACGTCAGCGGCCAGCGCCGCACCTGCCCGCTCATCCATGCCCCCGTCGTCGCCACGGCCTCCGGCGCCGAGGACTACCAGCAGGAGTTCTCGAACGACTGCGTGCTCAAGGGCGAGAAGGGCGCGATCTTCGACTTCTAGGAACGCCGGGGCCCGGGCTCCGGCCGCGCTTCCCGGGCCCCGGCCCCCGGTCAGTCCTCGTCCCGGGGCCCGCGCGCCCGCTTGGACCGCTTGGCCACCCTGGCCAGGGCCTCGCTCAGCTCCTCCACCTCGTGGGTCCGGATGCCCGGGACGGGATCACCGAAGTGCTTGGGTACGACCGCCTCGGTGAAGCCGAGCCGCTGCGCCTCGGCCACCCGGCGCCGCACCCCCGTCACGGTGCGCACGTCGCCCGCCAGGCCCACCTCGCCGATGGCGATGAACCCCGCGGGCAGCGCCACGTCGTTGTTGGAGCTGGCCGCCGCCATGGCCAGCGCCAGGTCCACTGCGGGCTCGGTCAGCTTCACCCCGCCCACCGTGGACGCGTACACGTCCATGTTGGCCAGCCTCATGCCGGTGCGCTTCTCCAGTACCGCCAGGATCATGTTCACACGCGAGGTGTCCAGGCCCGAGGTGGCCCGGCGTGGCGCGGGCAGAGGGCTCGTCGCCACCAGCGCCTGCACCTCGGTGATCAGGGGGCGCCGCCCCTCCAGGGCCACGGTGACGCACGTGCCGGGGACCGGGTCGGTGCGCTCGGTGAGGAACAGCCCGCTCGGGTCGGGCAGGCCGACGATGCCGCTCTCGGTCAGTTCGAAGCAGCCGATCTCGTCGGTGGGTCCGTACCGGTTCTTGACCGCGCGCAGCAGCCGCAGCTGGGAGTGGCGTTCGCCCTCGAAGTGCAGCACCACGTCCACCAGGTGTTCCAGCATGCGGGGGCCGGCGATGGCCCCGTCCTTGGTGACGTGGCCGACCAGCACGGTGGCGATCCCGCGCTCCTTGGCGATCTGGATCAGTGAACCGGCCGCCTGCCGGACCTGGGTGACGCCGCCCGGCACGCCCGTCGCGTCGGGGGAGACCATGGTCTGCACCGAGTCCACGATGAGGAGC
The DNA here is from genome assembly GCF_056312425.1 of Nocardiopsis sp. TRM 82005. Taxonomy (NCBI): domain Bacteria; kingdom Bacillati; phylum Actinomycetota; class Actinomycetes; order Streptosporangiales; family Nocardiopsidaceae; genus Nocardiopsis; species Nocardiopsis sp. TRM 82005. The sequence goes on from NZ_JBWDTQ010000011.1 coordinate 157,736, forward strand.
TGGGGCCCGACCGCCTCCACGTGGCTGACCAGGGAGGCGATGGAGGTCTCGGCGGCCAGGTACAGCTTGTCGGAGAGCGCGTCGAGCCGTTCGGCGCGCAGCCGCACCTGACCGGCCGACTCCTCGCCGGTCACGTACAGCACGGGGCCCTCGGCCGCCCGCATCGCGGCGACCTCCAGCAGCAGGGTGGACTTGCCCACGCCGGGCTCGCCCGCGAGCAGCACCACGCCGCCCGGAACCGCGCCGCCGCCCAGGACCCGGTCGAGCTCGTCGACGCCGGTGGAGACGGCTTCGGCGCTCTCCACGCTGATCTCTGTGATGGGCAGGGCCCGGGAGGTGACGGGCGCGGGCGCGACGGTGGTGGGCGCCGGGGCACCGGCTTCCTCGACCGTGCCCCAGGACTGGCACTCGCCGCAGCGGCCCACCCATTTGAGGGTGCTCCATCCGCACTCCATGCACCGGAACGTGGTCTTCGCTGCCTTTGCCATGGTGGCAACGCTAACGGCTGCTGAGGACAGCCCTGGCGGAAGGCGGCGGAGAGCTCGTGGGACACATGAAAGTTACCTACGAGTTAGAGGCCTTTTTCCGTAGGCCGTGTTAAAGAATCCTTAGGGTCCGAAAGCTCCACGCCCCCGCTCCTGGAGAGGAAGCCCGAGTGCCCCGTACATCCGTCAAAGCCGTGTCCCCGTTCCGAGCCCTGCGCCGCGTGCTGGCCCCGCTGGCCGCCGCCGCGCTGGGAGTGTCCCTGGCAGCCGCGCCCGTCGCCGCCGAGCCGGTGGAGACCGCGTCCTTCCAGAACTACGTCGCCCTCGGCGACTCCTTCGTCGCCGGTCCGCTCATCCGAGAGGAGAGGGTCAACACCCGGATGCCCCTGCTGGGCTGCATGCGCACATCCAACAACTACCCGACGATGCTCGCCGAGCGGCTCGGCGCCGCCGAGTTCACGGACGCGAGCTGCTCCGGAGCGGTCATCAACGACCTCTACGAGCAGCAGTTCAGCGACACTCTGCCCCAGCTCGACGCTCTGACCCCTGAGACCGACCTGGTCACGGTCGGTATCTCGGGCAACGACTTCGGCTTCTCCGACATCCTGGTCGAGTGCGCCAAGCGGAGCCTGAGCAACCCTCTGGGCAGCCCGTGCGCGAACCACTACGGCGACGAGCTGGACGACCGGATCGAGAACCTGCGTCCGGAGGTCTCCCAGGTCTACGCCGATATCGCCGAGCGCAGCCCCCAGGCCACGGTCCTGGCCGTGGGCTACCTCCAGATCATGCCGGAGAGGCGGGGCTGCTGGCCGAGCACGCCCATCGCGTGGGGCGACGTGCCGTTCCTGGACCAGGCGCAGACCTCTTTGAACGCGATGATCGCCGAGGAGGCGCGGGCCCAGGGAGCGGTCTTCGTGGACGTCTTCGAGCGCGGCCACGACGTCTGCACGTCCTCCGACGTCCGCTGGGTGGAGGGCCTGATCCCCGAGAACGGGGCTCCGGTACACCCGAACTACCTGGGCATGGAGGCCACGGCCGACTTCGTGGGTTCCGAGCTCGGCCTGCCGGTGGACGAGGTGGCGTAGCCGAGCGTGACTGATCTCCGTGGAAGCGAGTCCGATTGACCCTCGGATGACCGTTTTACACCCCAAAAGCCAAAGACTCTTTACCTTCTTTGGCCACCGGCGGCGCTACGGAGAGTGATTTATTGCGTTTTTTGTGTGACGAATGGTGAGGACGTCGCGACGGAGAGATTCACGTCACAGCGGCGTGGGCGTCGCGACGCGCCCAACGGATGTGGGGGAACCACCGTCATGCGAATACCGCGACACTACGAGCAAACGCAGGCCTGCCGTCCTACGGACTCGGGGCGGCAGGCCTCGTCCGCCCACGTGCGGCGAAGCGGGCCGCGTGCGCTCGCCGTCGCCGCGCTGACCGCGGCTGTTCTGGCCGTCGGTTCGGCGCCCGCCCTGGCCCAGCCCGTCCTACCGCTGTGGCCGGTGCAGCCCGTGACGACCACCGCGCAGGACTCCGACGGAGCCCAGCGCGTCCACCAGGCGCTGTCCCCGTCCGCCGCCGAGAGGGCCATCAGCGCCGCCGAGTCCCAGAAGGGCACCCCGTACGGCTGGGGCGGGACCGGACCGAACAGGTTCGACTGCTCGGGCCTCGTGCAGTGGTCCTACAAGCAGGCCGGGGTGGACCTGCCCCGCGTCGCCCACGACCAGGTCGGATCCGGAACCCGGATCTCCTACTCCAACGCCCGCAGGGGAGACCTCCTCTACTGGACGAACAGCGGTGGGTACGCCTACCACATCGCCATCTACCTCGGTGACGGCCGCATGATCGACGCCCCCCGATCGGGGGACCACGTTCGTGAGCGGGACGTCAACCACTACAACCTCAAGGGCGCAGTCCGGCTGTGAGACCGGCAGGCCTCGCGCGGTGCGCTGACGGCCGCCCCACACGCCCCGGAGAGTGAATCCGACCAGCCCCGAACGCACCCCTGCACCAGGTGCTCAGTACCGCCGCCGCCACAGATCGACCACTTGGTCCACGGACAGGCCCGGACGGGTCCGGCGATCCTGACCGGCCAGAGCGGAGGGGCGCCCGGTCCGTACCACCGCCCCAGCGTCGTGGCGGTCGGTGAAGGACCAGCCCAGCAGTCAGTACACCCGGGCCCGGCGCGCGTGCGCGGCCTCGACGACGGAAGTCGGGGGCGGAGCACGCCGCTGGGCCCGCTCCGTCCAGCGCGCGGACGTCCTCCGGGCCGGGCGCCCGCCCGCGTCCAACCGCCGACCGGGCACGCGACGGCACGCGGACCACACCCGGGGGAGGGGAGAACGGCACGCCGCGTTCACACGGACGGGTACGCGAATGAGGGGTGGAAGCACATAGTCTGTGTGCCGTGAGCCCTATCCAGGTCCCAGACGCGCCCGTCGTCCTGTCGTCGGCGTCGGTCTACCCGGAGAAGACCCCGGCCGCCTTCGAGATCGCCGCGAAGCTGGGGTACGACGGCGTGGAGGTGCTCGTCTCCTCCGATCCGGCAAGCCAGGACATCGACCTCCTGCGGCGCCTCTCGGACTACCACCAGATGCCCGTCACCGCAGTCCACTCGCCCTGCCTGGTCCTCACCCAGCGTGTGTGGGGCAAGGAACCCTGGGGCAAGCTCGTCCGCTCCAAGGAGATGGCCGAGGCCCTGGGGGCCAAGACCATCGTGGTGCACCCCGCCTTCCGTTGGCAGCGCGACTACGCCCGCGAGTTCGAGACCGGTATCGCCCGCATGCAGGACGAGACCGACGTCATCTTCGCGGTGGAGAACATGTACCCGGTGCGTGTGCGCGACCGCGAGGTCGTCCCCTACGCGCCGAGCTGGAACCCGCTGGACCGGGACTACCCCGACGTCACGCTCGACCTGTCACACACCGCCATGTCCGGCTCCGACGCCATGGACATGGCCAAGCGACTGGGCGACCGCCTCTCCCACATTCACGTCGCCGACGGTTTCGGCGGCCAGAACCTCGACGAGCACCTCATCCCCGGGCGCGGCCGCCAGCCCGTCGGTGAACTCCTGGAGTACCTCGCCGGGGGAGGCTTCGAGGGCCAGCTGGTCCTGGAGGTCAGCACCCGCAAGGCCCCCGACCGGCAGGCGCGCATGCGCGAGCTGGCAGAGGCACTGGCCTTCACCCGGTTGCACTTCGCCCAGACCGCCGCGCCCGACGACCGCCCGCGCGACCGACGCGAGCGCACGGCGCTGTTGCGCGGCACCCCCGCCGCACCGACGCGCCGCTTCGCGGTGGACGCCGAGGGGACCGTCGACGACGAGGGCACGGCCGACCCGGACACGAAGTGAGTGTCCAAGGAGTGGGACCGCTGTCCACCCTGGAGCGCGACTGCGGCTAGCGTGGAGGGTATCCGCAGGAAGGATCCTTCATGATCGCGATCATCGGCGCAGGGAAGATGGGCGAGGCGTTGCTCGCCGGAATGCTGGCCAAGGGCCACGCGCCGCAGGACGTGCTTGTCACCGAGCCGCGTGAGGACCACGCCGCGGAACTGCGCGGGCGCTACGGCGTCGAGGTCGTCCCGGCCGCGGACGCGGCCAAGCGTGCCGACACGCTGTTGCTCGCCCTCAAACCACAGGACATGGTGACGCTACTGGACGAGCTGGCGCCGCACCTGTCGTCCGAGTGCCTTGTGATCTCGGTCGCGGCCGGAATCACCACCGCCGTGCTGGAGGGCCACCTGTCCACCGGCACGCCAGTGGTCCGCGCCATGCCCAACACCCCCGCGCTCATGGGACAGGGCATGACCGCGGTCGCGGGCGGAGCCCACACCGACAGTGCCCACCTGGACCGCGCCGAGGCGCTCCTGAGCGCGGTCGGCGAGGTGATCCGCGTGGGCGAGCAGCACATGGACACCGTCACCGCCATCTCCGGCAGCGGTCCCGCCTACTTCTACTTCATCGCCGAGACGATGATCGAGGCCGGTGTGGCGATGGGGATGCCGCGCGCCACCGCGCAGAAGCTGGTCGGTCAGACCATCACGGGTGCCGCCACCATGCTCAACGAGTCGGGTGAGCATCCGGTGGTACTGCGCGAGGCCGTCACCTCGCCCGGTGGCACCACCGCCGCCGCGCTACGCGAGCTGGAACGGCACGGCGTGCGCACGGCCTTCACCGACGCCATCGAGGCGGCACGCGACCGGAGCAACGCCCTCTCCGGCAGCTGACGGCGGAAGATGGCCGGAAGCGGTCCGCCCCACGGGGGCCCGTGTCGGTCCGCATGGGTAATGTGCATAGGAAAGGGTGTACGTGACCCTTTCGGTCCCGTATCGCACGGGACCCTCCCCCGTCTGCCGAACCCAGGGTCCTCCATGAACTCTTCCCCTCCCCCGCCCGATCCGTCCCAGCCGCCCGGCTCAGGCTTCCCGCCTCCGGAGGGCACGCCCCACGGCCCGTCCGGCGGCAACCCGACCGGTGGTACGCCCGCTGACGGTGTACCCCACGGCCCGTCCGGCGGCACGCCCGCCGGAGGGATGTACTCGGGCGGTATGCAAGGCCCGCCTCCGGGCGGTATGCCCCCCGCCGGTCCGCCCCCGGGAGGGATGCCCCCGGGCGGCCCGCCTCCAGGAGGGATGCCCCCCGGCGGAATCCCCCCGGGCCAGTTCGGCGGTCCGCCGCCGCCCCCGCCGCCCCCGCCGCCGAAGCCGCGCAGGCTGGGCCTGTTCTCCGCGCCCTCGGCGGTGCGCACCTCGCTGCTCAACGTCTCCGGCATGGGCGCCGGGTACTTCTACCTGCGCCAGTGGCCCTTCTTCGCCGCCGCGCTCATCATCACCATCGGCCTGCTGGTCACCGCGGCCGTCATCGGCGCCGCCGACAACGTCCTGCTCTGGGCGTCGATCTTCGCCGCCTGGTTCCTCATCACCGCCGCGCACGGCCTCTTCGCCGGGCGTTCCCGCGACGAGCGCACCCTTGCCCGGGGCGAACAGCCGTCCAAGGGCGCGGTGCCCTTCTTCGCGGCGGCGGGCCTGGCGGTCGTCCTGCTCGCCTCCCTCACCGGCGTGTGGCAGGCGGGTGAGTGGCGGCTGCGCGTCGCCGACAGCGCCCAGGCCCGCGGCGAGTGCGGCCAGAGCGAGGCCGTCGCCGCGTACGAGGGCGTGGAGAACCTCTTCCAGCTCTCCTTCTCGCCGTCGCTCATGGAGCGTGCCCGAGCGGGCGCCGAGGCCTGCGCTCTGCTGGAGCGGGCCCAGTCGGACGTGGCCGCCGAGGACTACGAGCAGGCCCTGGACTCCTACGGTGTCTACTTCGAGCATCCCGCCTCCCGCTGGGAGGACACCGACGGTGAGGTCGCCGGCATCCACCTCTCCTACGCCGACGACCTGGTGTCGACGGCCGAGGGGGACTTCACCGGCGAGGTCACCGAGGACTACCGCGAGAGCATGCGCCAGGCCCACGAGATCTACAGTGTGATCCCCGTGGACTATGAGGGCACCGAGGCGGCCGGGAGCGTGCCCGACGCGCTCACCGAGCTGTACGAGACCGGGACCCGCCAGTACGCCGACGAGAACTGGTGCGCGGGCTTCGACCAGATCGAGATGTTCTCCGACCTGGACTGGGAGTCCGTTCCCGAGGTCGCCGAGCGCATCGTCACCGAGCGCCCGGACGCCGCGCTCAACTGCGGCTGGGAGAACGTCTACGAGGGCCGCTTCGCACCCGCCGAGGAGATGGTCACCCTCCTGGAGGAGGAGTACCCCGACCACGAGGCCGACGACGTCGAGAAGATGGTCGTTCACATCGGTGCCGGGCGCATCGAGTCCGAGATGGACACCCTGACCGCCATCGGCGAGGTCGATTTCGCCCCGTCCGCCACAGGCAGCTCCGGCAACGACAAGACCGTCCTGGAGATCACCAACAACTCGCCGTACGAGATGCGGTTCCTCTACGTCGGTCCGGGCAAGGTCCATGACGAGATCGTCACCCCCGCGTGCGAGAACTGTGAGGCCTACAGTTCGCCGCCCACGGGCAACTCCTGCTTCGACGACGGTGAGGTGATGAAGGTGGAGTTCGATCCCGGCGAGTACCGGGTGCTGCTCACCTCGAACGACTCGCTCTTCACGGCACCGCTGCACGGCAACGTTGATTTCAAGGCGGGCGACAAGCACGAGTCCTGCTACTACATCACCGAAGACGAATAGGGCCGATCGAGTAGCCAGGCTCCCCGGCCCGGCGCGGGAAGGACCCCCCGCGCCGGGCCCGGCGGCCCCGCCCCGCGGGCCAACGTATGCCCCGGGGTTCGGGTCGCCGTCCGGTTTTGCGTACTGTGTGCTTCGGAGCACGCACACCTGAAACGGGGGTCACCACATGGGAGGGCGCATGTCCTGCTCGCTTCGGGTGGCATGGGACGACGGACTCACCGCCTACGACTTCGGGCCGCAGCATCCGATGGCACCGATCCGCGTCGAGCTGACCATGGCGCTCAGCCGTGAGCTCGGCGTCCTGGACGCGCCTGGTGTCGGGCTGCTGGACGTCGAACCGGCCTCGGACGAACTACTGTCCCTGGTGCACGATCCCGCCTACATCGAGGCGGTCAAGCGCGCGGGCCGCGCCCTGGAGCCCGATGAAGCCCATATGCTGGGCACACCGGACAACCCCGTCTTCAAGGACATGCACGACGCCGCCGCGCTCATCTCCGGCGCGTCCGTGGCCGCCGCCCGGTCCGTGTGGTCCGGGGAGTGCGCGCACGCCGCCAACATCGCGGGCGGCCTGCACCATGCCATGCGCGGCAACGCGTGGGGCTTCTGCGTCTACAACGACCCAGCCCTGGCCATCGCCTGGCTGCTGGAGCAGGGCGCCAAGCGGATCGCCTACGTGGACGTGGACGTCCACCACGGGGACGGCGTCCAGAACGCCTTCTACGACGATCCGCGTGTGCTCACCATCAGCCTCCACGAGTCACCGGCGACCCTGTTCCCCGGCACCGGCCAGGCGTCGGAGACCGGTGGGCCAGGCGCTGAGGGGTACGCGGTCAACGTCGCCCTCCCCGCGGGTACCGGCGACACGGGCTGGCACCGGGCCTTCGACGCGGTCGTACCGCCGCTACTGCACGAGTTCCAGCCGGAGATCCTGGTCACCCAGCAGGGCTGTGACACCCACGCCCTGGATCCGCTCGCCAACCTCACCCTGAGCGTGGACGGCCAGCGCCGGGCCTACACCGAGCTGCACAAACTCGCCCAGAAGACCGCGGGCGGCCGGTGGCTGCTGTTCGGCGGCGGCGGATACGGGCTCGTGCACGTCGTCCCGCGCGCCTGGACCCACCTGCTGGGCGAGGCCGCCGGGCACCCGATCCACCCCGACGCCGAGACCCCGCAGGGCTGGCGCGACTTCGTGCGCCAGCGCACCGGGGAGCTGGCGCCGCTGTACATGACCGACGGGCGCGAGGTGTCCTTCGAGCCCTTCGAGAACGGCTATGACCCCGGTGACCCGGTGGACCGCGCCATCCACGCGACCCGTACCGCCGTCTTCCCCAGCCACGGGATCGACCCGAGCCTGTAGCCGTGTGCCGGGCGCGCGGTGGTGCCTCCGGCCCCGGCAATCGGCTCCGGCCACGTCCCCGACCCTTCCGGATCCCTCGGGAACGGCGGCTCGGTCCCTTCCGATAACACCCCGGTGTCGACCGGCGCGAATTCCGGGGTACCCGCGCGTGACGCGTCCCAAGCGGGTAGGACAGAGGTTGAATACCGGGCGAACAGGAGCAGGCGTCGTGGTGGCAGCACGGCGTGGCGCACGCTCGCTGCGCAGACGAGGAAGGGGAACGCCAGGTGACGCCGCCCACACGCGCTGAACTCATCACCTATCTGGTGCGCACGGGGATCGCTGGACACGTCGACACCCCACGCCAGAACAATCTTCGGCACTACCGGCGACTCGTCCAGAAGGACCCCTACCACCAGTTCGGCCTCACGTTCTCCCATGACTGGGCCTACCCCGAGGTCCTCTCCCTGATGAGCAAGCGCTGCGGTGTGGTGGCCGACGAGGAGTACGTGTGGGGGATCGACACGATCGATCCAGACCTGACCATCGACGCCCTGGAGGCCCTCGCCGACCGGATGGCACTGGCCGCCGAGCGCCGGGAGCGGGTCATGTTCGCCACCGGCCACCCCCGCAACCTTCGCGAGACCTACCGGGCCTGGAAGGAAGCCCTCGCCGAACGCGGGTGTCCGATCATCACCGCAGGCGGCGGATACTCCTACGAGGTGACCACAGAACGCCCCCCGAACCGTCGGATCGTGGTCTGGGAGGACGACATCGCAATCGTCACGGATGGACGCCTCGCTCGCCACAGCCATCACCCCTTCGCCATGCGTGCCATCCTCGCCGACCTCGCGGACCGCGGCGAGGCGTGGCCGCAGTTGGTCATCGCCGACCACGGGTTCGCGGGTGCGGCGGGGGAGGCTGGAGTGCCCACGATGGGCTTCGCCGACTGCAACGACCCCGCCCTGTTTCTCGCCGAATCCGAGGGAAAACTACTGGTCACCGTGCCTTTGGACGACGGATATCTGACCGAGGACTACGCTCCGCTGAGCCAATACGTTCTCGCCCGGGGCGGTCTGTTGTGACAGGGGAAGACCATTTATACCCAGCGTTAAACCTCAACTGTCCCGCCATCAACGCATATCGGCGAAGACAGCACGAACGGCCTTTCGCTGGAGGGAACTCGGCTCTACCCTGAAAACGGACGTGTCAGTAGTGACAGCATGACACGCTGGCGTGGCGTTGGGACGGGCACACCGGGGTCGCTCTTCCCGCCGTGCACCACGCCGGGCTGAACGGTAGACAATGCTCACGTCCGGGAATGAGGGCGTCGGAAGATGAACGGGAGCAAGCCTCCTCTTGAAGAGGTCAGGTTTTTGACCGTGGCGGAGGTCGCCACGATCATGCGTGTGTCCAAGATGACCGTTTACCGAATGGTGCACTCGGGAGTTCTCCCCGCGATTCGCGTGGGGCGTTCCTACCGGGTCCCCGAGCGGGCCGTGCACGACTACCTCCGCGAGGCTTTCGTCGAGGCTGGTTGATCCAGGGTCGGGCTGACCGGTGGCTGCCCCCAGTCCCCGGTCAGCCGGCAACGCGGGGGCGGTGTCCCACGGCCATCGCCCCCCACTCCCGCCCCTTCCGGCAGAGTCCCTCCTCGCCGCGCACCGCCCCGCACGGCCGACCGTCCCGCCGACGGGCGAAACGGCCCTTGTGCCGGGGCGCCGGAACGGTTCCCAGGGCATCTACTACACTTTGTCGTTGTTGTAGTCCGCCCTGTTCACACCCCGTTCGCGAGGTCCCCTCGATGCCCAGCACCAGCACCGGTACGCGCCGAAGCCGTGCCGTGCCGCGCCTGGCGGCGACCGCGCTCGCCGCCGTACTCGCCCTGACCGGCTGTGCCGGGGGCAACGAGATCCAGGCCAGTGACGAGGACAGCCGCTTCGTCTCCGGGGACGGCAGCGCCACCTCCTTCGATGCGGCCGACCGCGTGAAGGCGCCCGACGTCACCGAGGCCACCCTCGACGGAGGCGAGATCTCCCTCAGTGACTACGAGGGCGGCATCCTCGTCCTCAACGTCTGGGCGAGCTGGTGCGGCCCCTGCCGCACCGAGCAACCCGTCCTGGACGAGGTCCACACCGAGTACGCCGACCTGGGCGTGGACTTCCTCGGCGTGAACATCAAGGACGACGAGACCGCCGCCCAGTCCTACCTGGACAGCAAGGACGTCGTCTATCCGAGCCTGTACGACCAGCCCGGCGAGGTGCCGCAGGCCTTCCGCGACACCGTTCCGCCGCGGTCCATCCCCAGCACGCTCATCATCGACCCCGAGGGCCGTATCGCCGCCCGCGTCATCGGTCCGACCACCTACGGCCAGCTGACCGATCTGCTCAACCCGCTGGTGGTCGAGTCCGGCTTCGGCGACCCGGAGGAACGCCCGAGGGTCGCGGAGCAGGAAGCAGAGGAAACCGGAGGGGAGGCGTCCGCGGAGCCCTCCGAAAGCTCTTCCGAGGACGAGCCCTCCGGGGACGACCGCTGATGGACGCGATCGGTACCACCGTCCTCACCGGTTCCCTGCTCGCCGCGGTCCCGCTGGCCCTGGCAGCGGGGCTCGTCTCCTTCCTCTCCCCGTGCGTGCTCCCGCTCGTACCCGGCTACCTGTCCTACGTGACCGGGATGAGCGGCGCCGACATGCGCGAGCGCGCCGCCGCCGGAGCCGCCGACGCGGAGAGCGGGTCCACCACGGCGACCGTCGCCGACGTCGACGCCGAACTGGCCTCCCGCCGCTGGACCATGGTCACCGGCAGTGCCCTGTTCATCGCCGGGTTCACCCTCGTGTTCGTCGCCGTCGGCGGCTTCGTCGGCTGGCTCGGCGAGATCCTGATGGACTACGCCGACCCCATCACACGGGTACTCGGGGTCCTCACCGTCGTTCTCGGCCTGGCCTTCATGGGCGCCATACCGGGCTTTGGCCGTGAGTTCCGCTTCCACCGGCTGCCCCGCGCCGGCCTGGCGGGCGCGCCCCTGCTCGGCGTCCTCTTCGGCCTCGGCTGGACACCGTGCATCGGGCCGACCCTGGCCGCCGTGCAGACCCTCGCCTTCGTCGAGGGCGGCGCGGGACGCGGCATGCTGCTGTCCCTGGTCTACTGTGTCGGGCTGGGGCTGCCCTTCATCCTCGCCTCGCTCCTGTACCGGCGCGCCTTGGGCGCCTTCGGCTGGCTCAAGCGCCGTACCCGTGCCGTCGCCGTGGCAGGCGGTGCCATGCTCGTCCTGGTCGGCCTGGCGATGGTGACCGGACTGTGGACACAGCTGACCATCGCCATGCAAGGCTGGGCCGCCGACTTCCAGACGGTGATCTGATGAGCACGACCACGAACGACACCGACAACGCCGCCGGATCCGCGAGGACCGGCTCCGAGGCCCGGGGCCGGGCCGGAGGGCTGGGCCCGCTCGGCTGGCTGCGCTGGGCCTGGCGGACCCTCACCTCGATGCGCACCGCCCTGATCCTGCTGTTCCTGCTGGCGGTCGGCGCCATCCCCGGCTCGTTCCTGCCGCAGAACGTGGTCAGCGTCGACGAGGTGACCACCTACTTCCGGGAGAACCCCGAGCTGGCACCCTGGCTGGACCGGTTCTACCTCTTCGACGTGTTCTCCTCGCCCTGGTACGCGGCGATCTACCTGCTGCTGTTCGTTTCCCTCGCGGGCTGCGTGATCCCGCGGGCGCTCACGCACGCCCGTGCGGTGCGGGCCAGACCGGTCCGCACGCCCCGGAACCTGAGCCGCATGCCGTACGCGGCGAAGTTCACGACGGACGCCGCGCCGGAGACGGTCCTGGAGCGGGCCCGCGGGATCCTCAAGGGCTACCGGATCGAACGGTACGGGGACTCCGTCTCCAGCGAGACCGGGTACCTGCGCGAGGCCGGGAACGTGCTGTTCCACTTCGCGCTGCTCGGCCTGCTGCTGGCCCTGGCCGGAGGGGCCTTCTTCGGTTACCGGGGCAACATGCTGCTGGTGGAGGGCCAGGGGTTCGCCAACACCCTGACCTCGTACGACGCCATCTACCCCGGGCACTGGACCGACACCGACGACCTGGAGCCGTTCACCATCCGCCTGGACGACTTCGAGGCCTCCTTCATCGAGGACGGCGACCTGCGCGGGCAGGCCGAGTCCTACGTCGCCGACCTCTCCTACAAGGAGGACCCGGAAAGCGAGGAGGCCCACCACCGGCTGGAGGTCAACCACCCGCTGACCGTGGACGGTGTGCAGGTCTACCTGCTCGGGCACGGGTACGCGCCGGAGTTCGAGGTGCGCAACGCCGACGGGGACGTGGTCTTCGACCAAGCGGTCCCGTTCCTGCACCGCGATACCAGGACCTTCACCTCCGACGGCGTGGTCAAGGTCCCCGACACCGGCGGCGAGGAACTCGGCTTCGTGGGTGTGTTCCTGCCCAGCGCCGTGGAGACCGAGGACGGTGAACTGGTCTCCGACTTCCCCGGTCCGGAGAACCCGCAGGTCACACTGGAGGGCTACCAGGGAGACCTGGGACTGGTCGAACCGCAGTCGGTCTACCAGTTGAGCACCACCGGAATGGAGGAGCTCGGCAGCTCGCCCGTGATGGAGGTCGGTGACACCTGGGAGCTGCCGGACGGAGCCGGGTCGGTCACCTTCTCCGGCTACAGCGAGTACATCAGCCTCCAGTCCAACCGGGACGGCGCCCGGCTGCCCGCGCTGGCCGCGGCCTCCCTGGCCGTACTCGGCCTGATCATCACCCTGTTCGTCCGCCCGCGCCGCGTGTGGGTGCGCGCTGTTCCGGGCGAGGACGGCCGTACCCGGGTGGAGCTGGCCGGCCTCGGCAAGACCGAGGTGGCCGGAAACAACACCGAGTTCCACGAACTCACCACGGAACTCGCCGAACGGCTCCGGAGCGGGTCGGACGACGGACCTCCGGGTTCTGAGGGCTCCGGTACCGGAGCCGACACCAACACACCAACCGACCCGCCAGAGTCGACGACAACGAGGGAGTGACGGGTGACGTACACACTCGCCGGAGCGATGGACGAGACACTGGTATCAGTCAGTGACTCGCTGATCATCGCGATGATCGTCACGTACGCGGCCGCCCTGTTCCTCTTCGCCTTCGAGGCCGCCTACGGGCGGCGCACCAGGCTCAGGGACGGTCGGCTCATGCCGGTCAGCGCCGCCGCCGGTGCCGGTGGCGGCTCCGGAGCGGACGGCGCGGGCGACAGCGGTATCGAGGTGAACGTCCGCACCACCGAGGGCGAGGCACAGGCCGCCCAGAGCGTGCTGGGCAGGATCGCCCTGGGCGTGACGGCGTTCGGGTTCCTCATGGGCCTGGTGCAGATCATCACTCGTGGCCTGGCCGCGGAGCGGTGGCCCTGGGGCAACATGTTCGAGTTCGTCGTGGCTCTGTGCCTGGTCGCGGTGGGCGGGCTGCTGTACGCGTCCTTCCGCTACCAGGCCCGCTTCCTCGGCGCGTTCGTGCTGGTTCCCGTGCTGATCCTGCTGGGCGTCGGCGTCCGGTGGCTCTACGTGGAACCGGGCCCGCTGATCCCGGCCCTGCACTCCTACTGGGTACCGATCCACGTGACCGCGGCCATCATCGCGGGCGGTTCGTTCATGGTCTCCGGTGCCGCCGGTGTCACCTACCTGGTCTCGCACCGCGCCGAGGCCAAGCGCGCTCTGGGGGAGAAGGTCACCGGCATCGCCGGCCGCCTGCCGAGCCCGGAACTGCTCGACCGGATCTCCCACCGGTTCATCCTCTTCGCCTTCCCGCTGTGGACCTTCGGCATCATCGCCGGTGCCATCTGGGCCGACGAGGCGTGGGGCCGTTTCTGGGGCTGGGACCCCAAGGAGGTCTGGTCGTTCATCTCCTGGGTGATCTACGCGGCCTACCTGCACGCACGGGCCACCGGCGGCTGGCGCGGCCCCAAGGCGACCTGGATCAACGTGCTGGGCTTCCTGACCATCCTGTTCAACTTCTTTGCGGTGAACTACATGTTCAGCGGTCTGCACTCCTACGCCTGACCTCGGGTCCCCGGGCCGGAGCCCGCGGACCCGTCAGCGGAGGGCCCCACGGCGGGGCTCTCCGTCGTGTCCGGAGCCCTCGTGCCGGAGTTCCTCAGCCCGTCGAGGCCGCAGTGGAGCCTCGCACCACCAGGTGGGTGTCCAGGGTGACCGTGCCGGGGGCGTCCTCGTTGGTGATGCGGCGCAACAGCAGGTCGATGGCGGCGCGTCCGGCCGCGGCGGTGGGCATGTCGATCGTGGTGAGATCGCAGTGGCGGGCGGTGTGGGTGTTGTCCACACCGATGACACTGAGCTCGCCGGGTACCGCCACGCCCCGGGCCCTGAGCTCCTGGACGAGTCCGAGGGCGACCAGGTCGTTGTAGGCGAGGACAGCGGTGGCCCCGCTGGCGAGTACGTCGGAGACGGCACCGGCCCCTCCCTCCTCGGTGGGCTGGTTGGGGCCCAGACCGTGCAGGCGCGCTCCGAGGCGCTCGGCGGCGTCAGCGGCCGACCGTTCCAGGCGCTGGTTGGTCCAGGAGGCGCGGGGGCCGGTGAGCAGGGCGATCTCCTGGTGCCCGAGGAAGACGAGATGCTCCAGGGCCTGCTGCGCGCCCGAGGCCACGTCCATGAGGACGGCGGGCAGGTGCGCGGGCTGGCGGTTGACGACGACGAAGGGCACGTCGGCGCTGAGCTCGGCGATCAGGCGGTTGCTCAGGCGCGGGGCGACCAGCAGGGCGCCGTCGACCTGGGTGGCCATGGAGCGGATCAGCTCCTCCTCCACGCGGGCCTGTTCGTCCGTGTCGGCGACGAACACGTGGTGGTCGCTCCTGCGCGCGTGTGCCTGGGCGGCCTTGATGAGGGGCGGGAAGAAGGGATTGGCGATGTCTGCGACGATCAGCCCCAGGTTGCCGGTGCGGCGGGTGGACAGGGCGCGGGCCGCGCGGTTGGGGCGGTAACCCAGGGCGTTGGCCGCGGCGAGTATGCGGGTGCGGGTCTCGGGGTTGACCAGGTGCGCGGCGGAGAAGGTCCGGGAGACGGTGGAGACGTGGACGCCGCTCGCATGGGCGACGTCCTTGATGGTCACGGCCACCCGTGGCCTCCTTTGCGTTGGTATAGGGAGAGACTAACGGCAACCGGTTGTGATCCGCCACTGCGTAGTTTGTTGTTTGGTGCCTGGTTTTCCGCAGTTTTCCCGGGTCGGAAGGGTTGACGCAGATCGGCGTGGTGAGAGATGTTCATGCAACCGTTTGCAATTCCCCCTGAGGAGCAGGACCATGCGCAAGCTCGTACTTCCTCTGAGCGCGGTGTTGGTGATGACCGCCGTGACACCCGCCCAGGCAGCGCCCGACATCGGTAGGCAGGTCCTGTCCGAGGGCAACGGCTGGGGCTCGGCCGGTGCCGGGACCACGGGAGGGTCGCAGGCCTCCTCCGGGAACGTCTTCCGTGTCTCCACGGTGCAGGAGTTCCGCGAGGCGGTGAGCGGAGACGAGCCGAAGATCGTCTACGTCGAGGGCACGGTCGACGCCAACTCGGCGGCTGACGGCACACCCCTGGCGTGCGAGGACTACGCCGTGGACGGCTACACGCAGGAGGACTACCTGGCCGCCTACGACCCCGACGTGTGGGGCTGGGTGGACCCGAGCGGCCCGCTGGAGGAGGCCCGTGCGGCCTCGTCCGACGTGCAGGCCGAGCAGATCCGTGTGAGCGTCGGCTCCAACACGACCGTGGTGGGTGCCGGAGACGACGCGGAGATCACCGGGATGAACCTGCGGGTCAACAACGTGGACAACGTCATCCTGCGGAACCTGACCTTCTCCGACACCTACGACTGCTTCCCGGGCTGGGACCCGGGCGACGGCGGCAGCGGCAACTGGAACTCCGATTACGACCAGCTTGAGGTATCGGGCGCCACGAACGTGTGGATCGACCACAACACGTTCGACGACGGCGACAACCCGGGATCGGAGCTGCCGGAGTACTTCGGGCGCAAGTACGAGGTACACGACGGCCTGCTCGACATCGTGCGGCAGAGCGACCTGGTGACGGCGTCGTACAACCACTTCGAGGGCCGTGACAAGGCGCTGCTGCTGGGCAACAGCGACGGCCGGACCACCGACCGCGGTCACCTGCGGGTCACATGGCACCACAACCACTTCGACGGGCTGGGCCAGCGCGCGCCCCGGGTGCGTTACGGGCAGGTGCACGTCTACAACAACTACTACACGGTGGCCGGGGACCTGTACCAGTACAGCCTGGGAGTGGGCTTCGAGTCGCACCTGTACGCGGAGAACAACCTCTTCGACGTGCACGACGGAATCGGCGCCGACGAGATCGTCGAGAACTGGCGCGGCACCGACATGGTGGAGCACGGCAACATGCTTATGCGGGACGGTCGCGGACGCCTCACCGACGTCGACCTGGTGCGGGCCTACAACGAGGCCAACCCGGACGAGGCACTGGGCACCGAGCAGACCTGGACACCGGAGTTCTCCACGCGCGTGGAGCCGGCGCAGGCGTTGCGCGGACTGCCGCGCAAGGTGGGCGCCGGGCTGCTCTGAGGTAGGCCGACAGGCAAGGAAAACGGTGGGGCCGCGTCCTTTCGGGCGCGGCCCCACCGTTGTGTCGTCAGCGTGTCGGATGCGGTCATTCGTCCGGATCGATACGCCGGTCGAGCCGTCTCAGGAATTCGGGGTCGTCATCCGGGCCGAGCGGATGCGGGCTGTCTGAGGGCGCGGCGAAGTCGGACGGATCGAGGTCGTCGGCCGAGGGATCGTCCTGGGCAGGGGAGGACGCGACCCCGTCGACGGCGGCCTGGCGCGGACGGCCGAGGAAGAGCCACAGGATCGAGCCGACGGGCATGAACAGCGCGATGACGACCACCCAGAGGATCTTCGGCAGATTGCGCACCTCATGAGAAGGGGTGGTGAGCGCGTCGAAGAACGCGTACACCCAGAGAACGATCGACAAGACCGTGATCAGGCCACCAAGCCACACCATGGTTCCAGCCTAACTCTTGCTGTCCACTCCTCCCGGTCGGGACACCTGGCCGGGCTGCGGGCGGCCGCGCTTGGTCCGCGGCCGGAACGGCCTGGGCGCCGCCCCGCCCCGGGAGGACTCGCCCGGATGCTCTCCCAGGGGTGTACCCGTCCTTCAGTGGGTACTCTCGCTCGGCTCTCCGAGCAACAGGGCGCGCACCTCGGACTCGCGGAAACGGCGGTGCCCGCCCGGAGTACGGATGCTGCTGATCCGCCCGGAGGCGGCCCATCGCGTGACGGTCTTGGGATCAACCCGGAAGAGTGAGGCCACTTCCCCGGGGGTCAACAGGCGTTCGCTTGCTCGTTCCACCTTCACGTTCCCCCAATCGTGCCCGCCTCGGACTGTGGGGGCGGCGGGCGTTTGATCCCCTAGTGTGCATGAGTTGGTCCGTTTCCTCCCTAGTTTTCGGAGAAATTGCGGTGTTGGGGGGAGGAGTACGGGATATGTGACCGGAACGTGATGTTCGGGCCCTGCTGTCGGGATTGGAAACATCCCATGATTATCTGAATCGAACTCGCGCACACCCCGGTCAGCCTGTGCTGAGGGCGACATGCCGCCCCGACGCCCGCTGTACCGGTCGCGCCCTTAACCTGGGGATAAGAGCACGTGGAACGCCACCAGCCTGGCCCCGGTCGGGGCCGAGGACGGCGCGGACCACGGGTAGGGCCGATCGTCCCGTGTCGCCGATAGGCGTAGCGACCAATCTAGTCCAGGTAATCATCTGTTGTGAGGCTTTTGGATGCGTAGCTTGCTGACCTATACCGCCGCCCGCCTGGGGCTGTTCGCGGCGGCCTTCGGAGTGGTCTACCTTTTCGGCGCCCGTTCGTGGATCGCGCTCATCCTCGCCTGGGTGATCAGCGGGCTGGCCTCCTACGTTCTCCTGTCCAATCTGCGGGATCGGGTCTCCGCCAACGCGGTGGACCGGCTGGAGCGCCGCCGCGCCCGCCTGGCGGGCGGAGCCGCCCGTGAGGACCACGTCCAGGAGGCCGACGGAGGGCCCTCCGACGAGGTGGCGGCCAAGGACGAGGACGCCGGCGCGGACGCGGGTGCGGGCGAGAGCGAGAGCGCGCAGGCCGACGAGAGCACGGAGGCCCGCGGGAGCGCGGGCGACGACGCGGCCGAGAGGGACGGGGAAGCGCCGGCGGCGACCCGGGAGCCCTGACCGGGCACGCTCCCGGCCAGCCCCGTTCCCCGGCCCGCCCCACCCGGGGATCTCCGGCCCGCCTCACCCGGGGGTCCCCGTCCGGCCCGGCTCGGACGCGTCGAGCCCCTCGGCGGCGCGGCCGACCACCGGTACCAGTACCGAGACCAGGTAGAGGGCCGCGCACACCACCAGCACGGGAGCCGCTCCGGCCAGGCCGACCGCCGCGCCCGCCACAGGGGCGCCGACCGGGGCCGCCATGCGGGTCAGCGCGCCGATCATCGCGGTCCCGCGCCCCACGGCGCTGCGGGGCAGGCGCTCGAACAGGACCGCGCCCAGGATCGGGTTGAGCAACCCTCCTCCGAGTCCGGACACCCCCCACACCACGAGGACCGCCCACAGCGGCACGTCCAGCGCCAGCACCAGCAGGCGGGGCGGTCCGGCCACCACCAGCGCGGCGAAGAACACCGCTCTCCGGGGCAGCAGGTGCCCGACGGCCGTGGCCGCCAGCGAGCCGACCACGGAGGCCGCGCCGATCACGCCGCCCACGATCCCGACGACCGCCGGCCCCATGCCGGTCGAGTGCGCCCACACCGGCAGCAGCACCGACGTCACGGTCATGTCGATCATGTTGGTGACCGCGAGCATGGCCACCAGGGCGCGCAGGGTGGCGTCGGTCCAGACGACCCGCCACCCGGTGTACAGCCGGGCCAGGTAACCCGTCCCGGCCTCGGGGTCCGACTCCGGTGCCGGACGGTCCCGCGGCTGGGTGGCCGCCAGCGTCACCGCCGCGGCCAGGAGCAGGACGGTATTGACGTACAGGGACGGAAGCGGGCCCGCCAGGGACACGAACCCGCCCGCGAGGACCGGGCCGACGGTCATGGAGAGCCGGTCCACGGTTCCGGTGAGCCCGGTGACCCGCTCGATGCGCATACCGCCGCGCTCGGCGACGGCCGGAGCCATGGACACCTTGGCGGCCTCGGCGGGGCCGGTGGCCAGGCCGATCACCGTAACCAGCGCCAGGAGCACGGGGAAGGGGAGCAGCCCGGCCGCGTGCAGCAGCGGGACGCAGACCACGGCTCCGGCGGCCACGAGGTCGGTGCGCACGCTCATCGCGCGCTTGCCGACCCGGTCGAGCAGGGGGCCGCCGAACAGTCTCGCCAGCGTGTAGGCGCCGGTCTCGAAGAAGGCCACCAGCCCCATGGACGCCGGGCTGCCGGTGCTCTCCAGCACGAACCAGGGGATGGCGATCAGTGCCAGCCGGGTGGCGGTGTAGCAGAACGCCTCAGCCGCGAGCAGACCCGCGAGACCCCTCACGTCCCCGTCGCCCCGTCGGACCCCTCTCCGGTGCTCCGGTCCCCGGGATCGGGGAAGGCCGCGAACTGAATGTGCACCGGGCGGCTCCCGGGTGCGCCGCTCTCGCGCGCGTAGCGGTCGAAGAGCACGCGGACCTCCTCGCGGAAGGCGGTGAGCTCCTCCAGCGTGAGCTCGGTACGCCGCCCGGACATGACCTGTGCCCCGCGCCAGCCCCCGGGCTGGGCCGACCACATGTTGACGGCCGCGGCCAGCTGCTCGCTCCAGCTGGCGGCCAGGGCCATACGCACGGCGGTGCTCAGCTCGGGCTCGTCGGTGTCCAGGTGCTCGGGGAGGCGGAACCCCTCGTGCCGCGCGCGCCACCAGCGCTCCCGGGAGGTGCCCATGCCCGGGTCCTCCTCGATGAACCCGTGGGCCGCGAGCTGGCGCAGGTGGTAGCTGGCCGAGGCCGAGGAGGCGTCCACCCACTCCGACACGGTCTTGCCGGTGGCGGGGCCCCGGTCCTGGAGGAGGCCGAGGATGCGCACGCGAAGGGGGTGGGCCAGCCCCCGGAGGGAGCGGGCGTCGAGGGTGGTGGCCTTCGCGAAGGGATCGGGAACGCCGGTGTCGCTGGGGGTTTCGTCGTTCATGACGTCACCGTAGACGCCCAAGGGCTCTTGGCCAAGGGTTGTTGGCCAAGAAAGCTTGGGCGAGTGTCGGCAACCCGGAACCGATGAGACCGCGGACATCATGCCTGGTCCGCTGGAGGCATTCCCGGACAGGGGCCCAGCGACTGCTCAAGGGCGTGGACACCCGTGTCCGGCGGACGACGGGGCGCCGCGGGCGCAGCCCCGCGGCCTGGCCTTCCCTCCCCGGCCTTCAGGAGAGCGGGAACATCCCCAAGCGGGGGTGGTACTCGCCGGCCAGGCGGTCGGTGTCGCTGCCCACGTACAGCCCGTCGTGCGTGGCGTGCAGGGCCTCCACACCGTGCCCGCGCGTGCGCCCGGGGTTCCACTCCAGCGCCTTGCCGGTCCACGGGTCCACGGCCGCGATGCCCTCACGCGCCACCGACCCGGGGCCGGGGTTGAGCGCGCCCTCGGGGTTGTCCATCCAGCGCTGGTGCCCGCCCACGTACACCGCCGACGAGGTGATCTCCACCGAGTACAGCGAGTCGCCGCCGGTCTTGTTGGTCCAGGTGGGCTCGGAACCGGGGACGTCGGTGTTCTCGAAGCGCGTCACGGACTTGCACAGGCCCGGCTTGACCTTCGGTCCGCCCGCGGTCACCACGGCGAAGTGCGAGCCGTCGGGGGCGAAGTCCATCTGCCGCATGTAGGTGTGCATTCGCGAGTAGTCGCAGTCCGCCTCGTAGGCCGAGGTGGACCACGGGGTGACCGAGCCGTCGGCGGTGTCGATCATGGCGATCTGGTAGCGGTCGTGGCCGTCCACCTTCGTGAACGTGCCGTTGACGGCCAGCCGCCGCCCGTCCGGGCTCAGTGCCAGGTCCTGGACCTTCAGGCCGCCTCGGCGCGGCTCGGACACGCGCGGCGCGAACCCGTCGTCGACCGCGCCGGTCCAGGCGTCGAGGCGGGCCAGCGCGACGCGCTCCACGCCGTTGGCTCCGGAGAAGTTGCCGCCGACGTAGAGGTGCCCGCCGTCGCTTGCGACGCGGTAGGCGGATCCCCCGTCGAGGGAGGCGCGGAACCCGGGCGCCGCCCGGCCGTCGCGGAGCGAGAGGCGGGCCAGGCCCCGTGACGCCGTGTCGTTGACGGTCTCGAACTCTCCGCCGATGATCACCGTCCGGCCGGGTCCGGCGGCCAGCGAGGTGACGGTGCCGTCCACGCTCGGGGAGAACCCCCGGATGATCCGTCCGGTGCCGTGCTCGAACGCGAACAGGTTGTGGAGGCTCTGAGTGCGCTCCTCCCCGGCCTCGGCCACCTGGCTGAAGCCTCCGGCGACGACGACGGTGTCACCGATCCGCAGGATGTCCTTGACCGTCCCGTTCAGGACGTGAGGTGTCCACCGAGCGGGTTGTTCGCCGACCACGCGGAGGTGGTCCGCGGGCGGAGCTGTCGGTGCTGCCGCCGCGTGCCCGACGGGGAGCAGGAGCATCGTGCCCATCGTCAGGGCGAGGAGCGGGCGGCTGGGTTTCACAGAGGACTCTCCCTGGTCGTGCGGTCCTACGGGACGGATCGGAGAACGGGCCGGGTACTGGCCGTATTATTGCAAAGAGTATCTGCGTGAACACCTAAGGTGACGCCCTTTGTCGTGGCCGTGCGCAGGTCCTCCGCGGGGAGGGCCTGGGAGGCCGGAAGGGCGGAGGCGGGGAAGCGGACCGGATTCCGGACGGGCTCGGGGGAGTCGGGGCGGGGTTTCGGGCCCTGGGCGACGACGGCGGCCTCCTCGGCGGCGTGCTCGACCGCCGGGTGCGGATCTCGGTCCACCAGCAGGTGGCCGGCCGCCCGGCCGACTCTGGGAGGCTGGCCAGCCACTGCCGCCCCGCATCCGAAGGCAGGGCGTCCCCGTGCCGGCCAGCGTATCGAGGGCGCCGGTCCTTGAACCGGACGCAGGCATGTCCGAGGCGGACGGGAACGGCGAACTGCACTCTGGTCTGACCGGCCGTGACGGCGTTGGCAGAGCAGAAGGAAATCCTGAAAAATATTACAGCTATGGCGCTCCGGTAAAACACAGGGGACGGTTGGCGTGAGGTCGGGGCTGGGTTCTCAGGGCTGGCTGGAAAGCAATGTGGGGGAGAGGTGAAAAAACGGCCGACCAGTGTGCTGGCCGGCCGTTTCCGCGCCCGAGGTCAGGGGGTGGAGCGTGCGGTGCAGTGAAGGAACGAGGCCCAGGCTTCGCGGGTGTAGTCGATGTGGCCGAGTTCGCGGTTCCGGGTGTCGCGGACCAGGACCGCTTCCCCTTCGGCCACCTCCACACAGCTGCCCGACCCGCCGCTGTAGCTGCTCTTGTGCCAGTGGGGCTCACGCTTCGTCATCGAGTTCTTCCTTGGCCTTCCTGATGAGTTCCCGGCTCGCACGGGGCGACACCGCCTCCGACTGCAGAACGCCGAAGAGCGTCGCGCAATGTTGCACCTGCATCATGTCATCCATGAGCTGCTCACCTCCCATGTGTTCTGCGGAGGCAACCGTGGGTTTGTCGGGAAATGTGTAGAGACGAAACGGTCCCGATCCTCCTGGGTGGCACTCGGTATCCGCCGGAATCACTTGAAAGCGGACCTTTCCCCGGTCGATCAACATGAGAATCCAGTCGATCTGTTCACGCAGAACTGGTCTCCCGCCCTGCACGGTGCGCCTGAGCACCGACTCCTCCACCACGATCGACACCAGAGGCGGGTTGTCCCTCTCCAGGATCTCCTGGCGCTCCATCCGCAGATCGACCATCTGGTCGATCTCCTTGGAGGAGAACCACGGAACGGTGTCGGCGAGCAGTCCTCCGGCGTAGGCGCTGCACTGCACCAGCCCGGGGAAGATCACCGGCTGGTACTCGCGCAGCTCGATCGCCTCCCGCTCCAGCTGGCCGACCTCGGTGTACCAAGGCGGTAGTGCGTCGGGCTCGTTCGCGGTGTTCCAGGCGCGCTTTATCGCATCGGAGGCGCCGAACAACTCGTCCAGCTCCTTTGCCCTGTCGGAGGGAAGCCCGCGGGTTCCGCGCTCCCACGCCGATACGGTGGACTGCACCACCCGTAGTGCCTGTGCCACCTGGCCCTGCGTCATCCCCGCCTTCCTGCGGCAGTTGCTGACCTTCTTCCCCAGACGTCTCCACCTGGGGTTGGCCCTGCGACTCAATACGACCCCCATTTCCGGTTTATCGCCACCACCACCAATGCAAGACCAGGGCACGACTCAATAGTGCGGAGAACGACGAAGTGTGACCCTTTGGTGATATCCATGGCGCCCTGTGCGAGGGGCACCCATGGTGGTGCGATGAGCCACCGTGGTGTGGCTGCGGGGGAATGGATTAAAGGTGGGGCAGTGATGCACATAAACCTAAACAAAAGCCACATGACCGGCATCCCCGGGCCGTTGCCCAGACGGGTCACCGATTCCGAGGCGCGGGCACCGATCGTGCTGGGGCAGGCATCGACGCACCATCCCAGCCACGCGACGAAGGTGCCGGGGCTGCCCGAGCAGGCGTCCACGCTGCGTGAGCGCCTGGCCACCGCGGTGCCGGAATCCGCCGCCGACACCGTCCTGGTCCTGACCAGTGAACTGTTCAACAACGCCATCACGCACTCGCGCAGCGGGGACGCGGGAGGTGAGGTCGTCGTCGCCGTGAACCAGCTGCCCGGCCGGATCCAGGTCAAGGTCGTGGATCAGGGGCCACGTGACCGGAACGGCACCTCGCCGCACCTTCGACCGGCCGATCCGGGCCGGGAAGGCGGACTGGGGCTGCGTCTGGTGGACGCCGAGGCCAGTCGGTGGGGGACCCGCCACGATGGGAGCCGCACCACGGTGTGGTTCGAGCTGGACCGGCCGCACGCCTGGAGGTGAGGGCCGCGCGGCGGACCTCAGACGGGGAACTCGCCGTACCAGGACCTCCGGACGAGGTGTTTGGGCAGGTACTCCGACTCCACGTCGAGGGAGAAGCCAGAAGAGCGCTGGGCCTTGTCATGGGCCAGGCAGGCCAGGGCCAGCAGGCCCAGCGGGACGATCCCGTCCACCTTGGAAGGGGGTTCCTCGCGGGTGGTGTGGTAGCGCTTGTAGCTCTCCAGAGCGTGGACGAGGGCCTCGTTGAACTTCTCGGGACCGCCCATCAGCAGGCGGCGGAAGACCTCCATCCTCGGAAAGGCCAGCAGGTCCAGGGCATCGTCGCCGAAGGCGCCCCTGCGCGGGTCGGACAGCTCCATGGCCCGGCGGAGTTCGGTCACCAGGTCGTCGGTGCCGTTGACGTAGGCCTGGAGCGTGGCGATCCAGTGGTAGGTGTACTCGTTGTACTCCACCCGCCCCCCTTCGGCCGCGCGACGGAGGCGTTCCACGGGGATCTGGCACAGGGCGTGGGCGCGTGCGTTGTCGCGGCAGACGACGGCGAGGTAGAACGCGGTCTGCCAGGTGGAGGGGTCGGCGCAGTGGAGCAGGCCCGGTGCCCGGAGCGTGCGGGTCCTGTGGTCGATCAGGTACTCGACCTCGGAGTCCTTCTCGGCCTCGGAGACGGCGAAGACCGCGCCGTGGAACTGCATGGCGATGGTCCACGCCTCCCAGGTCTCCACCTTCGCGGCCTCAGGGTCGTTGAGCAGGGAGAGCTCGGCGACCCAGTACACCGGCCAGAGGGACATGTCGGCGTTGGAAGCGTCCAGTTCCAGGCTTCGGATTCTCTCCGACCGGTTCTTCACCTTGGATTCCAGCATTTCCTGGCGAATTCCGCTGCGAGGATTGTGGTGGGAGACGTAGGTGGTCATGAGTCCTTCTTTGACAGATCGAAGATGCGGTGGTCGTAGCCGTTGGCCCTGGAGTTACCAGTCCACTCCTGCGTTCCGTCCGTGTTCTTCTGGTAGGTGTCAACGGGGTTGCCCTTGAACGCCGCGTAAGTGACCCGGCCCTGATCGAGCTTTTTTCGGATCTCGTCCACGAGGGCCGATTCCACCTCATCGTCCGCTTTCACGGCCCGCCTCTCCATGGCACGCAGGATGTCCTCCAGGTAGGCGCGCGTCCCCTGGCTGACCCTCCTGGGATCCTCGCCGCTCGGCCTGACCGTGCGCTCACCGAGTTCGGTCTTGGTGCTGCTCTTGGCCTCGGCGATGACGATATCGCCGTCCTTGGTGCGGTAGATCTGGTCGAACTGGTCGTTGCCGTTTCCGGGAGCGTGCGGCGAGCGGTCGATCTCCGTCGCCCCGTCAAGGTCCGGCCGCAGCTCCGTCAGTTTGGGCTTGCCGTTCTCGTAGACCGTGTCACCGTTCGCGTCCACCTCGTGCCGCATCAGCGGGTTGCCGTCGTTGTCCCTGATGGCGTCGCCGTTGAATTCGAACTTGGCACCGATCCTGGCCGTCGCCTCGCCGAAGTCCTCGCAGATGCTCGTGGAATTGCTCTGGGCGTCCTTGTATGCCTGCTTGGCCTCCTCGACCCTGGGGTGGTTGTCTCCCTTCTCCTTGTACTCGCCGTGCTGCTCCTCCATGGCCTTCAAGTGGTCCTTGGCGCTCGTGGCATTGTTGACGGCCTCGCGCCGCTCGACCGCCAGGTCGTCGAGCTCGCCCAGCTCTGTCTGGAGCTGCTCACGCCGCTGAATCTCATCGAGCTGGTCCGGTGTGAGGTCGCTCGTCCTCTCCGGCGTGAACTCGGGGTCGTCGAGTCGGAGTTCGGTCCTGTCACCCAGGTACTTGGGCTGCTCGGCGGCCTCGAGAGGCACCCAGTCGCCGTTGTCCGCCCGACTGATCTGCGGAAGCTCCCACTCGTCGGGGCCGATCGTGGTGTCCGCGTGCTTCCTGTGGCCGTTGTTCTCCTTGTAGAACTCCTTGTAGAAGTCGTTGTACTCGCGGCCGTCCTGCTTCTCGTTGAGAAGGTTTCGCAGGTCCTCGCGGAACGCGTCCTGGTTGGCGGGGACGTCCTTGTCCCCCCATGTGTGCGACTTGAAGTCCTCCAGCGTCCTCGGGCGCCGCCTGTCGTCACCTCCGTTGCCTGAGTCACCGTCACTCCGGCCGGTGCCACCGTCACCGCCGCCGGGACCGGAACCGGCTCGCCCGCCGCCGTCGAAGCCGTCGCCGCCCGAGCCGCTGGTGCCGCTGGTGCCGCCGCCGTCACGGTTCAGGACGTCCGTGCCGCCACGGGAGTCCCCGGCTCCGTCCAGGGGGCCGCCACCGTCACCGCCGCGGTTGTGGACCTCGGGCGTGTCCGCGCGCATCCGCGGGCCGTCGGGGTCGAACTGGTCGCCCACGACCTCGTTGAACCTGTCGCCGAGAGCGTCGCCGTCGAGGGCGCCGCGGTCGCCGACGACCTGGTCGGTCCGGTCGCGGGGAGCCTCGGCCTCCGCGGTGAGGGTGTCGTCGCCGCCCACACGGACCAGGGCGGGATCGCCCTCCAGCCCGTCGCCGAGGCGGTCGGGCTCGATGTCGTTGCCCTCCCACGAGCCCTGGCCGCCCCGGGGGTTGGTCTTGGCGTTGCGGTCGGTCTCGGCGATCTCGTCCTGGTAGCGCTGGCTGACCTCCCGGCCGAAGCCGGCGTTGTCCGGGTCGTTCACGATCTCCAGGAACCGGTCGGTATCCGCCAGGCCCTGCGTGGTGGGGTCCGCCGCGGGGCGCTCGTCGGGGCCGTTGCCGCCGTCGTCGCCGCCCGGCCTGCGAGGGGAGTCGGGGGTGCTTCCGGTGCCGTTCCCGGCCGGGTTCTGGTTGTTCAGGCGCTCCAGCAGTGACCGCATCTCCGAGAGCTGGGAGGAGCTGTAGGACCCGTCCGAGACACGGCTCAAGTCGATGTCCAGGTCGGCCGGGGAGTTGCCGCCGAAGCGCTGGTGGCTGGGCAGGTCGATCCGGCTCGTGTCCGGCAGGTCCACGTCGGGCGTGCTCGGCCCGTCCCCGCCCATCTTGTTGAGCATCGCCGAACCGCGCCAGGCCAGCAGGGGCGCGCCCACGACCGCGCCCACACCGGTCGCGGACAGGGCGACGCCGCCCACGGTGGCACCGATGTTGAGCAGGGCGGTGCCGATCACGTACCCGGGACGGTCGCCCCACTCCTCCCAGGGCACCACCGCGTGAGCGGCGTCCTTCCACGCCTGCCCGGCGATCTCGGCACTGCGGTCCAGGCCCTGCCAGCCCCAGCTGTCGTTCTCGGCGTCGTACATGCCCGCCATGGACGCCAAGGACTGCAAGTTGCCCTCGTGGTACTCGAACAGGGCATCGCCCCAGGACGCCTGGAACCAGCCCTCGGAGCTGTACATCCCGGTCATGCCGCCGAGGTCCTCGGCGATACCCACGGTGTAGTCCTTCACCGCGGACCCGGCGTCGACCCACCACCCGTGGTCGGTCTCCGCCGCGCTGCCCCAGGGCATGTCCATGTCGGGCGTGTAGTCCTCGTATCCGTGCTGGTACTCGTTGGGACCGGGTGGCGTACCGCTGCCGTCGCCGGCGACGAAGTCGGTGCGGTCGGGAACGTTGGCGTTGATGGCGTTGGCGCAGTCGCGCTCGGCCTGCTCGTATTCCTCCTGGAGGTTGTTGGCGCGGTTGATCAGCGCACGGTTCTCCTCGACCTCGTCGCTCTCGCGGCCCAGGAAGCGGTCGATGAGCCCGTCCGCCTCCCTCCACCCGTCGTCGCCCTCGATGGAGTCGAGGAAGGTCCGGGAGTCCGCCTTCAGGGTCTCCCACTTGCCCTTGATCTCGCGGACCTTCTCGGCGAAGGCCTCCAGGGCGGTGGCGGCGTCGGCCATCCCGGTCTGCACCGTGTCGCCGTCGTCCGCGACCGGGTCCACCACGGAGAGGAGGGTTTCGGCCTCGGGCGCGGAGTAGCAGCCGCTGAGCCCGGCCCAGGAGCTCTTGATGCCGTGGGCGACCTCGGCCAGGGTCTCGCCGTCGGTTCTGAGGTTGGCGGCCATCCCCTCAAGGGTTTCGGGGTCGGCCGAGGGGACCGGGAATTCATCGGGATCGATCGGAGCGTCAGACACGGGAGAACTAGTCCATCCGAGATCAGAGGCCTCAGGGGCGAGGTGGGAAGCAGGGACGCTGAGGGCCGGAAACCGGGGGCGCGGGTCCGTGCACGGTCGCTTCGCGGGCGGGGGAGCGGCAAGGGTGGCCACCCGGGGAGGTGACCGCACGGGGAGGGGTCACATGGCGACGTTGGGTCCGCCCGGGGGCGGTTGCGGCGCGGGCTCGGGTTCGGGTACCACGCCCGCGTTGTCCTGCGCGTCGGCGGCCATCTCCAGGTCACCGTTGACGTACTGCGTGGTGGCCTCGCCCGCGCCCTCGATGGCGCTGACGGTCAGACCGACCATGTCGCCCATGAGCCCGAAGTGGTGCTGGGCGAACTCCCCCAGAGCGATGCTCACGGGGGCGCTGTCCGCTTCCTCGCTGATGGCCGTGATCCGCTCCTCGATCGCGTTCATGGAGCCGGCGAGACCCTCGCCGCCGCCTTCCTCGCCGATGTGTCCGGCGACGCTGTTGAGTACTCCGCTGACTTCGGTGGGCTGGATGTTCCAGGTGGACATCGGGGGCGTTCTCCTCTCAGGGCCGGGGGCGAGGGGTAGGGGCGCCGGGCCGGGAGAAGGCTCCGGCGCGGAAGTTCGTGGGCGGCGGGCCGGCGGGGGTGCCGTCGGGTTCGCGGCGACGGGCGGTCCGGACGTGTTCGTTCAGCCTGCCCAGCGAGGCGTTCAGGGTGGCCAGGTCGTCCCGGAGCCGGGTGCGCATTCTCCGGGAGGCCTGTGCGAGCTTGGGGTGCATCCGGGGGAGTTCCTCCTCCGGTGCTCTGGACGCCGCGTCGGCCTCGTCGTCGACGATGGCCTGCTCGTCGCTCGGTTCCACCACGTCGAACTTCACGTATCCCCCTCCCTCAGGGATGTGCCTCACGAATATGGGACGTCTGTTTCCCCGTCCTGGTTCGGGCGCCGTCCCGTCGGTTCCCCATTCTGGCGCGCGCGGACTCCTCTGCCCAGGGGACGTCCCGCGACGGCCGGTACACACGGGTACGCCGGGTACGGAAGCGCCGGAGAGCACCCTTAGTCTTGTGCCATGACCCGCGCCAAGCTCGACAAGAAGCCCCAGGACGTCGCGGCGATGTTCGACGGCATCGCAGAGAACTACGACCTCGTCAACGACGTCATCTCACTGGGCCAGGACCGCCTGTGGCGGAAGGCCACCGTCAAAGCGGTCGAGGCCTACAGCGGCGAGCTCGTCCTGGACCTGGCGGCGGGGACCGGCACCTCCTCGGAGTCCTTCGTGAGGAAGGGCGCCCGCGTGGTGGCCTGCGACTTCTCCCTCGGAATGCTGCGCACCGGCGTGCGGCGGCGCGGCGGCGCCTCCAAGGGCGGCGTGACCTTCGTGGCGGGCGACGCCCTGCACCTGCCCTTCGCCGACGAGACCTTCGACGCGGTCACGGTCTCCTTCGGCCTGCGCAACGTCAGTGACGTCGACCAGGCGCTGCGCGAGTTGCAGCGGGTCACCAAGGTCGGCGGGCGGCTGGTCATCTGTGAGTTCAGCCATATCCCGATCGAGTCCATGGACAGGCTCTACGCCACGTACCTGATGGGCGCCCTGCCCAGGATCGCGGGCGCGGTCTCCGGCCGGGCCGAGTCCTACGACTACCTGTCGGAGTCGATCATGGCCTGGCCCAGGCAGCCCGAGCTGGCACGGCACCTACAGGACGCGGGCTGGTCGCGGGTGGCCTGGCGCAACCTGTCTGCGGGGATCGTCGCACTGCACCGCGGTTTCCGAGAGCGGTAGGGAGCCGACCGACCGCACACACCGTCCGCGAGTAGCACGCGGCGCATAAGGAATCTGTAACCCGGGGAGCGTTCTGCCTCCCCGGGTTCTTTTGCGTTGCCAGTGGGGCCCCTGGGGTGTCCGGGGTGCCGGAAACAAACATGAGCTGGGTGTTTGGCGCTGAGTGGCGGTTTTCGGGGGCTTGTGGAGTCGTCTGTAGGGCTATATCCCGTTTCGGCGGAGGCCGTCTGTATACCCCCCTGGGACTCGCCTCGGGTCCCGCGAGGGTCTAGACTTCGGAAAAGAGGCTTGTGAAGTGCTTCACAAGTCCACGAGGTTTTGGACACACAGTCATATGTTGGACATAACGGGCGTTCCGCAGCGCCCGTAACTCCCCCCGTGAGCGGGTCGAACCCGCAGGCAGGCCCGCCACGGTGCACCCGCGCGAGCAGTCGAGGACCCATCCGTGAGCGAGACAGCCACCTCCTCTCCCAGAAACCGGGAGCGGATCGAGTACGACGCCGACGTCATCGTCGTCGGTGCCGGTCCGTCCGGCTCCACCACCGCCTACTACCTCGCCCAGGCAGGGCTGGACGTCCTGCTCCTGGAGAAGACCTCCTTCCCCCGGGAGAAGGTCTGCGGGGACGGACTGACGCCGCGGGCGGTGAAGCAGCTCATAGCCATGGGGATCACCTTCGAGGACGAGGGGTGGATCAGGAACCACGGCCTGCGCATCGTCGGAGCTGGTGCCCGCCTCGAACTGCCCTGGCCCGACCTGGGCTCCTACCCCGGTTTCGGCCTCGTGCGCACCCGATACGACTTCGATCAGATCCTGGTCAACCGGGCGGTCTCCTCCGGGGCCAAGCTCCTGGAGCGCACCACCGTCACGGGTCCCCTCATGGACGAGCGCAGCAACCGCATCGTCGGGGTCCGGGCCAAGAACGCCGACCGCGAACCCGTCACCTTCCGGGCGCCGCTGGTCGTGGCCGCCGACGGCAACTCCTCCCGGCTGTCCGTTGCCATGGGCATCCGCAAGCGCGACGACCGCCCCATGGGCGTGGCCGTGCGCACCTACTTCGAGAGCCCCCGCCACGCGGACGACTACCTGGAGTCCTGGCTGGAGCTGTGGGACCGCAGCGGCGACAAGGACGTCCTCCTGCCCGGCTACGGCTGGGTTTTCGGCGTCGGCGACGGCACCAGCAACGTCGGCCTCGGCATCCTCAACTCCACCGCCTCCTTCCAGGACGTGGACTACCGCAAGCTCCTGCGCCGCTGGACCGACTCCATGCCGCAGGAGTGGGGCTTCACCGAGGACCACCAGAGGGGCGGCATCCGGGGCGCGGCCCTGCCCATGGGCTTCAACCGGGTTCCGCACTACTCCCGGGGACTCATGCTCGTCGGCGACGCGGGCGGCATGGTCAACCCCTTCAACGGCGAGGGCATCGCCTACGCCATGGAGGCCGGCAACATCGCCGCCGACGTGATCGTGCAGGCGCACGGCAGGCCCACCCAGCAGACCCGTGAGCGGACCCTGCTGCGCTACCCCGACGTGCTCGCCGACACCTACGGCGGCTACTACACGCTCGGCCGCTACTTCGTGAAGGTCATCGGCCAGCCCGAGTTCATGAAGTACGCGACCAGGTACGGCCTGCGCCAGCGCACCCTCATGAAGTTCGCGCTGAAGATGCTGGCCAACCTCACCGAGCCCACAAAGGGAGATGCCATGGACCGGGTCATCAACGGCCTGACCCGCATCACTCCGGCGGCGTAGAGCCCGGGCCGGGCGCGACTCCGAGAAAGACACGGCCGGGCGGTCCCGCGCCCGGAGCCACAAGCAGGACACACGGGACGAGCCAGAGATGAGCCCGAACAAGTGAAAGCAATCACAAGCGCTCCGGGCGCGCCACGCGGACGTGCCGACCATCCAGGAGGAGGGTGACCGTGGAGCTGTACGCACCGATATTCGTGCTCGGCGGCATCGGCGCCGCGTTCGTCGTGGTGTCGATGGTCGCCGGGGCGCTCCTGGGACCCAAGCGCTACAACCGCGCCAAGATGCAGGCCTACGAGTGCGGCATCGAGCCCACGCCCCAACCCGCGGGCGGCGGACGTTTCACCGTCAAGTACTACATGACGGCCATGATGTTCATCGTCTTCGACATCGAGATCATCTTCCTCATCCCCTGGGCCGTGCACTTCGACGCCCTGGGCTGGTTCGGACTGGTCGCGATCGTCCTCTTCCTGGTGAACGTCTCCATCGCCTACGCCTACGAGTGGCGTCGGGGAGGCCTCGAATGGGACTGATGCCCGCGCTGACTTCCGCCCCCACCCCGCAGCCCAGCCCGGAGGAGGTCCACAGCTGATGGGACTCGAAGAGAAACTGCCCAACGGCATCGTTCTCACGACCGTGGAGCAGGTCGTGGGACTGGCCCGCAAGAGCTCCATGTGGCCCGCCACGTTCGGTCTGGCCTGCTGCGCCATCGAGATGATGTCCGTCGGCGGCCCGCACTACGACCTGGCCCGGTTCGGCATGGAGAAGTTCGGCGCCACCCCGCGCCAGGCCGACCTGATGGTCGTCGCCGGACGTGTCAGTCAGAAGATGGCCCCCGTCCTGCGCCAGATCTACGACCAGATGCCCGAGCCCAAGTGGGTCATCGCCATGGGGGTGTGCGCCTCCAGCGGCGGCATGTTCAACAACTACGCGATCGTCCAGGGCGTGGACCACATCGTTCCGGTCGATATGTACCTGCCCGGCTGCCCGCCGCGGCCGGAGATGCTCCTGGACGCCGTGCTCAAGCTGCACGACAAGGTGCAGAACACCAAGCTCGGCGCCCACCGGGAACAGGAGATCACCGAGAACGAGGAGCGCATGCTCCGCCGTTCGCTGCCACTGGTGAGCAAGGACTGACATGAGCACCGAGAACGAACGCGAACGCGACGAGGAAGCCGCCAACCTCCCGGAGAAGCAGGGACGCGAGCGGCTGGCCGCACCGGTCAGGCGCACCGGGATGTTCGGTGCCAACACCACCGGGGACACCTCCGGCTACGGCGGGCTACAGGTGCGGGGGAGCGCTCCCACCCACAGTCAGCGCCCCTTCACCGATCCGGACGAGCCGCGTACCGCCGACTTCGACCGAGTGGCCGACGACCTGGAGGCCGCACTGGGCCAGGGCGCCGGAATAGTCGAGCGGGTCGAGGTCGCCTACGGAGAAATCACCTTCCACGTGCGCCGCGAAGCGCTCCTGGAGGTGGTGCGCGTGCTGCGCGACGACCCGGCGCTGCGCTACGAGCTGTGCACCGGGGTGGCGGGCGTGCACTTCCCCGACGACAGCGGCCGGGAGCTGCACGCGGTCTACCACTTCCGCTCCCTCACCCACAACAGCGAGATCCGCGTCGCCACCACCTGCCCCGACGCCGACCCGCACGTGCCCTCGATCGTGTCGGTCTACCCGACCAACGACTGGCACGAGCGCGAGGCATGGGACTTCTTCGGGATGGTCTTCGACGGCCACCCCTCGCTGACCCGCATCCAGATGCCCGACGACTGGCACGGCCATCCCCAGCGCAAGGACTACCCGCTGGGCGGAATCCCGGTCGAGTACCGCGGCGCCACAGTGCCTCCGCCGGACGAGCGGAGGTCCTACACGTGAGGCGACAGATTCCCATCCCAACGCACTCCGTCACGAAGGGAGGCCCGGCATGACCGTCACCGAGGACTACATCGACGCCTCCGGCGGGGACTGGGACGACGTTATCGAGAAGGCGCAGGCCACCAGCGCCGAACGCCTCGTCGTCAACATGGGGCCCCAGCACCCGTCCACGCACGGCGTGCTCCGACTGATCCTCACCCTGGACGGTGAGACCTGCACTGAGGCACGCGTCGGTATCGGCTACCTGCACACCGGTATCGAGAAGAACCTGGAATACCGGACGTGGACGCAGGGCACCACGTTCGTCACCCGCATGGACTACCTGACGCCGTTGTTCAACGAGACGGCGTACTGTCTGGCGGTCGAGAGGCTGCTCGGCATCACCGACCGGATCCCCGATCGGGCCAGCGTCATCCGCGTGATGATGATGGAGCTCAACCGGATGGCCTCGCACTTCGTGGCGATGGCCACCTTCGGCATGGAGCTGGGCGCGACCACGGTCATGACCAACGGCTTCCGTGAGCGCGAGATGATCCTGGACATCTTCGAGTTGGTCACCGGCCTGAGGATGAACCACGCCTACGTCCGCCCCGGCGGAGTGGCCCAGGACCTGCCGCCCGGCTCGGTCGGCAAGATCCGCGAGCTGCTCAAGGAGATGCCCAAGCGCATCGCGACGATGCGCAAGCTCCTGGACGAGAACCCCGTCTACCTCGCCCGCACCAGGGACGTGGCCACCCTCAACCTGTCCGGCTGCATGGCGCTCGGCCTCACCGGGCCGCTGCTGCGCGCCTCCGGCCTGGCCTGGGACCTGCGCAAGGCCAAGCCCTACTGCGGCTACGAGGACTACGAGTTCGACGTCCCCGTCTCCGACGGCGGCGACGTCTACGCCCGCTACCGGGTGCGCATGGCCGAGATGGAGGAGAGCCTCAAGATCGTCGAGCAGTGCTTGGACAAGCTCCAGCCCGGCCCGGTGATGATCCAGGACGCCAAGATCGGCTGGCCCGCCAAGCTGGCGCTGGGCCCCGACGGTCTGGGCAACTCGCCCGACCACATCGCGCACATCATGAGCGGCTCCATGGAGGCGCTCATCCACCACTTCAAGCTGGTCACCGAGGGCTTCCGGGTGCCCGCTGGCCAGACCTACGCGGCCGTGGAGAGCGCCAAGGGCGAACTCGGCTGTTACGCGGTCAGCGACGGGGGCACCCGTCCGCACCGCGTGCACTTTCGCGATCCCTCGTTCACCCACTTGCAGGCCGTCGCAGCCATGTGCGAGGGCGGCACGGTGGCGGACGTCATCGCGGCCGTGGCCAGTATCGACCCGGTGATGGGAGGCGTGGACCGGTGAGCGAACACGAGAACACCGAGGCCACCGAGGTGGTCGAGCCGCGTGAGGCGTTCCCCGCCGAGGTCACGGCCCGGCTGGAGCAGGACGCCAAGGAGATCATCAGCCGCTACCCGCGGTCGCGGTCCGCGCTGCTGCCGCTGCTGCACCTGGTACAGGGCGAGGAGGGACACGTCAGCAAGGCCGGTATGCGCTTCTGCGCCGACCAGCTCGAACTCACCCTCGCCGAGGTCAACGCGGTCGCCACGTTCTACACCATGTACCGCCGCCGCCCCGGCGGCGACTACCAGGTGGGCGTGTGCACCAACACCCTGTGCGCGGTGATGGGCGGCGACGAGATCTTCCGGACCCTCAAGGACCACCTGGAGGTCGGCAACAGCGAGACCACCGGGGACGGGAAGGTCACGCTGGAGCACGTGGAGTGCAACGCGGCCTGCGACTTCGCGCCCGTCGTGATGGTCAACTGGGAGTTCTTCGACAACCAGACCCCCGAGACCGCCAAGAAGCTGGTGGACGACCTGCGCCTGGGCGGCGACGTCGCGCCCACACGCGGCCCCGCCAGTGTGTGCACCTGGAAACAGGCCTCCCGGGTGTTGGCCGGGTTCGACGACGGCCGTGCGGGCGAGGGCGTCCAGGCCGCCGAGCCCTCCCTGGCCGGCCTCAAGCTGGCCAGGGAGCGCGGATGGTCGGCTCCTGACCCTGACAACCTGCCTGCCAGGCCTTCCGAACAGGGTGAGGAGGACGCCAAGTGACCACCCTGAC
The DNA here is from genome assembly GCF_056312425.1 of Nocardiopsis sp. TRM 82005. Lineage (NCBI taxonomy): Bacteria > Bacillati > Actinomycetota > Actinomycetes > Streptosporangiales > Nocardiopsidaceae > Nocardiopsis > Nocardiopsis sp. TRM 82005. Next base: position 193,332 of record NZ_JBWDTQ010000011.1, read on the forward strand.
TCCGATCCTCTCCCAGAACTGGGACCGCCCGGACTCCTTCACCCTGGACGGCTACCGGGCCACCGGCGGCTACGGCGCGCTGCGCACGGCCCTGGGCATGGAGCCGGACTCCATCGTGGACCTGGTCAAGAAGTCCGGCCTGCGCGGTCGTGGCGGCGCCGGGTTCCCCACGGGGATGAAGTGGAGCTTCCTGCCCGCGGACAACCCCAACCCGCGCTACCTCGTCGTCAACGCCGACGAGTCCGAGCCGGGTACCTGCAAGGACATCCCGCTCATGCTCGCCAACCCGCACGTGCTGGTGGAGGGCGTGGTGATCGCGGCGTACGCGATCAAGTCCAGCCAGGCCTTCATCTACGTGCGCGGCGAGGTCGTCCACGTCGTCCGCCGCCTGCGCCAGGCCGTCGCCGAGGCCTACGAGGCCGGGCTGCTGGGCAAGGACATCCTCGGCAGCGGCTTCGACCTCGACCTCGTCGTCCACGCCGGGGCGGGAGCCTACATCTGCGGTGAGGAGACCGCACTGCTGGACTCCCTGGAGGGCTACCGGGGCCAGCCCCGGCTCAAGCCGCCCTTCCCCGCCGTGGCCGGGCTCTACGCCTCGCCCACCGTGGTGAACAACGTCGAGTCCATCGCCAGCGTGCCGAGCATCGTCGCCAACGGCGTCGACTGGTTCACTTCCATGGGCACCGAGAAGTCCGCCGGGTTCGGCTTCTTCTCCCTGTCCGGGCACGTCGCCAACCCCGGCCAGTACGAGGCACCGCTCGGGGTCACCCTGCGCGAGCTGCTCGACATGGCGGGCGGGGTCCGTCCCGGGCACCAGCTCAAGTTCTGGACCCCGGGCGGCTCCTCCACGCCGATCTTCACCGAGGAGCACCTGGACACCCCCCTCGACTTCGAGTCGGTGGGCGCCGCCGGGTCCATGCTCGGCACCCGCGCCCTACAGATCTTCGACGAGACCACCTGCGTGGTCCACGCCGTCGGCCGCTGGATCGCCTTCTACGCCCACGAGTCCTGCGGCAAGTGCACACCCTGCCGCGAGGGCAACTTCTGGATGGTCCAGGTCCTGGACCGGCTGGAGAGGGGCGAGGGCACCGAGGCCGACCTCGACAAGCTCCTGGACATCTGCGACAACCTGCTCGGCCGCTCCTTCTGCGCTCTCGGCGACGGCGCGACCAGCCCGGTCATGTCCTCGATCAAGTACTTCCGCCAGGAGTACATCGACCACGTCGAGAGGGGCGGCTGCCCCTTCGACCACGCCAAGGCCACCCTGTGGGGCGACCAGCCGACCTCGACGGGAGGACACAAGTGACAGTCACCTCCAACTCCTCCGGCGGATCGGCGCCGGCGCCGCCCCCGGAGGACCTCATCACCGTCACCATCGACGGCTTCCAGATCCAGGTGCCCAAGGGGACACTGCTGATCCGGGCCGCCGAACTCCTCGGCATCCAGATCCCCCGGTTCTGCGACCATCCGCTGCTGGACCCGGTCGGGGCCTGCCGCCAGTGCCTGGTCGAGATCCCCGACATGGGCAACGGGCGCGGTATGCCCAAGCCGCAGGCCTCCTGCACCATCACGGTGATGGAGGGGATGGTGGTCAACACCCACCTGACCTCCCCGGTGGCGGAGAAGGCCCAGCGCGGGATCATGGAGTTCCTGCTCATCAACCACCCGCTGGACTGCCCGGTCTGTGACAAGGGCGGCGAGTGCCCCCTGCAAAACCAGGCCATGTCCGCGGGGCAGGGCGAGACCCGCTTCGTCGACGTCAAGCGGACCTTCCCCAAACCGATCGCGCTGTCCACACAGGTGCTGCTGGACCGGGAGCGCTGCATCCAGTGCGCCCGCTGCACCCGCTTCGCCGCGCAGATCGCGGGCGACCCGCTCATCGAGCTCATGGAGCGCGGCGCCGACGAACAGGTGGGCATCGCCGAGGGCGAGCCCTTCCAGTCCTACTTCTCCGGAAACACCGTGCAGATCTGCCCGGTCGGCGCGCTCACCGGGTCCGCCTACCGGTTCCGGTCGCGCCCCTTCGACCTGGTGTCCACGCCCAGCGTGTGCGAGCACTGCGCCGACGGGTGCGCCCAGCGCACCGACCACCGGCGCGGCAAGGTCATGCGCCGCTTGGCCGGGGACGACCCGCAGGTCAACGAGGAGTGGAACTGTGACAAGGGCCGGTGGGCGTTCAGCTACGCCACCCAGCCCGACCGCCTGTCCCGCCCACTGGTGCGGGACGAGGACTCCCGCGCCCTGGAGTTCGCCTCCTGGTCCGAGGCGATCGGCACGGCGGCCCAGGGCCTGTCCGCCGCGCGCGGCCGGGTCGGCGTCCTGGCAGGCGGCCGCCTGACCTACGAGGACGCCTACGCCTACGCCAAGTTCGCCCGCGTGGCCCTGAACACCAACGACGTGGACGCCCGGGCCCGCGCGCACTCCGAGGAGGAGGCCGCCTTCCTGGCCGCCCACGTCGCCGGGACCCCGGTCGACGTGGACTTCACCGCCCTGGAGAAGGCGCCCTCGGTGCTCCTGGCCGGATTCGAGCCCGAGGACGAGTCACCCCTCGTCTTCCTGAGGCTGCGCAAGGGCACGCGCAAGCGCGGGCTCAGGGTCTACTCGGTCGCCTCGCACGCCAGCCTGGGCCTGACCAAGACCAAGGGCAGCCTGGTCAAGGCGGTCCCCGGTGAAGAGGGCCGTGTCCTCAACGCCCTGGACGCGGACAACCCCGAGGTCGTGTCGGCCCTGAACGAGGAGGGCTCGGTCATCATGGTGGGCGAGCGCCTGGCCGCGGTGCCCGGCGCCCTGACCGCCGCCGCCGCACTGGCCGAACGGACCGGCGCACGCCTGGTGTGGGTGCCGCGCCGCGCCGGGGAGCGCGGGGCCGTCGACGCCGGGGTGCTGCCGGGCCTGCTGCCCGGTGGCCGACCGGTCACCGACCCCTCCGCCAGGGCCGAGGTCGCCCGCGCATGGAACGTCGGCTCCCTGCCCGAGGGCTCCGGACGCGACACCGCCGCCATCATCGAGGCCGCCGCGTCCGGACAGCTCGACGCCCTGGTCATCGCCGGGGTCGAACTGGACGACCTACCCGACCCCGACGCCGCGCGCGAGGCCCTGGCCCGGGTGCCGTTCATCGTCAGCCTCGAACTGCGTGCCAGCGACGTCACCGACCGCGCCGACGTGGTGCTGCCGGTGGCCGCCGCGGCTGAGAAGTCCGGCACCTTCGTCAACTGGGAGGGCCGCCACAGGCCCTTCGGTGACGCGCTCAAGGTGCCCGGAGCCCTGTCCGACCTGCGGGTACTCGGCGCGGTCGCCGACCAGATGGACGTCCACCTGGGCCTGCCCGACGCAGCGTCCGCCTACGGCGAGCTGATGGAGCTGGGCCTGTGGACCGGTGAGCGCGCCGAGGGTCCGCGCGAGCGCCCCGTGGAGGTCACCGCTCCCGAGCCCGGACAGGCCATCCTCTCCACCTGGCGTCAGCTGCTGGGCACCGGCCGCATGGAGGACGGCGAGCCCTACCTCGCGGGAACCGCCCGTCAGGCCCGCGCCTACCTCTCCAAGGCCACGGCCGAGGAGGTCGGCGTCCCCGACGGCGGCACGCTCCACGTCACCGGCTCCCGAGGGTCGGTCACCGTGCCCGTGGTCGTCACCGACATCGCCGACCGGGTCGTCTGGCTCCCGGCCAACGCCAACGGCTGCGACGTACCCCGCGACCTGGGCGGCGGCGCCGGGCAGACCGTCCTGCTGGCCGCGTCCACCACCACAACCGGGAGGCAGCAGTGACCCCCGCCGCTCTCGATCCGCGCGTGGCCCTGGCCTCCGAGGAGACACTGAGCGCCTTCGGCAGCGATCCCTGGTGGATCACCACCATCAAGGCGCTGGGGATCTTCGTCTTCCTCATGGTCTGTGTGCTGATGATGATCATGGCCGACCGCAAGGTCATGGGCCGGATGCAGCAGCGCCACGGGCCGAACCGGATGGGCCCCTTCGGCCTGCTCCAGTCCCTCTTCGACGGCATCAAGCTCTCCCTCAAGGAGGACCTGATCCCGCGCGGGGTGGACCGGTTCGTCTACATCGCCGCACCGATGATCGCGGCCGTGCCCGCGTTCATCGCGTTCTCGGTCATCCCGATCGGGCCCGAGGTGAACATGTTCGGGGTCATGACCCCGCTCCAGCTCACCGACCTGCCCGTCGCGGCCCTGGTGGTCCTGGCCACCGCCGCGCTGGGGGTCTACGGGTTCGTGCTCGGCGGCTGGGCCTCCCAGTCGCCCTACGCCCTGCTCGGAGGCCTGCGCGCCTCCGCGCAGGTGATCAGCTACGAGATCGCGATGGGCCTGTCCTTCGTCGCGGTCTTCATCATGTCGGGCACCCTCACCACGTCGGGGATCGTCGAGGCCCAGCGCGGACTGTGGTTCGCCGTGCTGCTCCTGCCGTCCTTCCTCGTCTACCTGGTGACGATGGTCGGCGAGACCAACCGGCTGCCCTTCGACCTGGCCGAGGGCGAGGGCGAGATCGTCGGCGGCTTCATGACCGAGTACGGGTCCATGAAGTTCACGATGTTCTTCCTCGCCGAGTACGTGAACATGTGCACGGTCGCCGCCGTGTCCGTCACGCTCTTCCTCGGCGGCTGGCTCGCCCCGCCCGGGATCACCGCGTTCTTCCCCGGCGCGAACGAGGGCTGGTGGCCCGCCCTGTGGTGGCTGCTCAAGTTCGTCTGCGTGATGTTCCTGTTCATCTGGACGCGCGGCAGCCTGCCCCGAGTGCGCTACGACCAGCTCATGAAGCTGGGATGGAAGGTGCTCATCCCGGTCCAGCTGGTGTGGATCACCGCCGTCGCCGTCGTGCGGATGCTCGTCCTGGAGGACGCCTCGCCGGTGGTCATCGGACTCGTGGTGGTCGCCTTCACCGCCGCCACCGTGGCCGCCTTCGCCTCCTGGACGCGCCACGCGCGCCTCGAACGCGCCGAGGAGGCCCGCCAGCGCGCCGTGAACGCCCGCCGCGCGCACAAGGATCCCGCCTTCGGCGGGTTCCCGGTGCCCCCGAGCACCGCCCCGCACTACGGCAGCAGCGTGCTCGCCGAACCGCCGCGGACGGCCCCGGCCGCCGCTGCCGACCGCAACGAGAAGGGTGAGGAGGTTACCGGTGCTTGAGTGGCTCAACCCCGTCAAGGGTTTCGGTGTCACCTTCCACACGATGTTCACGAAGGTGCCGACCGTCGAGTACCCGGAGGTCAAGCGCGCCACGGCGCCGCGCTTCCATGGACGGCACCAGCTGAACAGGTGGGCTGACGGCCTGGAGAAGTGCATCGGGTGCGAACTGTGCGCCTGGGCCTGTCCGGCCGACGCCATCTACGTGGAGGCCGGCGACAACACCGACGACGACAGGTACTCGCCCGGCGAACGCTACGGCCGGGTGTACCAGATCAACTACCTGCGCTGCATCCTGTGCGGACTGTGCGTGGAGGCCTGCCCCACGCGCGCCCTCACGATGACCAACGAGTACGAACTGGCCGACGACAGCAGGCAGAGCCTGATCTGGACCAAGGAACAGCTGCTCGCCCCGCTCAAGGAGGGGATGGAGCAGCCGCCGCACCCGATGCGCCTGGGCGAGACCGAGCAGGACTACTACGCCACCGGGCGCGGACAGCACGGCTCGCAGGACGGGCAAGGATCGCAGGAGAACACGGAGGCGGTCCGTTGAACCCGCTCACCAGTGTCCCCCTCGGTGCGCCGCTCGACGAGCCCCTGCACCTGGCCGCCCCCATCGGCGGCGGCGAGGCCACGGCGTTCTGGGTCCTGGGCGCCGTGGTCCTCCTCGGCGCCCTGGGCGTGGTCTTCTCCCGCAAAGCCGTGCACTCCGCCATGTCCATGGCGCTGACCATGATCGGCCTGGCCGTCTTCTACGGCATCAACGCGGCGCCGTTCCTGATGGTCGTGCAGATCGTGGTCTACACCGGCGCCGTCCTGATGCTGTTCCTGTTCGTGCTGATGCTCGTCGGAGTCAGCTCGGCCGACTCCCTGGTGGAGACGATCAGCGGCCAGCGGATCATGACGGCCGCCGTGGCGCTGTGCTTCGTCGGCGCCCTGGCCACCGGCATCACCCGCATCGCCGTGGGCGACCCGGTCGGCCTGACCGAGGGCGCCGCGGCGGCGGGCGGAACCATTCCGTGGATCGCGGGCGAGCTGATCCTGCGCTACGTGGTCGCCTTCGAGGCCACCGGAGCGCTGCTCATCACCGCCGTCCTGGGCGCCATGGTGCTGGCGCACACCGCCCGCACCAAGAAGCGCCGCACACAGCGGGAGATCGCTGAGGACCGCATCCGCGGCGACCACCCGACCCCGCTGCCGGGGCCCGGCACCTACGCCCGGCACAACGCGATCGACATGCCCGCGCTGCTGCCGGACGGCACGGTCTCCCAGCTGTCCCTCAACCCGGTGCTCACCGCTCGCGATCCCGAGTACCAGTCGCGGGTGCCCGCGGACGTGCGGGCCGGCCAGGCGCCGCTGTTCGGCGGGGCCTCGGACTCCGCCGAGGCCAAGACGGTCGAGCCGGTGGCCGACGACCAGGCCCGCCCCGGCGCGGAGGGCCACGGGGACCCGGGCGGCACCGACGGACCGTCGGGTGCGAACGGCGACACGGGCGGTCCGGGCCACCCGAGCGCACCTGACGCCTCCGACGGCACGGGCGGTTCGGAGAAGGCGAACGGCTCCAGCGGCAACAGCAACGGCAACGGGCAGGAGGTCGAGTCCTCGTGGACCCGATGAACTACATCGTGCTCGCGGCGCTGCTGTTCACCATCGGCGCCGTCGGCGTGCTCATCCGGCGCAACGCGATCATCGTCTTCATGTGCGTGGAGCTCATGCTCAACGCCTGCAACCTGGCGTTCGTCGCGTTCGCCCGGATGCACGGGGACATCGAGGGGCAGGTCATCGCCTTCTTCGTGATGGTCGTCGCCGCCGCCGAGGTGGTCGTGGGCCTCGCGATCATCATGCAGATCTTCCGAACCCGCAGGTCCGCGTCGCTCGATGACGCGAACCTGCTCAAGCACTAGAAGGCGACGTGGCTGTGACATCTCACGCGTACCTCGCCGCCGAACCCGTGGTGGCGACCGCGGCCGACAGCGCGGTGCTGTCGGGCGCTTGGCTGCTCATCGCCCTGCCGCTCGCGGGCGCGGCGATCCTGCTACTCGGCGGCAGGCGCACCGACAAGTGGGGGCACTGGCTGGCCACGGCCCTGCCGGTCGCCTCCTTCGCCTGGGCCGTCCTCGTCCTGTTCGACCTGCTCGGCAGGGCCTCCGACGCGCGCAGCGTCTCCGTCCCCGTCTACCAGTGGTTCTCCGTCGGCGGCTTCGAGGCCGGGGCGGACCTACTGGTGGACCCGCTCTCGATCAGCTTCGTCCTGTTGATCACCTTCGTGGGCTCGCTGATCCACATCTACTCGGTCGGCTACATGACCGAGGATCCGGGCAGGCGGCGCTTCTTCGCCTACCTGAACCTGTTCGTGGCGGCCATGCTCGTGCTGGTGCTCGCGGACAACTTCGTGCTGCTCTTCCTCGGCTGGGAAGGCGTGGGCCTGGCGTCCTACCTGCTCATCGGGTTCTGGCAGTACAAGCCCTCCGCGGCCGTGGCGGCCAAGAAGGCGTTCCTCATCAACCGGGTCGGCGACATGGGCCTGCTCATCGCGATCATGATCATGTTCGCGGTGCTGGGCGCGGTCAGCTTCAGTGACGTGTTCGCCGCCGTCCCGGGCGCGAACGACGGCGTGCTGCTGGCGATCGGGCTGCTGCTCCTCCTCGGTGCCTGCGGCAAGTCCGCGCAGCTGCCGTTGCAGGCGTGGCTGCTCGACGCGATGGAGGGCCCGACCCCGGTGTCCGCGCTCATCCACGCGGCCACCATGGTCACCGCCGGTGTGTACCTCATCGTGCGCGCCGGGCCCATCTTCGAGGGCGCTCCGGTGGCCCAGACGGCGGTCACCGTCGTGGGTGCCGCCACCATGCTGGCGGGCGGGATCATCGCCTCGGCCAAGGACGACATCAAGAAGTCCCTGGCCGGTTCCACGATGAGCCAGATCGGCATGATGGTGCTGGCCGCCGGGCTGGGCCCGGTCGGCTACGTGGCCGCCATCGCCCACCTGGTCACCCACGGCTTCTTCAAGGCCGGGCTGTTCCTCGGCGCCGGATCGGTCATGCACGCCATGAACGACGGCGTGAACATGCGCAGGTACGGCGGGCTGGCCAAGGTCATGCCGGTCACCTTCGCCACCTTCGGCCTGGGCTACCTGGCCATCATCGGCTTCCCGCTGATGTCGGGCTGGTGGACCAAGGAGAGCATCATCTCCGCGGCCTTCGGGCTGGGCGGCACCCAGGGCATGGTGCTCGGGACGGCCGTCATCGTCGGGGCGGGGCTCACCGCCTTCTACATGTCGCGGATGGTCTTCATGACCTTCTTCGGGAAGAAGCGGTGGGACGAGGGCGTGCACCCGCACGAGTCGCCGGTCAGCATGACCGCCCCCATGGTGGTGCTGGCCGTCGGATCGGTCGCACTCGGCGCCTTCCTGACGCTCGGCGACCGGTTCGCGGGCTTCCTCGCCCCGGCCACCGGCGCCCACCCCCACCACTTCGACGTGGCGCACGCCTTCACCGCGCCCTACGGCCTGGCGGCCCTGGGCGTACTCGTGGTCGGCGTGGCGGCGGCCTGGGCGGTGTACCTGCGCAAGCCGGTGGCGACCACCGCCCCCGAGGGCAACCTGGTCACCGTCGCCGCCAGCCGCGAGCTGTACGGCAACGAGATCAACGAGGGCCTGCTCATGCGGCCCGGCCAGGAGCTCACCAAGGCCCTGCTCGCCATCGAGGACAAAGTCATCGACGGAGCGGTCAACGGGCTCGGCGCGGGTGTGCGCGACTCCTCCAGAGGACTGGGCCGGGCCCAGACGGGGTTCGCCCGCACGTACGCGCTCACCATGCTCTTCGGCGCCGTCATCGTCGCCGCGACGCTGGCTGTGAGGTTGTAGACAATGATCCCCTGGCTCACTATCGCGATCGCGCTCCCAGCGATCGGCGCGGCCCTGATCTGGGCACTACCGCGCACAGCGGCGAAGGCCTCCCCGGCCCGAGCCAACGCTGCCGCAGCGGCCGAGACCTCGGCGGGCGGCGGCGCGGCCACGGCCACGGCCGTCCGGCCCGCCGCCGCGACCACGGGCGGCGCATCGGCCGAGACCGCCAAGCGGCTCACCCTGGGCTTCTCGCTCGCGACCCTGCTGGTCATCGTGGCCATGGCGCTGCGGTTCGACACCTCCCAGGCCGGAAGCCTGCAATTCGAGGAGGTCCACCCCTGGATCGAGCGCTTCGGCGTCAACTACGCCGTGGGCGTGGACGGCATCGCCCTGGCACTGATCCTGATGTCGGTCGTCCTCGTACCGCTGGTCGTCCTGGCGGCCTGGAACGAGCACGAGGACCGGGAGGACGGCGGGCGCGGATACTTCGCTCTCATCCTGGTCCTGGAAGCGATGATGATCGGTGTCTTCGCCGCCACCGACGTCTTCCTGTTCTACGTGTTCTTCGAGGCCATGCTCATCCCGGTCTACTTCATGATCGGGCGCTACGGGCGCGGAGACGACCGGGCCAAGGCCTCGGTCAAGTTCCTGCTGTACAGCCTCGCGGGCGGACTGATCATGCTGGTCTCGGTGATCGGCGTGTACGTCATCGGCGGCAGCTTCCTGTGGACCGACCTGGTCGGCGAGGGCAGCGCCCTCGCCGCGGTGGACCCGGCCACGGCGCGTTGGCTGTTCCTCGGCTTCTTCATCGCCTTCGCGATCAAGGCGCCGATGTGGCCCGTGCACACCTGGCTGCCCTCGGCGGCGGGCGCGTCGCGCCCGGGCACCGCCGTGCTGCTGGTGGGCGTGCTCGACAAGGTCGGCACCTACGGCATGCTGCGCTACTGCCTGGAGCTGTTCCCGGCGGCGGTGTCGTGGTTCGTGTGGCCGGTGATGGCGCTGAGCCTGGTGAGCATCGTCTACGGTGCGATCCTCGCCATCGGGCAGAACGACATGATGCGCCTGGTGGCGTACACGTCGGTTTCCCACTTCGGCTTCATCACCATGGGCATCTTCGCCCTGACCGCGCAGGGGCAGGCCGGAGCGGCCCTGTACATGGTCAACCACGGGTTCGCCACCGGGGCGCTGTTCCTGATCGTTGGCTTCCTCATCGCCCGCCGGGGCTCCTCGCTCATCACCGACTACGGCGGCGTGCAGAAGGTCGCGCCCAGGCTCGCCGGGGTGTTCCTGGTGACGGGCCTGGCCGGTCTGGCACTGCCGGGTCTGGCGCCGTTCGTCAGCGAGTTCCTGGTGTTCGTCGGGGTGTACGCGTTCAACCCGGTTCCGGCGATCATCGCCGCGGTGGGTGTGGTGCTGGCCGCGCTGTACATCCTGTGGATGTACCAGCGCACCATGAACGGCCCCACCAAGGAGAGGCTGACCGGACTGAGCGACCTGTCCGCGCGGGAGACGTGGGCAGTCGCCCCGCTGCTCGTGCTCATCCTCGCGCTCGGCCTGTACCCGCAGCCGGCGCTGGACGTGATCAACCCCGCGGTCGAGCGCACCGTCGGCATCGGAACCGAGACGGCGGGCACGGCCGCGGACGGCGGCAGTGAGGGCGCCACGGGCGCCCAGGAAGAGGAAGGAGACGCGGAGTGATCCCCCATATGGACCTTCCCGTCATCACCGAGACGCCGCCGGACATCGACTGGTGGCTGCTCGCGCCGCTGGTCACGGTCTTCGCCGCCGGCGTCCTGGGCGTGCTGCTCGAGGCGTTCATGCCGAAGGAGCGGCGCCGCGGGATCCAGATCGGGCTCGCGGCGCTCGCGCTGCTGGGCACGTTCGTGCTGCTGGTGCTCCAGGTGGGCTCCCTGCCGGCCGAAGAGCCGGGTGTGACGGTCGCCGCCGGTGTGCTGGCGGTGGACCGGACGGTGATCTTCTTCCAGGGCACCATCACCGTGCTCGCGCTGGTGAGCCTGCTGCTGATCTCGGAGAACCGGGACGGACGCGACGCCTTCGCCGCGCAGGCGGCGACGGTGCCCGGGAGCGAGGAGGAGCGCGCGCACATCCTGTCGGGCTCCCAGCACACCGAGGTGTACCCGCTGGTGCTGTTCGCGGTGCTGGGCATGCTGATGTTCCCGGCCTCGAACGACTTCCTGACGATGTTCATCGCGCTGGAGGTGATGAGCCTCCCGCTGTACCTGCTGTGCGGGCTGGCCCGGCGCCGCCGCCTGTTCTCACAGGAGGCCGCGGTCAAGTACTTCCTGCTGGGCGCGTTCTCATCGGCGTTCTTCCTGTTCGGCGCCGCCATGGTCTACGGCTACGCCGGTTCGGTGAACTTCGGTGAGATTCGCGGGGCCGTCGAGGCGGGCGGTGCGCAGATCTTCCAGGGCGGTGACGGTGAACCGCTGCTGCTGATGGGCATCGGGCTGGTGGCGATCGGCCTGCTGTTCAAGGTGGGCGCGGTGCCCTTCCACAACTGGAAGCCGGACGTGTACCAGGGCGCACCGACCCCGATCACGGCGCTGATGGCCTCCTGCACGCTGGTCGCCGCGTTCGGCGCGCTGCTGCGGGTGTTCTTCGTGCCCTTCGGCGGGTCGGCGGAGAGCTGGCAGCCGATGCTGTGGGCGGTGGCCGTCCTGACGATGGTCGTCGCCGCGGTCATCGCGGTCACCCAGCGCGATATCAAGCGGCTGCTGGCCTACTCGTCGGTGGTGCACGCCGGATTCATCCTGACCGCGGTCGTGGCGGGCAGCACCGACGGGCTCGCGGGCGCCATGTTCTACCTGGCGGCGTACGGGTTCACCACGCTGGGCGCGTTCGCCGTGGTGACGCTCGTGCGGACCAAGGACGGCGGGCAGGAGCTCGGCGACCTGGACCGGTGGGCGGGGCTGGGCCGCCGCTCCCCGGCACTGGCCGGGGCGCTGGCGCTGTTCCTGCTGGCCTTCGCCGGGATCCCGCTGACCAGCGGCTTCATCGGCAAGTTCGCGGTGTTCGAGGCTGCCGTGGCGGCTGGTGCCACCCCGTTGGTGGTGGTGGGCGTCCTGAGCAGCGCGGTGACCGCGTTCTTCTACGTGCGGATCATCGTGGTGATGTTCTTCCGGGATCCGGAAGGCGAGGGTCCCACGGTGGTGCGCGCGGGCGTGGCCACGGGCGGGGTCATCACGATCGGTGTGGCGGCTACGCTGCTGCTCGGCCTCTACCCGGGGCCGGTACTGGACAACCTGCTGCCGTCCTCGGAGACCGGTGCCGATCCGGTCGCGGTGATGGTGGACCAGGCGTCCACGGAGACAGGCGAGAAGTGACCGGTCATCGGTCCTGACCTGCTGTTCGGTGTCGGACGGTTCCGTACCCGGGTGTGGCTTTGGCTGTTCATTCCGGGTCGGATACCGTGGCAAGTCGGATCATGTTCATGTGCTGAGCACGCGGTGACCCCCTCACTGGGGGTCACCGCCGTGCCCGTTCAACAGGTGGAGCTTTACGGTGAGCGGTGCTGTCCCGAGCGGGTTTCTCGCTCTGCCGAGAGTCGATGCGGCCCTCGCCCGGGAGGTCCAGGACAACCTGGGGAAGGTCGAGGACCTGCTGAGGGAGTCGGTCGAGTCGAGCGACCCCATGCTGACCCAGGCCGCTTCCCACCTGTTGGAGGCCGGGGGCAAGCGCTTCCGGGCGTCCCTGGTGCTGCTGGCCGCCCACTTCGGCGATCCGACGGTGCCCGACCTCATCCCGGCCGCGGCCGTGGTGGAGCTCACGCACGTGGCCACCCTCTACCACGACGACGTCATGGACGAGGCCGAGCTGCGGCGGGGCGAGCCGAGTGCCAACCAGCGCTGGGGCAACAGCATCGCCATCCTGACCGGGGACTACGTGTTCGCCCGTGCCTCGGAGATGCTCGCCGACCTGGGTACCGAGGCGGTCCGGCTGCAGGCGGTCACGTTCGGGCGCCTGGTGCAGGGGCAGATCCTGGAGACCTCGGGGCCGCCGGAGGGCACTGACCCGCTGGACCACTACCTGCGGGTGATCAGCGACAAGACGGCGTCGCTGATCGCGTCCTCGGCGGAGTTCGGCGGTATGTTCGGCAAGGTCGACCCGGAGACGGTCGGGACGGTCACCCGGGCCTGCGACGCCCTGGGCATGGCCTTCCAGCTGGCCGACGACATCCTGGACGTGGTGAGCGAGAGCACGGACTCTGGCAAGACCCCGGGCACCGACCTGCGCGAGGGCGTGCTCACCCTGCCGATGTTCTACGCGCTGCGTTCGCGGGACCCGGCCGACGCGCGGCTCAAGTCGCTGCTGGGCCGCCCGCTGGACGACGACGAGGCCGAGGAGGCCCTGGCGCTGCTGCGGGTGCACCCGGCGATGGCCGAGGCCGAGGCCACCCTGCAAGGCTGGGCTGACAAGGCGCGCGCCGAGCTGGCGACCCTGTCCCAGGGTCCCGCGAGGGAGGCCTTCGAGTCGCTGTGCGACTACGTGGTCGAGCGCTCCGGCTGACCGGGGCGGGCCTTTCCGGTCCAGGTCCTCGGCCCCGTTTCGCCCCCTCGAGGCTTCGTAGGCCCCGCAGCCCTGTTCCGGGCGGCGGGGCCTAAGCACGGTCGCAGGGGGATGTTCAGCCTCCTGCGGGCCCGGACGTAGCCGGCCCGCGTGTGCGTGCCCGCGAATGCCCACAGCGAATCGTCCGGGACCGTCCTCCTCAAGGCGTGCCTCCAGGAGGGTGTGCCCGGTGCCGGTATCACCCGCGCGTACACCGGTGAGCGCCGACGCGGGTCCGGGGCCGTGCCGGAGGCCCGGCGAGGCGTTCCGGGGTTCCGCGGACGACGGCGCCGCCCCACCGGGACGGCGCCGTCGTCACGTCTGCGGTGTCTCCACCCCTCGGGCCGGTACGGCTAGCTCACGACGGGCAGGGCCTCGGAGCCGGGCATGTCCATGAAGGTCGGGTGCTGGGTCATGCCCTCGGGGGTCTCCTGCGGGACGGTGCCCCCCTCGACGGACACCAGGTCGCTGGTGTCCACCTCGTTCAGCAGGTCCGTGCCCCGGCCCAGCTCGGCCACCAGGTCCTCGGCGGTCTGGGTGTCGATGCCCTCGGCGACCTGGGGCAGACCGGTGTCGGCGAGCTGCGGCAGGACGGTGTCGGCCGTGTCGTCGACCACGGGCAGGCCGGTGCCGGAGATACGGGGCAGCTCGGGGTCGGCCAGGGGGCCGTCCACGTTGAGGGGCTCCAGTCCGGCGGTCCGGGCATCGCCGCTCTGGAGGGCGTCAGCCAGGTCGCCGAGGCCGGGCGTGCTGGGCGAGGACTGCGGCACGGTGGCGGAGCCCGCCGGGGCGAGGGCGCCGGTCAGCAGGGAGCCGCCGTCTGAGAGCCCGGAGGTGTCCGGCAGCGGGGCGAGCTGGTCGATCCTGGGCAGGTCCACCTCCTCGCGCAGCCCGTAGACGGACTCCACGGTGTGCGGCAGCACCTCCCTGGCGGTGTCCTCGGCGCGAGAACCGGCGCGGGTGGCCGTGTCCTCCAGATCGTTGCCCGCCTGCTGGCCGCCGTGTTCGAGGGCCCTTCCGAGATCGTGGCCGACGGTGTCGTGGGGATCACCGTCCAGGCCGGTGGCGTCCTGGGTCTCGGAGACGGTGTCGGCGAGGGCGGAGGTCGGGTTGGCCACGTCACCGACCGGGGTGCGCAGGGCCTCGCCCTCGGGCAGCGGCGCGGACAGGTCGGGTGCGGGCTTGTCGGGGTTGTGCGCGGTCTCCTGCAACTCCGCCAGCGCGCTGTTCGCGATCGGTCCGACGCCCTCGGGCGCCAGGCTGCTCACGGTGGGGGCGACGTCCTCCAGGAGTGCCCGCTCGACGACGGGCGCGATCTCGTGGACGGGCGAGGAGAGCGCTTCGGCGCCCGCGACCCCGGAGCCGAGGGCGACGAAGCCCGCCGTTCCCGCGGTGAGGAGGACGGACCTGGCTGGGATGCGCTTGGCCTGCGGCATGTGTTTCCTTCCGGATGTTGCGTCTGGGTCTGGATCAGCGGATACGGGGCGGCCGTGCGCGCGGGGCGCGGTCGGCCGAAGCCGGGGCGGACCACCGGCTGGCGTGAATTCCGTGAGCGGGGCACGGGACTCACGTCAGCTCCCAGAGGACGCGGCGCGGAAGGGGCCGTGGCTGGGAACGGGTCCGTGCGCGGGACGCGGGCCGCGCGGGGAGGACCCGTCCTAGTCGGGGGAGACGGTGGGGGCGTCGCTCGGGCCGCTCGGCACATGGCCCAGGGCGTGGGCTGCGGGCAGCACGGTGTCCGCGGCGGGCGTGGTGACGGGCACGCTGGTGAGGTAGCCCGCGAAGCCGGGTGCGGGGGAGGAGCCTCCGCTGGGCACGGCCGAACCGGTGGCCAACTGGCTGACGGGGGAGGCGGGCGCCCGGTCACCGGAGCCGTGGCCGGCGGAGGTGTCCTCGGCGGTGGAGGAGTCAGCGGGGGCGAGGGTGCCGAGGGCGGAGCGGGGAGCGCGGTCGTCGGCGGCGCCGTGCTCCGCGGCGCCGTCCTCGGACGGTTCGCGCTCGGACGGGCGCCGGTCGGGGCCGGAGCCGCCACCGTCCTGGGCCGCGGGTGCGGAGGGCCCGGTGTCCGCCGACGCGGCCGGGGCGAGGGCGCCTTCGAGGGCGCCGCGTGTCTGGTCGAGCTCCTGGATCACACGGCGGGCTCCCCCGTCGACCGGCCAGGCGGTTTCGGGCAGGACGGCGGTGGTGGTGCGTTCGGCGCCCTGTTCCAGGCGGTGGTGGACGCTTCCCAAGGTGGCGGTGACCGGTTCGGAGACCTCGTTGGGGACGATCCCCTCCAGCGCGGTGGAGTCACGCAGGCCCAGGGAGCCGCCGTCCGGGGTGCGTTCGTCCAGGGGCTGCTTGTCCAGGACGCGCTCCCCCAGCGAGCCCTCCCCGAGGGAACCGTCCCGAAGGGAGCCGTCCGTCAGAGAGTCCGTGTTGAGCGGACCGCCGCGGAGGGCACCGTTCCCCGAGCCGTCGTCGGCGGAGGCGGGTGCGGCACCGAGCAGCCACAGACCGGCGAGGAAGGCGCCCACCACCAACGGCAGGAGGAGCAGGGAGGGCGCCAGCGGGCACACGGCCGTGGCGGCGCGCATGGCGCCTGCCGTTCGGCTGGTGCGAGGCATGGGCGTGGCCCTCCGAGACGTGCGGCCTGGTCGGAGCCGGGAGAGACCCCCGACTCGCGACCTGACGTTAGCACAGTGTCACGGAGTGTAGTTTGGGTTTTTCGAAACCGGGAACCCGGAGGTCAGTCCGCGGGGTCCGGTCGGATCGGATCCTCCGAGAGCGGATCCTGGGGAGGCGCCTGCGTCCCGGACGGCCGCCCGTCACGCGTCGCGGACGGACCGTCATGCCGGGCACGGGCCGCGATGCGGTGGCGGGACCGGGCGTCGCGCAGCTGGTCGAAGGCGAACACGCACAGGGCCAGCCACACCAGTGAGAAGCCCAGCCAGCGTGCGAGCGGCATGTCCTCACCCTGGACGAGCCAGCCGACGAAGAACATGATGGTCGGGGCGATGTACTGGAGCATGCCGATGATGCTCAGGGGAACCTTGCGGGCGGCCATGCCGAAAAGCAGCAGCGGGAGGGCGGTCACGAAGCCGCCGCCGACCAGCAGGGCGGTGTGGGCGGGGGACACCGAGAACGCGGTGCCCGCCCCCGTGGCCTCCAGATAGACCACGAAGCCCAGCGCGGGCAGGAACATCACCAGGGTCTCGACGGTCAGGCTCTGCATGCCGTCCAGGTCCACGTACTTCTTCGCCGCTCCGTATGCGGCGAAGGAGGAGGCCATGAGCAGGGCCAGCCAGGGGGTCACGCCGTAGCCGATGGTCATCGCGAGGACGGCCAGGGCGCCCAGGCCGACCGCCACCCACTGGGCGGCACGCAGGCGCTCGGAGAAGAACACCACTCCGAGGCACACCGACATCAACGGGTTGATGAAGTAGGCGAGCGAGGCCTGGAGTGTCTGCTCGGCGGAGACCGAGAAGATGAACCCCCACCAGTTGAGGGAGATCAGGACCGCGGCCGCGGCGACCGGAAGCAGCCGCCTGGGGCTGCGTACCACCGCCGGAAGCCAGGCCCAGCCCCGGCGGGCGAGGAAGAGGAAGACGCACATCGCGAGCAGGGCCCACACCATGCGGTGGGCGAGGATCTCGCTGGGCTCGGATGCGGACAGGAGCGGCCAGTACAGGGCCGCGATGCCCCACAGGAGGAAGGCGGAGGCCCCGAGGGCGACGCCACGGTTGGATTCGGGCACGCCCGCAATCGTAGGACGAATGATCCGGCGTGTCTCCCCCTATTTCGCCCGGACCGGTCGTCCACAGTCTCGGCGGAACCCGTGCGCCGGTCCCCTCACGCGGATACCCTGGACGTATGTTCGGGACAAAGACGACCATGGTCGACCCAGCCCGCGCCCTTCCCGGCCGCGACACCCCACTGCCAGAGCCGGGGAAGCACACCGTCCTCGGCACCAGCCTCACCCCGCCCTATCCGGAGGACAGCGAGATCGCCGACGTGGCGATGGGCTGTTTCTGGGGCGCTGAGCGCATCTTCTGGCGGCTGGGTGCCGAGCGGGGCATCATCACGACCGCGGTGGGATACGCGGGCGGCTATACGCCCAACCCCACCTACGAGGAGGTGTGCTCGGGCCTGACCGGTCACACCGAGGCGGTACGCGTGGTCTTCGATCCGGAGAAGATCTCCTACGCGGAGATCCTCAAGGTGTTCTGGGAGGGCCATGACCCGACCCAGGGCATGCGCCAGGGCAACGACGCCGGTACCCAGTACCGGTCGGCGATCCTGTACCACGACGACGCTCAGCGGGCCGCGGCCGAGGCCAGCCGCGACGCGTTCCAGCCCGTGCTGGCCCAGGCCGGCTACGGGCCGATCACCACCGAGATCGCACCGCTCGGGGAGTTCTACTTCGCCGAGGACTACCACCAGCAGTACCTGTCGGACGCCAAGAACCCGGGCGGCTACTGCGGCATCGGCGGTACCGGTGCCAGCTGCCCGATCGGCGTGGCCTCCGCGGAGTGACCTCGGTCCGCGCGGTCTCAGGGTGCCCGGTCGAGTAGTTCGGCCGGGCACACGTGTGTACGGCCGCGCACGCTCGAATGATGGCCGGGGCCTCCACGGACGACGCGAACGCTGCGGGCGCTCCTGTCCGGGCCCGGTTCGCGGTCGGGCGGATCAGTTGGATACCGGCGTTGCCCAGGTGCTCGCTGCCCTGCGGGACCCGGAGCTTGAGGAGCTCCCGGTAGTAGCCGTTCGGAGTGAGGCCGTACCGCTTCTCGTGCTCCTCCACGCGGGAGGCCGGTTCGTCGCTGACCGGCGTGTCACGGTACTCGCCCTGGATGCGGTGCTTGAGCGGGCCGAACTCGCTGAGGGCTCAGGCGGTAGAGGGACGCGTGCCGCCGGGGCGTCGGTGATGGTCTTCTCCGGCCGGGCCTCCTCGAACGGCCCTCACCGCGCCCGCGGTGGGGTGGCGGCAGGCGAGTGGACCTGCCTGGCGCGCTCGTTGTGGCGGCGCGATTTCGTGCGGTTGCCGCACACCTTCATGGAGCACCAGCGGCGGCTCTGGTTCTTCGAGCCGTCCCAGAAGACCCAGCGGCAGCTGTGCTCCGCGCACCGCTTGAGGCGCTCGGCCTGGCCCGTCATCACCAGTTCCGCCCAGTCCAGGGCTAGTAACGCGCACGCCCTGTGCACGGGATCCAGCCCGGGGGCCGGCACGAGTACGGGCCCCGGACGCTCGCCCGAGGCGGTGGCCGACGAACCCGTGAAGCTGACCAGGACGGGCAGCCCCTCCAGGATCACGTCGGCCAGGGCCAGCCGGTGGGGCTGGAGCGGTCCATCGGCGGACAGCGCCTCGCGGAGCCCGGCCCGCAACTCAAGGCACATGCGGTGCTCCTGCTCGCTGACGGCGGCCGTGCGCTCTATGAGCCCGTTGTGCACGAGCCACCGCCTGAGCCGCTCCGCGTCGGCCAGCTCGTCGCTTCCGCTCTCCAGATCGAAGGTGTTGGCGAACAGCTCGATCCGCTCAGCTGAGTCCGGTCTGTCCATGGCCTTCCCCTCTCGCTCTCTGTCTCAGGGTAACTGGTGAACGCCGCTTACGGGTCAACCATCCTACGAGATATGTTCGATTACGGCCATACTTTCTTGCCTCGTGATAACCAGTGAAGGAACTTTGCGGGCTTATCTGGTTGATGAGTCGGCGTTCGCGGCTCTGGGTTCCCCGGCGCGAGTGCGGAGTCGCCGGCGGTGGCGAAGGCGTCTGCCCAACCGATCTCGGGGCGGCGATCCATCATGAGCCGCGGATCTGCGCGAGTCCGAGGGACTCCTGTGAACGGTACGCCCCTCCAACGGTTTATCGATATGCGTCAACATTTCTGGACCGCCCGCCGAGGGCGGTTGTGCCAGAAGGGGCGGGAGTCAGCATCCTCCATCATTAGACACAGGTGAACCGCGTCCACGGGGTGCACCGGGGGCTTCCGGAGCCCTCGAACCGCCTCCGGTAAAATGCTCCTTCTTCTGCCGTTTCCTGGCGGGTGGTGCGGCCAACCTGCCCGGCCCCTCCCGTCGTTCTCATGGAGGTCCCGTGCGAAAGTCCAGGGATAGCTGTGAGATAAAGATAGAATGCCCCAGCTCCCTACTGTAGCTCAAAAGATTCAAGGTAGAATCTATTCCTCCAGATTTCGGCGGGCTGAGCATGGACGTAAAGCACCTCGAAACCTTCATTGCTGTTGTGGAAATCAAGAGTTTTACTAGGGCAGCTGCCAGGCTGCGGATCTCCCAACCCACCGTCACCACCCGTGTCAAGCTTCTCGAGCAAAGCCTGGGAGTGCCGCTTGTGGAGCGGCTGCCCACAGGGACGATGCTCACTCCGGCCGGTGCCGACCTGCTTCCCCGCGCACGGGAGATCGTCGAACTCAGCAAGCAGATCCTTCACGCGGTGGATGACAGGGGCGCACCGTCCGGGCACCTCCGTGTCGGCACGGTCGACAGCCTCCTGAACTACCGCTTGTTCTCGCTGATCGAGTACATGTATCTGCGTTACGAGAAGATGCAGGTCTCCATGAAGTCCGCACGCGGCCGGGAGTCCCTGGAGGATGTACGGGACGGCCGTCTGGACTGCGCCTTCATCGTGGACTTCGCGGAGGAGTGGCCCGGGCTGGAACGCAAGATCCTGTGCCCGGAGCCCTTGGCCCTGGTGTGCTCCCCGGATCATTGGCTCGCGCATCGTTCACAGGTGACGGAGGGCGACCTGCTCGACGCGGACTTGCTCTTGTTGGACAGCCGCGAGCAGTACCAGTTGGAGTTCAAGCGCCTCATCAGAGCGCGATCGGCCGAACGTCGGTCGAGGGTGTTCGAGTTGTACGCCGTCGACGCGGTGAAGCGGGGGGTGTCCAACGGCATGGGGGTGGCCCTGCTACCGGAGGTCACGGTCAGGGACGAGATCGAGGACAAGCGGTTCCACCGGGTCGACTGGACCCCGAGCTTCGAAGTGTTCGCCCAAGTCGTGTGGCGCCTCGGTCTCAGCGAGAAGCACGTGGTGAACACTTTGGTGGCGAACGCGGCGCAGGCCATCACCGAACAGCGCGCGGAGTCGCTGGACGACCGACTGGCGACGGCGCACAGGAGCGGTTGACCTGACGCACACCCGATTCGTCCGCCCCGCACGAGACCCGCCCCGCACGGCGCCCGGCCGGGTGTGCCGACCGGGCGCCGTGCCGGGCCGCGGGCGGCTGCGGTGCGAAGGCCCTGAAACCCGCGGTACCCGGCGACCCGGTCTCACACCGCGACACCGTCGGCGGCCGTCAGCCGTGCTGCGAGGGCCGCTCGGTCGACCTTGCCGTTCGGCGTGACCGGCAGGGCCTCGATGTGCTGTACGCGCTGCGGCACCATGTACGCGGGCAGGGTCCGCGCGCAGAACCCGCCGATCTCGTCGGGGCCGCCCCCCGGGCCCGCGTGTACGACGAAGGCGCCGAGGACGGCCTCGCCTCCGGGACCGTCCACCGCCAGCGCGGCGGCGGCCGACACGCCGGGGAACTCCAGGATCCTGCGCTCGACCTCGCCGAGCTCGACGCGGTTTCCCCTGATCTGGACCTGTGAGTCGACACGGCCGCAGAAGTAGAGTTCACCCTCGCCATCCCGATAGGCCAGGTCCCCCGTGCGCAGGACGGTCCTGCCTGAGCGGGGGTCCTCCGGATCGGTCACGAGGAAGCGCCGCGAGGTCTCGGGGTCGTCCCAGTACCCGCTGAACAGCGCGGGCGTGCGGATATGGATCTCGCCCGGGACACCCGGCTCCTGGACCGACCTGCCCTGCTCGTCGATGATGAACATCTCCGCGCCCGGGTGGGCGTGGCCTATCGACAGCACCTTCGTGTCCGAGGGCAGCGGATTGGGCACATCGGTGAACGAGCAGGCCATCGACTCCGTGCTGCCGTAGCAGTTGACGATGCGCGCCTGGGGCAGCGCGTCCTGGAGGGCGCGCAGCTCGGGGACCGGGAACTCCTCTCCGCAGAACAGCACACCGCGCACCGCCGTGACCGTGGACAGCCTGTCGAACTCGTGCCGCAGCACCTGGCGCCAGATGGACGGTACGCCGTTGACCTGGGTGGCGCCGGTCGCGCTCAGCACTTGCAGGAACCGCCTGGGCCACCGCAGCAGGGTCCGCGGGACCGGTACGACAGCCGCACCGCTGCCAAGGGCCAGGCCGATGTCCAGCAGGGAGAAGTCGAACTGCAAGGGCGAGGTAGTGGCCACGCGTCCGGTTTCGTCGGTGATCCCGTGCTGGAGCATCCCCCGGTAGAAGGAGACGACGGCCCTGTGGGTCATCACCACGCCCTTGGGCTGACCGGTGCTGCCGGAGGTGAAGATCATGTACGCGGTGTCGGTCCCCGTCAGCGCGCGCCGACGGCGTATGCCCGGTTCCGGGAGCCGGGAGATCCGCAGCCCGTCAGGGCCGAACCTGCCGATACCCGCGGACGATGGAACGTGCTCGCGGGCACCGGTTCGCGACTGAAGGTACAGGCGCGGTTCCGTGGCTTGCGCGATCATCCGGAGCCGGGCGTCCGGAGCCTCCGGGCTGACCGGGATGAAGACCAGCCCGAGTGATGAGCACGCCAACAGCACCGCGATGCTCTCCGACGACGTGTCCGCCTCTAGGAGCACGCGGTCGCCTATGTCCAGGCCGAGTTCACCGAGGTGTGCGGCGTAGCCGCGCACCCGCTCGCTGAGCTGCCGGTAGGTCGTGGTCGAGCACCCTTCGCGGCCGACGTACTCGACCACGGCGGGGTGGTCGGGGATCCGTTCCGCGTGGCGCAGGAGGAACCCGTGCAGCGTCTCGGCGCGGGGGTCCGTGAGATGGTGTGCGCTGATGGGCGGCGGTGTCATGCCTGCTCCCCTCTCTCCTCGGCCGTGTCCCCCCAGGCGGAGAGCCGCGGATAGGCGACGTGGGCTCGTCCGTCCAGGAGCACCAGCGGAGCGCTCTCTTCGGTCCTCGTCCACTGGACGAGGCCGATCAGCAGCGTGTGGTCGAAGGCGGGTATGGCTTGCTCCAGGTCGCAGGCCAGGCTGGCCGACGAGTCCGCGAGGACCGGCATGTCTCCCCACCATGTGTGCGGTACACCGTCCAGCCTCCGACGGGGGTCTCCGGTCGCGAAGTGCGCGGTGAGGTCGTGCTGGGGGCCGGACAGCATGTTCACCACGAATCCTCCACTCGACAGGACGCCGTCCAGAGTGGTGCTCGTGCTCCCCAGCGACACCACGATGCTCGGCGGGCACAGGGACAGGGAGAAGACGGACGTGGCTGTGCAGCCGACCGGGCCGTCCGCTCCCGCGGTGGTGATCACGGTGCAGAACGTCGGGAAGCGCGACATGGTCTCGCGGTGGGTCCGGGCGCTGAGGGCGCCCTCGACCTGTTCCACGGTTTCGGTCATGGTCGCCCCTTTCAGGCTGTCACCGGGGTGGGCTCAGCCAGCGCGCGGCGGTCGATCTTGCCGTTCGCGTTGAGCGGCATCTCACTGAGGAAGCGCACACCGCGGGGCACCATGTAGTGCGGCAGCCGCTGGCGCAGGGCGTTCAACAGGACCTCGGCCCCGACCTCCGTGCCGGTGCACACCGCATCGAGGACGACGTCCTCGCCACCGCCCTCGAGGTCCGGCAGCGCCAGGACGACCGCTTCGGTCACGCCGGGCTGCTCGCGCAGTGCCGCCTCGATCTCACCGAGCTCCACCCGGAAGCCGCGCAGCTTGATCTGGTGGTCCAGGCGGCCCTGGTGCACCAGCTGTCCGTCCCACACCTGGACGCGGTCCCCGGTCCGGTACCAGTGCAGACGGGTGAGGGGCTCCGTGCCCTGGTACACCGTCGCTCTGCGGCCGTCGAAGGTGAGGAAGCGACCGGCGTTGTCGCTGGGGTCCAGGTACCCGGGGAAGCGCTGCGGTCCGCGGACGCACAGCTCGCCGTCGTCGGCCGGACGGCCGTCCTCGTCCAGGACGAGGTGCTCCTGCCCCGGGTAGGGCGTGCCGATGGGAACGGTGCCGTTGGCCGGACGGGGCCAGGCGGCACGGTCCTCGGGGAGCCGGTACTCGGTCCAGGTGATCGTGTTCTCCGTGGGGCCGTAGATGTTCTCCACGGTGGACCGCGGTGCGGCGTCGTGCCACGCCCGCGCCTGCTGGAGGGTCAGGGCCTCTCCGCAGAAAAGGCTCCATCTCAGCGTCGGCATGCTGCCGGGCCGGAGGGCGCGCAGGCGCGTAGCGATCGTCACCAGGGACGGAACGGAGTTCCAGTGGGTGATCTCCTTGCGGTTGACGAACCGGACCGGGGAGAGGAGGTCCTTCTGCTCGGGGACGACCAGGGCCGCCCCCGATCCCCATGCCGCGAACATGTCGTAGACCGAGGGGTCGAAGGTGAGGTCGAAGGTCTGCGAGACACGGGCACCGGGCCCGAGCCCGTAGCGCGCGATCACATGGTTCAGGTAGGCCGTGACGTTGGAGTGCGTGATGGGCACCCCCTTGGGCCGCCCGGTGGAGCCGGAGGTGAAGAGGGCGTACGCGATGTGGTCGGCCTCCGGCGCCGCGGGCGGCACCGGAGCCCTCGGCCCCTGGCGCAGGGGGACGAGGTCGTCCGGCTCCAGAGCCAGCAGGGGTACGGGCAGCTGGTCGGCCTGTGCGGCGCCCGCCTCGCCGAGCACCATGTCGAGGCGGGCGTCGGCGGCGATGGTGCTGGTACGTGCTGCGGGGAACGCGGGGTTCAGGGGGACGACCGTCGCGCCGAGCCGCTGGATCGCCAGGTACCCGGAGTAGGCCAGCGTGCTCCTGCTGGCCAGCAGTCCGACGCGGTCGGGTACGGATCCGTGGAAATCGGTGAGGTGCTCGGCGAGCCCGCCGGCCAGTCGTGCCAGCTCGGCGTAGGTGAAGGTCTCGTCGCCCACCTCCAACGCGGCCTGGGAGTCCGCGACGCGCTCGGCTGATCGTGCGAACCAGTCGAACATGCTTCGGTGTGTCGTCATCTGTCTGCTCCTGTTCGGGACACGAAGGAAAGAGTGGAGATCACGTCGTGGAAGGCCCTGGTCATCACTCCGGGGCGGGGACGGCCGCGTGCCGCCGAGGCCGCGGCGAAGCGCACCGCCCGTGGTAGCTCGCCCCAGCCGGCCGATGCGGCGCTGGCCTCGGCCTCTGAGAGCTGCCCGGTTCTGGCGAGGTAGGCGATGCGGTACTGGTGGTGGCGTGTGGCCGCCCACACGTCGAACGAGTTGTGGACCAGCGCCCGGCTGTCCCGGGCCAAGCGGTCACAGAGGTGGGTGAGTGCGGCATGCGGGTCCTGGATCCACGTGCCTGCGGCCGCCCGGTGGGTGAGCGCGGGTCGCCGTGCCAACCAGCTGTAGTGGTGCTGGGGCGGAACGTCCGTCTCGCCACCGAGCGCGTACCGGTTGCGCATGACCGACTCCGGTCCCAGGAGCGCCACGGGTGTCAGCGCCCGCTGGAGCTCCCGGTCGTCGAACCATCCGAAGAAGGGGGACTGCTCGCCTTGCGGCAGCAGGGCGCGGAAATGGTCCGCCACCTGCCACCGGCCCGCTCGCCGGCCCGTCAACAGGATCCAGTGGGGAACCTCGCTGGTGCCGAAATTCGGAGACCACGGAAGGTACCGGGTGTTGGCCGAGGCCAGCACCGTCCCCGACGCGGCGATCTCCGCGGCCAGCTCCTCGCGCGCCCGCTGCCACGAGTCGGCT
This sequence comes from Nocardiopsis sp. TRM 82005, assembly GCF_056312425.1. NCBI lineage: Bacteria > Bacillati > Actinomycetota > Actinomycetes > Streptosporangiales > Nocardiopsidaceae > Nocardiopsis > Nocardiopsis sp. TRM 82005. The sequence goes on from NZ_JBWDTQ010000011.1 coordinate 218,578, forward strand.
CCCCGGTAACCGAGTTCCAGGCCGTCCTCGCCTCGGTCGACGCGCTCGTGGTGGGACAGACCGAGGAGGCCGTCCTCCCCGTCTGTTCGCACATGCAGGTGTACCGAGCGGGCCAGGCGTTCGGCGATGTCGGGGATGTGGGGCCGGAGGCAGGCGAGGAGGTTCGTCGTGTAGCAGCTGAGTTCGGGCATGGTCGTCACAGGCGGTGCGTTCACCGGGTGGTCTCCTTCCAAGCGCAGCTCAACGGTGTCGCGGACAGGTCGCGCAGGCTGCGCCAGTGGTAGCCGTTCCAGTAGCCGGACCCGAGCTGCGGGGGTACGTCGATGGACCACGGCCGCCCGGACAGACCGGTGCCCTCAGCCTTCACACAGGCCTCTTGCGCGGTCCATATCCAGGCGAACTCGAGCGCACGCTGCGTTGGCGTCATGGGGTCCAGGAGTCCCGCGCCCTCACGGACGCAGCGCCGGACCAGCGACGCGTCCAGACGGTCGGGAGGATGCTGGACATCGACGCCCACGTCCCGGTCGGTGGACACGCAGGCGGCGACGGACCCGCCATCGTGCGCGATGCTGATGCCTGCGCCCGGCCAGCCGTCCAGTTCAGGCCTGCCGTTGCCGTCCGGTACGACGTCCGCACCGGCCGCCTCGGGCAGGACCTCGGCGAGGAGCGTGCGCAGCAGGGCGCGCCCCGCCAGGAACTCCCTGGCCCTCCACGCGGCCATGGTGTGCGCACGAGCCGCGTCCTGGCGGTGCGGGGACCCGGTGTCCACATCGTCCATCGAGGCCGAGGCCAACCACACGCCCGGCACGGTTTCGACAGGTGTCATGGGACCAGCTCCGCGAGAACGGCGTCGCTCTTGTCCGCGACCACGGCCCGGACCACCTCGGTCGTCCCACCGCCGATCCCGAACAGTGCGGCTTGGGAGCGCAGCTGCTGAGCCCCGGACCGTCTGAAGCCCTCGGCGCCTTGGAGGTGGGCGCATTCGGTGAGCACGTGGTCGAGCGTGGGCGCGACACTGGCCTTCAGCAGCGCTCCAGCGGTGGTGTCGTGCTGGCGGGCGACCCTGGGCGCCAGTTCGTCGGTCAGCGCCCGAAGCTGCCGGACCAGGGCCAGGCAGGCCGCGAAACGCTGCCGGATGCCGTCGATGTGCCACAGGGTCGCGTCCCCGACCACGCGTCCCCTCAGCAGGTCGCGGGTTTCAGTGAGTACGCGTCTGCACAGGGCGACGCCCCACAGTGCGCCCGCCAGGCGCTCGACGGCGATCTGCGCGGCGAAGTCGACCAGACCGCGTCCCTTGCGCCCCGCCATGTGGTCGCGCGGGAGACGGACCTGGTCGAAGCTGACATGCCCGGTTCCGGACCCGTCGAAGAGCTCTGTGTCCGCCTCCTCCACTCCCACCCCGGCCGCGTTCGCGGGGACCAGGACCCACGTGAAGTTGGTGAAGTGGGTCCCTGGCCGATGCCTGGCCAGGACCAGGTGCCAGTCGGCTTGGGTGGCGTTGGTGATCCACTTCTTGAGCCCCGTCAGGACGATGTGGTCGCCGTCGTCTGCGACCTCCGTCTCCAGGGCGGTCAGATCCGACCCCGGAACCGTGTCCGTGGCCGCGAACGAGATGACCGACCGCCCGTCCAGAGCGGCACGCAGGGCTCGGGCCGCCACTTCTCCGGGTGCGCCGGCCAGCAGCGGCACCGCGGTGGCGAGCTGGACGGAGGCGGAGAGCGTCGAGCCGACCCCGACCCGTGCGTCCACTTCGGCGAGCAGGGCGCCCAGGCGCTTGGGCTCAACGCCCCGGGCCGGGTCGCTGTTCCGGTAGGCTCCGCGGATCCGGTGGTCCTCACCGAGCGCTGCCCAGAGCCGCCGGCCGCTCGCCGCGGGGCCCAGGGAGTCGAGTGCGGGGGCGCCACGCGGAACAGCCGGTGCGGCCACCGTTGACTCAGACAAGGTTCACCTCCTTGTCGAGCAGGGCAAGGCGACCGTCGGCCAGACGCAGGCGGTCGTTGCTGTAGTTCATCGGTGCCGAGCGAAGGTCGCGCAGAGCCTTCTCCAGCTGGGTGGGGGAGTCCTTGAGATAGCCGTGGCGCAGCCCCAGGGCCTCGACGAGGTCGTTGACGGCCGCGTGGCACTCCTCGGAGGCCGTGACTTTGAGCGCGTTGAGCAGGAGCTGGTGGCGAGGGGCCGATACGTCGGACAGGCCGGCGACCGTGCGCTCGGTGTGGCGCAGCAGCGCGTGCACTGTGTCGACCCGCTGGCGCGATGTCGCCAGGCGGCTCAGCAGCAGCTCGGACCCGGTGTCGAAGCGCTTGCGCCCGGCGGGCGAGCGGATCAGGTCGATCACACGGGAGAGTGCTCCGCAGGCGGTACCGAGCCAGCACGCTGACCAGCCGAGGTGGGCGTACAGGGCGAACACGCCCGTGGCGATCTGTGCGAACGCACCGTGTTCGCCCACCACGTTGTCAGCGGGCACTTGTCCTTTGAGGGTCAGCGCACCGCTGTGGCTCGCTCGCATGCCCAGGGGCTGCCAGTCGCCGGAGGCGGTGACGGTGAGCTGGTCCCGATCGGCGTAGACCAGGGACACCTCGCTGGGAGAGGCGGCGTCCGGGCTCCGCAGCGTTATGAGAAAGCCGTCGGCGTGCGTGCCGCCGGTCACGATCGGTGCGAACCGGTCGATGACCAGGTTCCCCCGCTCGGTGCCCAGTCCGGCCTCGGCGCTGAGGAGGTGCCCGCCCTTGTCGGCCTCCGTGGTCACCGAGGCGAGGTAGACCTCGCCCGCGGCGATGCGCTTGAGCAGCGGGCCCCTCAGCGGTTCGTGCGCGTGCTCCACGATGGCGGCGACCTGCTGGCAGTGCATCGTGAGGATCATCGCGGCGGACATGTCGGCGCGACCGAGCCGGATCGCCACGTCCAAGAGGTCGGAGAGGGATCCGCCGAGGCCCCCGTACTCGGTCGGGACGATCAGCCCCAGGAGCCCGCTCTCCCGCATCGCGGTGAGGGACTCGGCGGGAAAGGCGGCCTCCTCGTCGGTGCGGCGGGCGTGCGCCGCCGTTGTCCCGGCCACCCGGTCCGCGCGTTCGGTGATGCTCGGTGCGGCGCTCCGGGGCCGGTGCGCCATGGTTGCGGGAGTGCTCATGCGGTGGTCACCTCCCCGCCTTCCTCCGCCATCGTGGTGGCGATGGCGGTCCACAGGGTCCCGGCGGTGGCGAAGGTCGAGTCGTTGAGGTACTCGTCCGCCAACGTGACGCCGAACGTGTCCTCGATGGCGAACAACAGCTCGATGGACTGCATCGAGTCGAGCCCCAGGGCGGGCAGCGGTGAGTCCTCGGTGATGCTCCGGTCGCCGAGGTACTTCAGGAACGGCGTGAGCAGCTCAGGGAATCGGGGGTCCATCTGCGGTCTCCTTCCGTCGGCGGTGCAGTGTTCTGGTGGTGAGCCGGGTGAGGTCGTCAAGCCGGTGCAGGTTCTCGGGCACGAGGTCCTCGGGCTCGAACTCGATGTCGAGTTCCTGTTCGATGCGCTCCACGAGAGCGATGAGCCGGAATGAGCTGTATCCACTCAGTTCGGTGAGGGCGGGTGCGGTGAGTACGGTGGCCACGTCCGTGGAGAACACCGCGGCCACCGCGTCCGGGACGGTCGCGTGTGCTTCGTGCGCGGCTCGGGCTGACCCGGGTTCGCTGGCGGGCCGCCGCACCGGGCGTCGGGCCGACAGGCTGCTGGCCCCGAAGACCGCGGTGTCGGCGGCGAGGGTGTCGGCCAGGTCGGGGATCAGGCGCTTGGGCTCGGGCCTGCCGCGTTGGACACGGCGCAGCGCGATGTAGGCCTGCTCCGCGAGGCGCTCCCAACGGCGCAGGTGGTCGTTCACCTCCGGCTGGTCCGGCAGGCCGGCCTCGGCGCGGAAGGCGGCGTGCAGTTTGCGTGAGCGGGCGAGGAACCAAGTCTCGGTGGTGAGCTGCTCCAACGCGGCCGACCGGTCCGGGTGGGCCGCGTAAGCGGCCAGATAGGCGTCGGCGTTGTCCAGGCTGGTGCTGGGCGAGCAGGCGGGGGGACCTCCGTCGGTGGGTGTGAACGCGACCGCGATGGAGGCACGGGGAAGCGTCTCCCAGCCGTGCGCCCATTGGCCCGGTTCGGCCAGTCCCCACGGGGTGGGGTTGTGGTAGGCGTCGGTGACCTGCGCCATGCCGTTCTGGTCGGCGGCGATCAGGCTGTGCTCCATGTGGCGTCGCCCGTAGTAGGGCAGCCAGGGCATGTCGTAGGAGTCCGCCACGATGTACAAGGGGCCCTCCTCCGCGGCGGTCCGCGCCAGGTCGGCACCGGAGATGCCCATGTGGACGGATCCGGCCTGGAGCCCCAGTACCTTCACCTCCGTGAGCTGGTCGGAGAGCGTGGGCTCGACGGTCGGCAGACCTGAATCGGTGGGCCTGTACTGGAAGCGGAGGCTGGCACCGAGGGCCAGGTGCGTCCCCGCTCCGTGGTGGTGGTCGGCCAGGACGGCGAGGTTGGACTGGACGCAGTCCAGGAGCGGGGCTCGGACGCTGGCCATGGCCGCCCCGATGTTCACGGTCGTCACGGGCATGCTGCTCCTCCCACGGGCTGCGGCGGAGGGGACGCGTTGGGCGCACCGGCCGGGGCGAGCCCGGAGACCGCGGCCATGAGCGCATGGTCCGCGGGCGCCTCGTCCTCCAGACCACCGTCGAGGAGTTGTTCGTAGGCGGCCAGGTCCAGGTATCCGTGTCCGCTGACGCAGACCAGGACGCCGCGCTCGGCGCGCAGCCCGTCGGAGCCGCCCGCGGCGAGCTTGGCGGCGGCGGCCAGTGCGTGCCCTGACTCGGGAGCGGCGAGCACGGTCTCGCTGATGGTCATCTGGCGGCTCGCCTCCAGCGCCTCGACCTGGCTGACGGCCATCGCGTCGATGTCGCCGGTGTGCCGCATCGCCGAGATCACCTTGGCGGCCCCGTGGAAGCGCAGGCCCGCTGAGTGGGCGTCCGGGATGGGGTAGTCGCTGCCGATCGTGTACATGGCCTCAAGCGGACCGGAGCCGGTGGCGTCGGTCTTGTCGTAGGCGAAGACGCCCCGGGTGAGTTTCGGCGCGGTGGTCGACTCCGCGCCGACGAGCGTCGGAGGTCGGGTGCCCGCCGACGCCGCCGCGCAGTGGAAGGGGAGGGCGATCCCCCCGAAGTTGGATCCGGCCCCGACGGCGCCGACGACGGCGTCGACGCTCCCGTCCAGCCCGGCGAGCTGCTCCTGGGCCTCGATCCCGATGATCGACTGGTGCAGGATGCTGTAGGTCTCGCCGCTGCCGATGCAGAAGGCCACCCCCTCGTGCGTGCTGGCGTATTCCACCGCTTCGCCGATGGCCAAGGACAGGCTGTTGCCCTTGTCGCGATCGTGTTCGGCGCACACACGGGTCAGTCCGCTCGGACTGGAGCACACCTCGGCGCCCAGCATGCGCATCAGGACGCCGCGGTACGGTTTGCGGCGCAGACTCGACTCGACCATGAACACCCGGCAGCGCAGCCCGAACAGGGCGCACGCGGCGGCCAGGGCGGTCCCCCACTGACCGGCCCCGGTGCCGGTGACCAGCTCCCGGACTCCGGCCTTCTTGTAGTAGTAGGCCTGGGCCAGCGCGGTGTTCAGCTTGTGGCTTCCGGAGATGTTGCCGCCCTCGTACTTGACGTAGACGGGCACCCTCGACCCGATGGCGTCCTCGAAGTTCTTCGCGCGCCACAGCGGGGTGGGGCGGTACCGGCGGTACGCTCGCGCCACCTCCTCGGGGATCGGCCAGTACTCGCGGTTCAGGGCGCTCTGGCGCACCAGGTCCATGGGGAGGTTGACCTGGACCCCGGAACCTCCCGCGTTCAGGGGGCTGCGGTCGGGGGGCAGCGGCTCGGAGAGGTGGGGGAGCACGCTCTGCCAGTCCGAGGGCACGCTCGCGCTCGTCATGACGCCTCCGTGCCGCTGAGCACCACGTCGACCAGGTCGGCGACCGTGTGGAACCTCCTACCGACGAACAGGTCGTCGGAGAGGGTGACGGACAGCTCGTCCTCGATCCGCACCAGCATGCCGACCAGTCCGAGCGAGTTGACGCGCAGCCGGTCCCCGACCAGGGGCTCCTGCTCGGTGATCTCTGAGGTGGCGATGGACAGTTTGGACTCGGAGATGACTACTTGTTTGACGGCCTCCGCGACGGTCGCGCGGTCGAGTCGTTCGACGGTGGACATGGGTTCCTCTCTTGTCTCCGTGTCGCTGGTTCAGTCGTTTCGGGCCGGCGGGTGCTCGTGTCACCCGCGCAGGGCGCCGTTGGCCTCGACCACCCAGGAGTGCGTGACGAGGGCGTCGAGGGTGACGGGGCCGCGGGCGTGCAGTCTGCCGGTGGAGATGGCCAGTTCCGGGCCGAGGCCGAGCGTGGGTGCGTCGTGCAAGCGAAGGGAACCGTTGACGATGACCGCGGCGGCGTCGACCCGGGCGGCGAACTCCTCGGCCACCGCGGACTCCCTGGTGATGACGCCTTCGGTGTGCGCGGAGCCGTGTTCTCCGATGTGGCGCACGGCCGCGTCGATGCCGCGGACGGCGAGCACGCCGATGGTCGGGTCGGCGAACTCCCGGCCGAAGTCGTACTCCTTCAGGGGCTCGGCCCGCAGCGGCCCGCCGCCGGGCCCGGGAGGGGCCTGGCCCGGACCGAGCCTGACGGTGAGCTCCTCGTTCCTGGCGGCGGCCGCCCCGCGCAGGGTGGCCAGGTACTGGTCGGCCACCTCCTCGTCGACCAGGACGAACTCCACCGATGTGCAACCGGCCGGTTCGGGGACCTTGCTGTCCAGGGTCACCTCCGCGGCCGTGCCCAGGTCGGCACTGCGGTGTACGTAGAGGTGGTTGGCTCCGCCTCCGCTGGAGATCAGTGGAATGGAGCTGCTGGAGCGGCAGTACTCCACGAGGGAGGGGCTTCCGCGGGGGATGAGCACGTCGATCGCGTCCGGCCTGGCCAGGAAGGCCTTCATCACCGACCGGTCGGGGTCGTCGATCACCGTTACCAGGTGCGGTGGGAGTCCGGCGGCCCTCAGGGCCTCGCGGGCCACGTCCTGGAGCGCGGCGTCGGTCGAGGCCATCTCCTTGCCGCCGCGCAACAGCACGGCGTTGCCCATCGCGACCGGTAGGAGCGCACCGTCGAAGGTGACGGTCGGGCGCGCCTCGTACACGAGGAAGAGCACGCCCAAGGGCTTGTGGACGCGGCGCATGACACCGAAGCCGCCGGCCTTGCGCTCTCGCGCTCCGCCGGTGAACGCGGCCAACTCCTCCGCGACCTCCGCGGCCCGACTGGTCAACTCCGCCAGGTGCCGGTCCGTCAGCCGCAGCCTGTCGACGATCGTCGCGGGCAAGCCGCGCCGCTGAGCCTCGCTGACGTCCTGGTCATTGGCCCGGCGGACCGTGGGCCAGTGCTCCCCCAGGCGCCGCGCGAGCTCCGCGCAGTAGCGGTGGTAGGCGGGGTCGCCCACTGAGGGGCCGGAACGGAAGGCGTCTCGCGCGGTGGACAGGATCTGTTCGTGGTTCACTCTCATAGCACTCATCACCACATGAACTGTCCGCCGTCGACGATGAGCTTCTGCCCGTTCACATAGGCGGCCGCGGGGCCGATCAGGAACTCCAGGGCGTCGGCCACCTCGTCGGGGGATCCGATCCGGCGCTGGGGAACCGCTTCGGTTACCTCGGCGCGCATCCTCTCGGGATCGTCGAGCCGCAGGCGCGTACGCAGCTCCTCGGTGTCGATCATCCCGGGGATGAGGGCGTTCACCCGGATGGTGGGCGCCAGTTCGTGTGCCAGGCACTTGGTCAGTTGCAGCAGCCCGGCCTTGCTCGCGCAGTAGTTGGCGCCGTTGAGCCGCGGGCGCATCCCCGTGGTCGCACCGATGTTGACCACGCTGCCGCCGCCCGCCGCCAACATCGCCGGGGCCAGGGCCCGGGTGAGCCAGAACGGGCCGGACAGGTTGGTGTCGATGATGCGGCGCCACTCCTGGTCGGTCGTCTCCAGGAAGGACCGGTCGGCATTGATCCCGGCGTTGTTGACCAGAACCTGCGGTGCGCCGTGTTCTCTGAGCACGTACTCGGCCAGGCCGGCGGTCTCCTCAGGGTCGGACAGGTCCGCACGCATGGTGTGCAGGCGCCCGTCGAGGTCCGCTTCGGCCTTGCCCGCCGAGTCCGGATCGGACCAGTAGCAGGCGATGACCTGGTACCCGAGCTTGACCAGGCGTGTGCTGAACGCCAGGCCGATTCCCTTGGTTCCGCCGGTGACGACGGCGATCGGTTCGGTCATGAGTTCTCCATGGTTCGATGGGCGGCCAGTGGGCGCGCGTGTACTGCGGGGGCGTCGCCGGCGGCGCGGGTGTCGGTCAGGAAGTCGCGGAGGTGTCCCAGGACGACGGACAGGTTCGGTTCGGCCAGAGCCTCGAAGTGGTCGCCTGGCACCGTGCGCACACGCAAGGACGGAGAGAGCGCCTCCCACCGCCTGACGTGCTCGCCGTTGTCCTCGTCTTCACAGGTGATGAGGAGGGCGGGGCCGTCGTGCCCGCGCTGCGGACGGTGTGCGAGCACCGCTCGCAGGTGGGCTCTGGTGGTCTCGGACAGCCGGACCGGGTCGATGCCTCCGATGAGGGGGCCGGCGGTTTCGACCACCCTCGCGCACAGGCCCGCCAGGTCCTTGGAACGCGGGGTGGGGACCGCGGGGCTGTCCAGCATCACCACCCGGGGGCGGTGGGCGTGCGGGGAACGGATAGCCAGCTCGAAGGCCAGGATGCCGCCGAGGGACCAGCCGAACAGCAGGTCAGGTGGGCGTTCGAGGCCGTCCACGATGGCTGCGTAGCGGGCGACCATCGCCTCGAGCGAGTCGTCCGGCCGTTCGCCCGCCATGAGCCCCGAAGCCCGGATACCGTGTACCGGACCCCAGCGGCCGAGCATCGAGGCCACTCCGAGGTAGGGGCCCAGACCGCCCCCCGCCGGATGCAGCAGGACGCTGTGCAGGGGGCCCTGACCGCGGCTGACCGGGACCAGGAGCTCTTCCGCCGCGGCCGTTCCACCGCTCGCGGCCCCCGTCACCTCTCGGCCTTCCGGACCAGTGCGGCCAGTTCCCGGATGGTCGGGTTCCGGAAGATGTCGATGATCGAAAGCCGGGCGCCTTCCTGCTGGTCGATGCGTGAGACGGCGTTGAGGACGGTCAGCGAGTGGGCCCCGGACTCCAGCAGGGAGCGGTCCACACTCAGGTCCGACCGGCCGAGCAGCTCCGACCACAGCTCCAGGAGCCGGGATTGCAGTGGATCGTCGGGTGAGGTGGCTGTGCTCTCCTCCTGGTGCTGAGGGCTCTGCCGGGCCAGGAGGCCGTCGGCCTGCCCCAGCAGGGCGCGGCGGTCGATCTTGCCGTTGCTCGTAGTGGGTATCGCCGTCACTTGAAGCACCGCTGCCGGCACCATGTACGCGGGCAGGGCGTCCTCGAGCAGGGCCGCGATCCCGTCCCGGCTGTCCCGCTCCCCGTCCGCCGTGCGGACGAAGAGCAGTAGGTGCCTGTCCGCGCCGTCGCCTCGGACCGCTGCCGCAGCCTCGGACACGGACGGGTGCGACAGCGCCGCACTCTCGAGTTCGCCGAGCTCCACGCGGAAGCCGCGGATCTTGACCTGGTCGTCGTCGCGTCCCAGGAAGATCAGGACGTCTGAATCGGACCACAGAACCCTGTCGCCGGTCCGGTAGCGGACGGATCCGGACGGGCCGTAGGGGTCGGGGACGAACCGCTCCACGGTCCTGCCCTCGTCGTTGATGTAGCCGTCCGCCGTGCACCGGCCGCCCAGCATCATCTCTCCGGGAACGCCGACGGGTGCCAGGTGCCCCGTGCTGTCGACCACCTGTGCCGTCACACCCGAGATCGGGGTGCCGATCGGGGTGTGGGAGTGCCAGCCGCTCCCGTCCGAGGAGAGCCGGTACATGGTCACGGCGTGCGTCTCGGTGGGGCCGTACAGATTGATCAGCTCGATCCCCGTGTGCCGGGCGAAGAACCGCTCGATCAGCGGGTCCAGGATGAGCTGTTCGCCTGAGACGCAGACGTGCGTGACGTGTTCGAGTTCGGTGCCCGAGTCAGCCGCCGCCTGCACGAACGGTCGCAGGGCGGCCACGGGCAGGTACACGTGGGTCGCGGCGGTCTCGACCACGCGCTGGAGCACTGAGGGCAGGTCCCTGCGGTCGGCGGGCTCTCGGGCGATGATCGTGCCGCCTGCCGCGAGTGTCGGCACGATCTCCTGGAAGGAGACGTCGAAGCCGAGAGGCGCGTACTGGAAGAACCTGGTCTGCGGGCCCATCCCCAGTGCTTCGAGCTGCCACGCCGTGAGGTTGAGCAGGGGGCCGGTCGACATCGCCACGCCCTTGGGCCGGCCCGTGGACCCGGAGGTGAACATCACGTAGCCGCCGGTCCCGCCCTCGCCGGTAGGCGCGGCGGACGTGTCGTCGGCCAGGTCTTCCAGCGGCACGGGGGCGAGGTCGCCCACGTCGCGTCGGCCGATGGCGATTCGGCAGTCGGCCTTGGCCAGCATGTAGGAGAGGCGTTCCGTGGGCAGCGCCCCGTCCAGCGGAAGGTAGAGACCGCCCGCCCGCAGTACGGCCAGGATGGCCACGACGGTCTCGGCCAGCGAGTCCGTGGTCAGACCCACCACGTCTCCGGGGGCGACGCCCCGGCGGCGCAGTCCGGCGCAGACCCTGTTCACGTCCCGGTCCAGTTGCCGGTAGGTCATGCGGTAACCGGACTCTTCGACCGCGACGGCGTCGGCCCTGCGCTCGGCGGTGTCCCGCAGCCACGCGTCGAGATCCGCGCGGGGCGGTTCCGCGCCGTAGCCGTCCGTCGCCCGGGACAGCTCCAGGGACTCGTCGCCGAACAGGTCGCGCAGCCTGACCGCGTCCGTCGTGGCAGCCGCGGTGACTGCGCCGTGCAGCGACCGCGCGATGGCGTCCGCGACGGGGTCGGGTACAAGCGCGGGGTCGTACTCGATCTCGAGCAGCCACCCCTCTGGTGTCGGGGTCACCCCGAGCCAGAGGTCGAACTTCGCGGTGCCGGGGGCGTGCTCACGGATGCCGGTGACCGCGCCTTCCGGCATCACGGAAGTGGAATCCTGCATCGCCAGCATGACCGAGAACACGGGGTTCCGGTTGGTGGCGCGGTCGGGGTCGGCGTGCCGGACGACCCTGGTGAACGGGACCGACGAGCGGTTCCTGAGCTGCTTGGCCTCGACCTGGACGGTGTCGTGCAGGTAGTGGGTGAACTCCGCGTCCCAGTCCACGTCCAGGACCAGGGGGAGCGTGTTGACGAAGAAGCCGCACAGGTTGTAGGAGCCGACCGTGCGTCGGGACATCAGAGGGCTGCCGAAGACGACGCTCGACTGTCCGGTGTGGCGGGCCAGGACCGCGCCGTACACGGCCGAGAAGAACTCGAAAGGGGTCGCGGACCACCGCGTGCACGCGCGGTCCACGGCCTCCGACGCCTGCGCTCCGAGCGCGATCGTCCGCCTGCGCCCCTCGAACGCCGTTTCCTGCGGGCGCCCCGGACGGGGGTAGATCGTGGTGGCCGGCGCCTGGCGCACACGTCGGCCGATCTCGGATGCCCCCTCCTCGACCTGGGGGGACCCTTCTGCCTTGCGCTGGGCTCGCAGCTCCTGGAGGAGGGAGCGCTCCCTCTCGGGACGGACGGCCTCGACGTCGAGCTTCTTGCGCAGGGCGGAGTCGAAGTCCTTGGCCATCGGCCGCAAGGAGAAGCCGTCGAAGACGGTGTGGTGGACGACGAACACGAACCTGGAGTCGTCGCCTGCCGCTGAGCGCAGGTGGTGTGCGCGGATCAGCGGTGCTCGGGACGTGTCGAAACCCGTCTGCGCGAGTTCGCGCACCACCTCGTCCCTGCGCTCGTCGACGCTGCCTTCGACGGTTTCGTGGACCAGGGGCAGCTCGTCGTCACCGGGTGCGGTGGTGAGCGCGGCGTGCGGTTCGGGGTCCTCCAGGAGGCGGAGCCGCAGGGCCGGCTGCACCGCCAGCACCGCGACCATCGCGGAACGTACCTCGGCGAGGGTGTATCCGGGATCGAGACGCAGCTCGGCGAGCACGTTGTACAGGTTGGGCGCGGACACCGATCGTCCCACGACGAGCAGTCCGGCCTGGGACTCCGTCACCGGAGCCGTCCATACCGTCGTTCGGTCTGTGGCGTCCTCAGCGGGTGGTGCGGTCGTGCTCATGATCACGCGGTGTCGCCTCCGGTCGTCAGTTCGGCCAACCATGCGCGCAGTTCCCCGACCGTGCGCACGTCAGCGAGCCTGCTCACGTCGATTTCCTTATCCGGGTCCGGACTCGCCTCCACCGCAATGCGAACGACCGCCAGCGAGTCCAGTCCGATTTCGGTGAGTTGTGATCGGTCGTCGTAAGGAACTCTCACATGGCCCTTCAGGGATTTTTCCAGTGTCGAATGGTCTTCTTCGGTCTGCTGTCGCATCGATGCACTTCCTGAGGGAAACAGCATTTTCAAGAGATGCAGCAAGCTTATGCTCGCGCCTCCGTGGTGCGTCAACGCTTCTGCGGTTCCGGCTGATAGGAGTATGGAATCAAGGCATAACAGGCTCCGCTGGCTGAGGCCATGCGAAAAAACTATGACGGTATAGCAGAACCAGTATCAGCGGCTTGCCACGCATGCCCGTCAGGGGAACAATTCATAAGAATGTCAATGCTGTGAAAGGTAAAAGCATGGCGGAGTCCCTGACCGTTCCCGTCTCATCAGGACAAGAAGCGCTCTGGTGGGTGCACCAGCGCACCGAGCGCAAGGACCTCTACAACATCACCTGGCGGCTGAGCACACGCGGCCTCGACGCGCACGTCCTCAACCGTGCCTGGCAGCACACGGTGAACAGGCACGAGGCTCTGAGGACCGGATTCGCGCGCCAGGGAGGGACCGTGGTCCAAACGGTCCACCCCGCGGTGGACGCGCGGATCGAGCACGTGCGGTGGAAGAAGACTCTCGCGGGCGACCCCGAACCGCTCCTGGACGAACTGGCCGCGCACGTGCACGCTGCCCCCTTCGACCTGGACGCGCCGCCGTTGATCCGGCTGGTGCTGGTCGATGTGGGTGAGCGCCAGGAACTCCTGTGCACCGTCCATCACGCCGTCCTCGACGGGTGGGGGCTCCAGCTGGTCATGTCGGACCTGAACGCCGCCTACCTGGCGATCCGCGCACACGGTGACGGATTCGTCCCGGACGACGTGTTCACGGAGCCGGCGGTCGCCCAGCGCGGGCAGAGCCTCCCTGACACGGAGGCGGGACACGAGTACTGGGCCGCGCGGCTGCGCGGTAGCCGAGCCGTGTCGCTGCGCGGCGTCCGCCCCGGGCACCCCAGCGGCGTCGGACGCGTATTCCAGCACAAGTTGTCGCGTCCAGCCCAGGAGGCGGTGGAGGATGTGGCCCGCAGAGTCGGTTGCACGGCCTTCGCGGTGCAGCTCGCGGCCGTGCGCTCCGTGCTGGCCTTGGGGGGAGCCGGGGAACGCGGCGCCCTCGGGGTCGTGGTGGCCAACCGTATGACGCCGGAGGACCAGGAGAGGGTCGGCTACTGCGTCAACACCGTCGTTCTCACCGACACGGTCACCCCTGCCGAACGCTTCGACGACGTGGTGGCCAGGGCACGCGACTCACTGTGGGACAGCCTGCCCCACCAGCACGTTCCCTACGCGGACGTGTACGCGCACCTGTCCGCTGAGGACAAGGCCGCCCTGGGCACCTTGCCGGCGGTCGTCATCACCCACAACGGGCGTATCGGCTCAGGGCTGGAGATCGGCGGCCAGCCCGCCCGGCTCCAGAGAAGCCCCAGCAGGAGCGCCCGTTGCCAGGTCCTGGTCAGCCTCTTCGAGCAGGGGGAGGACACGCTCGTTGAGATCGAGTACGACGCCGACGGTCTGGACGAGGGAGCGTTGCGCGCCTTCCTGGAGGACGTCGAAGGCGTCCTCACCCGCTCCCGCTCCACTGGGAGCGTACTCGGCGCGGTGCCGGTGGCGACCCGGGCCGTGGCGGCACCGTGGAGCGCTCTGAGGCGCACCGATTCGCGGGAGCCCGCCGCGACGGGCTCCCGCGGCGACGGCGTCACCAGAGCGGTGCTGGCCTGCTGGAAGAGGGTCCTGGGCGCCGACGTCGGCCTGGAGGACGACTTCTTCGCCCTTGGCGGGCACTCCATGAGGGTCTTGGAACTGTTCACCGCCGTGGAGGAGGCGAACGGCCGACAGCTGGACCTGAACGGCTGGCTCGACCGGCCCACACCCGCGCGCATGATCGAGCTTCTCAGCGACGCCCCGGAAGCGGGCCCCGCCTCGGGGCCCTCCGGTCCCGCCGTGGTCAGAGAAGGGAGCCGGCACGGGGCCTGGCTGCACCTCGTGCCCGGAGCGGGTCTGGACCGGTCCTCCTACGAGGAGCTGGTACGGCACTTGCCATCGGGCTGGAGGGTGACCGTCAGTGAGGACGAGGGCGGTACCGAGGCGTCCATCGGCGCGCTGGCCAGACGCTTCCTGGACGAGCTCCTAGCGCAGGGACGGCTTCCCGACCTGTGGGGCGGCTGGTCGATGGGCGGGCTCGTGGCGCACGCCATGGCGGGCCAAGCGCAGCTCGAAGGGCTGCAACCGCCCCCTCTCGTGCTGGTGGACGCTCCGTCTCCGCAGTGGCGGCACCAGGAACTGGACTTCACAGACGCCATGCTCTACGCCGTGGGCAGCCCAGACGCCCGCCCCGACCATCTGAGCGTCGACCCGCGGAGCAGGACGGAGACCGCCGTGCTCGCCGCCCTCCTGGCCACGCTGGACATACCCGTCAGCGGTGCGGCCCTCCAGCGCCGACGCGACCGGTTCCTGCGCCACAACCGGGCGATGGTCCGCTACGAGGCTGAGCACAGGGTCGACGCACCGACACTGCTGATCAACTCCGAGTCCAACAAGGACGACGTCCCCGCATGGCGGAGCTGGTGCACCGGTGGAGTCTCCAGTGTGGGCCTGCCCACCGACCACTACGGCTTGCTCGGCGAGGCGGCCCACCTCGTGGCCGGGCTCGTGGCGGGCAAGGCCGCGCACATGCCCGCCGGTTGCTCACTGCCGTCCCGGTCGACCTGAGACGCGTACGCGTTCCGCCGGGCGGCGGGGCCCCTCCGGCCAGAGCTGAGGGATCCAGGTGTGACTGACATGGTTTCCGAGAGGATTAACCACCAAAGGCTCTTAGGCGGTTATACTTGTCGACTACGGATCTCTTGGGGGAGAGGGAGCTTGTACTCCGGAGATCAGAGAAAGCTATAAGGAGATTGCCCGATGCCAGAGGAAGAAGCTGCTCCGACCCCCGTTCTCCAAGCTCAGGAGTACTCGCGACGGGCCACGCAGGACGACTCCGAGGACCGGGTGAGCGGACGCAACACCGCGGTGCTGGTCTCGTTCACGGCCCTGACGAACCTGGCCGACGGGGTCCTCAAGATCGCCTTGCCCCTGATCGCCACCCGTATGACGGAGTCCCCCGCGCTGATCTCCATGGTGGCGCTGACACTGTCGCTGCCCTGGCTGCTGACCGCCCTGCACGTGGGGGTCATGGTCGACCGGTTCGACCGGCGCGGTCTGGTGTGGATCGCCAACCTGATGCGCCTGGGTGCGATGACGTGGCTCATCGCCGCCCTGCTCAGCGACACCATCACGCTGGCGGTGATCTACACCGCTGGGGCGGTACTGGGCGTCGCCGAGGTCATCGCGATGACCTCGGCCTCCTCCCTGGTGCCGGCGGCCGTCCGGCCGGCCAAGCGCGAACGCGCCAACGCCTGGGTGGCTGGAGCCGAAACCGCTTGCAGCGAGTTCACCGGCCCCTTCCTGGGCGGGCTGCTGGTGGCCCTGGGTGCGAGCATCGCTCTGGGAGCGACCGCGCTCGCCTACGCGGTCGGCATGCTGACCCTGATGCTGTTGGTCGGGCGCTTCGCCCCTGACTTCGACCGGTCGACTACCACGACCGGCGTCCACGAGCGCATCGCCGAAGGACTCAGCTACCTCTGGCACCACCGACTGCTGCGCGGAATGGCGGCGTTGATGGTGGTCCTGGCCGCCTCCTGGGGAGCCTGGCTGGCACTGATGCCGCTGGTGGCCAAGACACTGATGGGCCTGAGCGATCAGGAGTACGGGACCCTGCTCGGCGCACTCGGCGCAGGGGGCATCGTCGGGGCGCTGAGCGTCTCCTGGATCAACCGGATGCTGGGCCAGCGCTGGTCCATGTTCCTCGACCTGCTGGGCACCGCGGCGATGGTCGCGGCGCCCGCGCTGACCACCAACCTGTGGATCGTGGGCATCGCCGCGTTCGCGGGCGGCATGGGCGGCACGTTGTGGACGGTCAACGCTCGAACCATCAGCCAGCGGATCGTGCCCTCGGGGATGCTGGGCCGATATAATTCCGCGGCCCGCCTGTTCAGCTGGGGGGCGATGCCCCTGGGGGCAGGCCTGGTCGGGATTCTGGCGGAGTTCATCGGTGTCCAGGCCGCGTTCGGTCTCTTCGCCGCAGCAGCGCTCCTGACGGTCGTTCCCTTCTTCCGTATCGTGACCCCCCAGGCGCTCGCCGAGGTGCCGGAATACCGTTGATCCAAGGGCGGAGCACATTCGTGTCTCCGCCCTGAGGTATGCCCTGGGAAAGAAGTGCTCCCTATTCTCCCATAAGCCTTGCCTATCACTTTCCTCTGCTGAAATACCTTGAACTCCCCCTGCTCCGAATATCATCAATCCCGTCATCGGCAACCGGTTCGTGAAGGGATGTCTTCGATATTCTCGAACGCATGGTCCCGCAGAGCCGGAACGGAGCGAGCGGAGGAGGCCTACGTGACGGCCACGGTCGAAAGAATTTCTCCGAATCTGGACCTGAGCCACAAGGTCGACCAGCGTAAGGCGCGTGGTGAGTCCCTGGTGAACATGGCCTTCGGGGAGGCGAGACTGCCGCCCTTCCAGCCCCTGGTGGACCATCTCGTCGCCGGGGCGCGGTTCAACTCCTACGGGCCCGTACTGGGGGACGAACCGGCCCGTGAGGCCGCGGCCGGGTACTTCACCCGACGCCGCCAGCCCACGAGCCCGGACCAGGTGATCCTCGCGCCCGGCAGCAAGCCGCTGCTCATGGCGCTGAATCTCGTACTTCCCGGAGACGTCCTGATTCCCCGGCCCTGCTGGAACACCTATGCGCCACAGGCGCGCTTGGCGGGAAAGCAGGCCTACGGAATCCCGATCCCGGACGACTGCGGAGGCGTACCCGAGCCGGCCGCCCTGCGCGACAGCATCCGCGCGGCCAGGCTGCTCGGACACGACCCCCGCATCATCGTGCTGACCCTGCCGGACAATCCGACCGGCACCCTGGCACCGCCGGACACGGTCCGCGCGATCTGCGCCATCGCGGAGGAGGAAGACCTGTTCATCGTCTCCGACGAGATCTATCGCGATATCGTCCATGACGCGGGGGCGCATATGCTCAGCCCGGCCGAGGTCGTACCCCACCGCGTCGTGGTGACGAGCGGGCTGTCGAAGAGCCTGGCCATCGGCGGCTGGCGTATCGGTGTCGCCAGGTTCCCGTCCTCACCAGCCGGCCTGCGCGCCCGCGACGGAGTGGTGTCGGTGGCCAGCGAGATCTGGTCGACCCTGGCCCGTCCGATGCAGTCCGTGGCCGCCTACGCGTTCAGCGAGCCCCCGGAGCTGCGCGCGCACGTCGCGGCCACCGCGCGGCTGCACGGCGAGCTCGCCCGCGCGGTGTACGACATCATGGTCGGGGCGGGCGCCACCTGCCGGAAGCCGACCAGCGGATTCTACGTCTACCCCGACTTCGAGCCGCTGCGCGCCAACCTCACACTGCGCGGTGTCACCGACTCCGACTCCTTGTGCAACCACCTGCTCGAGGAGTCCGGCATCGCGGTGCTCGCGGGCCATCTCCTGGGTGACGACCCGCAGGCCCTTCGGTTCAAGGCGGCCACCTGCATGCTCTACGGCGAGGAGGAGGACCAGCAGTGGGCAGCCCTGACGGCCTCGCACCCGCTTGCCTTGCCACACGTACGCGAGTACCTCACGCGTGTCGAAGAAGCCGTCGCCAAGCTGTGCGCGTGAGCAGCGGACGCCATCGGAGTGCCGACCCATGCCCCAACAGTCAGTCCTGCGACCTCGACAGCGGACGACCCGCACCGCGCCGGCGCCGGGGACGTCTCGCCTCCGGCCGGTCCGCGGACCACTCCTGCTCCCTTTCCGCGGGAACCGGTGCCGCGGCGACGGAGGTCTCCAGCGCGAGGGGCGCCCCGCCCTGTACGTGATCGAACAGGTAAGCCAGGGGCGCACGATCCAGCGCGGGATCATCGGTGCGCTGCACCTCGGCTCAGCTGAGGGTGCCGTCGTCCCGCATGAGAACGTCATCCCCGCCAAGGTCGACTTCCAGTACCGCATGGCACGTGTGGCCCACGGACACCCTGAGCCGATCATGCTCGCCAGCAGCGGGGGAGGAGGTGCGGCCATCCTGGCCGCGGTCGCCGGACGGCCGCCCGACCAGGAGTTCGTCTCGGCCGAGGGGACCGCACACAGGCTCTGGGCCTGTACCGACCATGATGAGCAGGGCGTCCTGCTGGAAGGGCTGGACCGGACGCCGGCGCTGATCGCCGACGGTCACCACCGCTTCGAAGCGGCCCTGCGCCGCCGACGGGAGCTCAGGGGGCAGCACGGTGCCGGTTGCGTCCCGGCGCTGGTGGTCGACACCGACCTCCACCCGCTGCGGTTGTCCGCTATCCACCGCTGGCTTCCCGCCCTGGACCCCGTATGGGCGGTCGCGAGGCTGGGCCAGGTCGCCCCGGTCACGGAGCGGCACGGTCCTCCACGGGATCTCGTACGGGGGGAGTTACTCCTGTCCGGCGAGGGACGTACATGGTCGGTCGCGGCACCGGATCCCGGAAGGGTGCGCCGAGCGCTGGCTGAACACCCAGCGTCCTGGCGTGACGTGGACACGGCGGTCCTCCATCACCTCCTGATCGACCGTGTCTGGGCTCCCAGCCGCGCCGGTGAGGACATTCGCTACCTCCACGACGCCGACGTGGAGACCGGGAGGCCGCCGTCCGAGGGCACGCTGGTGCTTCTCGCGCCGCCCACCCTCGACCACGTACGGAACCTCGCCGAGTCCGGGACCCGGCTTCCCCACAAGACCACGTCGTTCGGCCCCAAACCGCCTCCATGGCAGCTGTACTACCGGTGGGACTAGGGAGTGTTTTTTAGAAGGCTTTCGGGTCAGCGAGCGGCCGTCCGGGCCGTCTCTCGCAAGACGGTGTGCGAAGTTCAGCCTGGTCGTGCTTCACGAGCGCGGAGGCGTAGCGAGAGGCAGCCCGGTGGACGCGAGCCCGAAATGATGCAAAAAACACGACCTAGGTGTGTCGTCCCGCCCGTCGCCCTCCACCACCCTCAGGGAGAGCCTGCGGCTCCAGTCCCCCGCCGCACCGGGCCGCTCGCTGATCCGGGGGCCTTCCGAAAACGCTCCTCGGGCACTGCCGCGTAGAAGCGACAGCGAAGCAGGGCCTGTCCTGGCGGGGCGGGTGCCACGCCCGCCCGCTGTCGGCTGCGGAGGTTGACGGTCTTGTGTTAGTGAGTAACGCTTCTTGTGCGGAAGACGACTGAGGCGGTGGCGGACGTGGACCAGCGGACGCGCAAGAGACAGCGCAACAAGGCCGCCATCCAGGACGCCGCGCTCCGGCTCTTCGAGCAGCAGGGCTACGAGACGACCACGGTCGCCCAGATCGCCCGGGCGGCGGGCGTGTCCCATATGACGTTCTTCCGCTGCTTCCCCTCCAAGGAGGACGTCGTACTCCAGGACGAGTACGACCCGATGCTCGAGGACCTGGTCCGGGAGCAGCCCGACACCAGGCCCGCCGTGGAGCGGATACACCAGGCGACCCTGATCGGGCTGGGCCGGGTGTACGAGCAGGACCGGGACGCCCTGCTGAAGCGGGCCGTGCTCCTGCTGTCCATCCCGGCGCTGCGTTCCCGTATCGACGAGAACCTCGCCTCCGCCCGTACCGCCTTCGAACGCGGACTGGCCCCGCGGGGAACCGGCCGTCCCGGCCTGGGGGTTCAGGCCGTCGCCGCGGCCTGCTCGGCGGCTCTGTCCACGGCCATCGTCGCCTGGGTCGACGCGGGCGGGGAGAGGGAACTGCCCGAACTCGTCGACCAGGTCTTCCTCGCCTTGCGGGCGCCGTGTTCCACGACAGCCATCACCGATTCCGAGGACTCCCCATGACCGACCAGGTCATCACCGTCGAGAACCTTCGAGTCCAATACCCGGGCACCCACACGCCAGCGGTCGCTGAGATGGGCTTCTCCGTCGAACGGGGTGAGGTGTTCGGCTTCCTCGGCCCCAGCGGGGCCGGAAAGTCGACGACCCAGAAAGTGCTGACCCGGCTGCTGCGCCGCTACGAGGGCGAGGTGAACGTCCTGGGGCGGCCCCTGCGGGAGTGGGGCTCCGACTACTTCGAGCAGGTGGGCGTGGGCTTCGAGCTCCCGGCGGGGTTCGGCAAGCTCACCGCGCGCGAGAACCTCGCCGCGTTCGCGTCCCTGTACGAGGGTCCGGTCGAGGACCCCGACGAGCTCCTGGCCAGGGTGGACCTGTCCGACGCGGCGGACAGGCGGGTCGACGACCTGTCCAAGGGCATGCGCATGCGGCTCAACCTGGCACGGGCGCTGGTCAACAGGCCCGAACTCCTCTTCCTGGACGAACCCACCTCGGGGCAGGACCCGGTGCGCTCCGCCCTCGTCCGTGAGGTCGTCCGTGAGGCGGCTGACGGGGGATGCACGGTCTTCCTCACCACACACGACATGGCCGCCGCCGACCTTCTCTGCGACCGCCTCGCCTTCGTCGCCCGGGGGCGGATCGCCGCCGTCGACACCCCGCGCGGTTTCAAACTCCGCCACGGGCGTCCCGGGCTCGTCGCCGAGGTGCGCGGACAGGAGCCCAGGGAGATGCCGGTCGAGGCCCTCGCCGAGGACACCGACCTCCTGGCCCTGCTGAGGGAGGGCGCGGTGGAGACGCTGCACACACGCGAGGCGTCGCTGGACGACGTCTTCGCGACGGTCACCCGGGAGAGGCTGTGAACCGGCTGCTCGCGGCCACCGTGCTGGAGGCGCGGGTCGACGCGCGTTACGGCATCGCGCTCGTCGCCGCCGCCCTCGGGGCCGTGTGGACCCTGGTCCTGTCGGCGGTACCCGCCGAGGCGGCCGGGACCGTGGCGGCCTATCTGCTGTTCCTCGACACGGCGGGGTTCGGCGCGCTCTTCGTCGTGGCACTGCTGCTCTTCGAACGCACGGAGGGGACGCGCCGGGCGCTGACGGCGACCCCGCTGCGCAGCGGTGAGGGGGTGGCGGCCAGACTACTGACACTCACCGCGCTGTCGCTGCTCATCGCAGTGCCGATGGTGACGGTGTCGGTGCGGGGCCGGTTCACCGACCTTCTTTGGGCCCTGCTTCCCGCCTTGGGAGGTGTGGCGCTCACCTCCGTCCTGCTGCTCACGCTGTGCCTCACGGTCGGAGCGCGTGCACGCGACCTGTCGGGGTTCCTCCTGACGGCTCCGCTCACCGTCGCGCCGCTGATCCTCGTGCCCCTGGCGCATGTCTCGGGGCTCGTGGAGCACCCGCTCATGTACGCGGTCCCGAGCACGGTCGGCGCGGACCTCATACGGCTGGGGACCTCGCCCGGATCACTGGACACGCCTCCTCTGGTCCTGTCCGCCGGCGTCGTCTACGCGCTGGCGTGGGCCGCCGCCGGGTTCGTCGCCGCCTCCCGCGCGGTCGAACGCGGTGCGTCCCCCGTTCCTCCGAAGCGGACGAGCCCGGTGCCCGCCCCCGGAACCGCCCTCCGGGCCGCCGGGCGCGGACCGCTTCCAGCGATCGTGCGCTTCGCCCGTATCGATCTCTTCGGTACGAGGCGGGACCCCCTGCTCCTCCTCCTGCTCTGCGCGCCGGTGCTGCTGGCGCTGATCATCCGCCTCGCCCTCCCCCCGGCCTCGGGGATCCTCCTCAGCTCCTACGGGTTCGACCTGGAGCCCCACGCGCCCGCCGTCCTGGCCGCTGCGGTCCTGCTGCACGTGCCCACGATGTTCGGGGTGGTGGGCGGGCTGCGCGCGATCGAGGACGTGGACGAGAACGTCCTCCTCGTGCTGCGCGTCTCACCCGTGTCCCTGCCCGCCTACCTCGCCTACCGGATGGTCCTCGTCACGGCCCTGACCCTGGCGGGCCTCGCCGCGGCACTGCCCCTGAGCGGGCTCATGGCCGCCGCATGGTCCGTGGACATGGTGGTCGCCCTCGTTCTGGCGGCTTTGCAGGCGCCGCTTCTGATGACGTCGATGACGGCGCTCGCGGCCAACAAGGTGGAGGCCCTGGTCGTCGTCAAGGGCATCGGCGCCTTCCTGGCGCTGACGCCCGTGGCGGCCTGGGTCCTCCCCGAGCCGTGGAACCTCCTCCTGCTGCCGCTTCCCCCGTCGTGGCCGGCTCTGGCCGTTCCCGGCTACGGCTCCGGACCGCTGGGGCCATGGCTCTGCCTGGTGGGCGGGGTCCTGGTCTCCGCTGGGGTGCTGGCGCTGCTCCTGCGACGCACGTTCCGGCGGATCGACGGCGCCTAGGCGCGTCGGTGAACGGGACCGGATCGCCATACCGCTCAGGGGTCGGCCACGGCCTCTGGGCGCGCGCTCCCGCCACCGGGCGTCGGCCCCTCGGCCAGGAGCGTACGGTCCCCGGTCACAGGGAGCCCCCCACACGGTTGGTGCGGACGATCAGGTAGACGAGGTAGGGCGCGCCGAGTACACCGGTGACGACTCCGACCGGATAACGGGTCCCGAAGGCGAACTGCCCACAGAGGTCGGCTGTCAGGACGAGCAGCGCCCCGACCAGCGCGGAGGGGACGAGGAGGGAACCGTTCGGTCCGACGAGGCGCGCCGCGATCGGGCCGGAGAGGAAGGCGACGAAGGCGATCGGCCCCGCAGCGGCGATCGCGAAGGCGATGAGCCCCACCGCGCCGGTGATCACGATGAGCCGGGCGCGGTCGACACGGACGCCGAGGGCCGACGCGGTGTCGTCACCCAGCTGGATCATGGCGAGGTCGCCCGACTGGTACAGGAGCACGGGGGCGAGTACGAGCAGTGCGACGACGACCGGGACGATCCTGTCCCAGGTGGTGCCGTTGAGACTGCCGGTCAGCCACCGCATCGCCTCCTGGAGGTCCCACTCGGCCGCCTGGTCGAGGATGTAGAAGGTGACGCTGTCGAGCATGGCGGCGATACCGATGCCGATCAGGATGAGGCGGGTCCCGGTGACCCCGCTCTTGAACGACAGCACGTACATGACCACGGCCACCAGCAGGCCGAACACGATCGCGAAGACAGACACCCCGGTCTCGCCGAGCGAGAGCATCACGATCGCGAAGGTCGCCGCCGCGCCGGCACCGGAGCTGATGCCGATGACGTCCGGGCTGGCGAGGGGGTTGCGCAGCATGGTCTGGAACGTGACGCCGGCGAGCCCGAAGCACAGCCCCGACACCACCGCGAGCACGGCTCGTGGCAACCGGAGCCGCCCGACGGTGAACGAGGCGCCCGGCACGTCCTGTCCGAGGACCACCCGCACGACGTCGCCGGGGGGATAGAAGGTCCGCCCGACCATCAGGGTCATGGCGAACGCGAGGACGACCAGGGCGGCGAGAACGACGATCACCGTGCGCCGTCGGCGCGCACGGCGCTCCCGGCCGTGGGCGACGGTCTCGACGGTGGAGATGCTCACAGTGCACGAACCTTCTGACGGCGGACGATGTAGATGAAGAACGGGGCCCCGATCAACGCGGTCACGATCCCCACATCGATCTCTCCGGGGCGTGCCACGATGCGACCGATCACGTCCGCCGCCGTCAGGAGAGCGGCACCGCCGATCGCCGAGAACGGAAGCAGCCACCGGTGGCCGACACCGACGAGCAACCGGCACACGTGCGGAACGACGAGGCCGACGAAACCGATGGGCCCGGTGACGGCGGTGGCCGCGCCGCACAGCACGACGGCACCGAGGGCGGCCGCCGCCCTCACGGCGGCGACGCGCCCGCCGAGACCGGCGGCGAGCTCGTCGCCCAGGGCGAGCAGGTCGAGCCCCCGCGCCGAGAGCAGGCAGGCGAGGAGCCCGGCCAGGAGGAACGGGAGTACCTGCGAGAGGCTGTCGAACGTCCCGCCGCCGACACCGCCGATCTGCCAGGACCGGAACCCGCCGGCGATGTCGTTGCGCGGAAGGACGACGGCGCTGACGAACGACGCCAGGGCGGCGGAGGTCGCCGCACCGGCGAGGGCGAGTTTGAGCGGTGTCGCGCCGCCCCGTCCCAGGGAGCCGACCACGTAGACGAACACCGCGGTGACTCCCGCGCCCGCGATCGCCACCCAGACGAAGCTGGCCGCGGAAGCCAGGCCGAAGAAGGCGATACCCGTGATGACCGCGAGCGAGGCTCCCATGTTCACGCCCAGGATGCCCGGATCGGCCAGCGGGTTCCGGGTCACTCCCTGCATGACGGCCCCGGACACGCCGAGAGCCGCACCGGCGATGACCGCGAGCAGTGTCCGGGGGATCCGCTTCGCGACCGCTGCCTGGTCGAAGCCCTCAGGGGAACCCCCGAGGGCCGCCACGACGGCGGACCACGGTACGTCGCGGGACCCGATGGTGACCGAGGCGAACATGAGCGCGGCCAGAGCACCGAGCACGACGAGCAGCCAGAGGGTTTTTCCGCGTTTCGGGCGCCGCGCGGCGTCGGGACCCGAGACGGCTGGTGAGGCGGTCGTCGTCACTACGCCTCGTCGGCGGCCGCGGCGAGAAGGGACAGGTAGTCGTCGAGGACCCAGGAGATCGACAGAGGCGTCGGGTTCGCCGCCGTGCCGAGTGGGTCGTCCCCGGGGAGGCTGACGACGGAACCGTTCTCCACCGCCGGCATCTGGGACAGCAGCGGGTCGCCTTCCAGGGTGCTCACGAGCTCGTCGCCGCCGTAGGTGACGATGATGTCGACGTCGTTGAACGCGTCCGCCTGCTCGGCGCTCTGGGACAGGGAGAACCGGTCGGTCCCGGCCGAGGCGGTAGCGATGCTCTCCGGGGTCTCCAGTCCGATGTCCTCGAAGAACATGGCACGCGTGTCATGCGCCGTGTAGAAGCTGACCTCGCTCAGGTCCGTGGTGTCCACATGGGTCAGGAACATCGCCGACCTGCCCTCGATCCGCGGGTACTCCGCGACCGCCTCACCGATCTCCTGTTCGATGCCGGCGACGAGCTCCTCACCCTCGCCCGCCATGCCGAGGGCCTCGCTGTTCAGCTCGATCATCTCCCGCCACGACGTCCCCCACGCGGTCTCGGGGTAGGCGACGACGGGAGCGATCTCGCTCAGAGTGTCGTAGTCCTCCTGGGTCAACCCGGAGTAGGCGGCGAGGATCACGTCCGGCTGGGTGTCCGCGACCGCCTCGAAGTCGACGCCGTCCGTCTCGTCGAACAGCACCGGTGTCTCCGCGTCCAGTTCGCCGAGCCTCTCCTCGACCCACGGGAGCACGCCGTCGCCGTCGTCGTCGCCGAAGTTGGCGGCGGCCATACCGACCGGCACGACACCCAGGGCCAACGGGACCTCGTGATTGGCCCAGTTCACCGTTGCGACACGTTCGGGCTTCGCCTCGATGGTCGTCGTGCCGAGCGCGTGCCCGATGGTGGCGGGGGACCATTCGCCGGAGCCGTCGGCCTCCTCGCTGGGGGAGGACGAGGCGCAGGCGGCGAGCCCGACGGTGAGCAGCGCGGTCGCGGAGAACGCGACCAGCCTTGAAACGCGGGGCATGGTTTCCTTCCGGTTATGGCCGTGTGGCCTCAGCCATGGCGATGCCATGGTTCGGCTCTCGCACCGCTCGTGGCGTCCGTGGCGCGCGGGCGACGGCGTGTGGCCCACACGGGTCCGGCCAGGCAGGACGCGTGGACGGGGCACGGGGGTGCACACGCCGACCCGACCGCGGCGATGCCGAGAGATTAGGTTTGCCTAACCGAATTTAGGGTGTCCTTGGTGGGTGCGCAATCACGTAGATGTGACACCTTTTGTCGCGAAACGGACAGGTGCTGTCCGATCGGCGCTCACCGCGGTACCTACTGGACGCCTGAGCGGAACCGCCCCGGGCTCAGGCCGGTGGTCCTCCGAAAGGCCGCGCCGAACGCGCTCACCGAGTGGTACCCGACACAGGTGGCGACCTCGTCGATCTCGTCACCCCGCGCGAGCATCGAGACCGCGTGCTGCATACGCGCGGTGGCCAGCCACTGGCTGAACCCGAGGCCGGTCTCGGAGCGGAACGCCCGTGTGATGGTGCGGGTGCTCACACCGAGCCGCGCCGCCCACACGGCCAGCGTCGGGGCGTCGGCGGGATCCTCACGCACGGCGGCGGCGATGGGTGCCAGCAGCGGTGACTCCGGCACCCGCAGGATCAGTTCGTGCTGGGCCGGAGTGAGGAGGTCGAGCACCATCGCCTCCGTCCTCGAACGCGAGTCCGGGACGAGGCCGTCGGCGTCGAGCCGGTCGAGCAGGAGCCGCAGGAGCGGTGTGACCTCCATCGCGACGGGTCCCTCGGAGACCGACCGCACCGAACGGACGCCGAACTGCACGGCACGGTGCCACGTTCCCGCGGGCGTCCAGCCGGAGTGGCGCGTGCCGGCCGGGACCCACAGGCCGACCGTGGGAGTGATCGTCCAGACCCGTCTGCCGATCGTCGCCGAGGACGCGCCCCGCTGGTTCCAGAGCAGTTCGTGCGTCGGGTGCGAATGCTCCTCCCAGAACGTGTCACGGGGGATGACCTCGGCCGTGCCCTTGGCGACGAACGGCACATCGATCTCACCGGCGGCGTAGAGGGGGAGCCTGCGGCTGTCGACCGCCTCTCGCCGTGGGGGCCCGGCGTCGCGCGACCGGGCTGCTGGACTCGATCGGAGGTCTCGTATGGCCACGTCGTCCAGCTTATGGGCTGGTAGGGGCCCCGCCGGAGGCGGAGCCCGGGAAACGGCCATCCGCGCGAAGGCGGCACCGATGACCGCACCCGCGACCCGTGGGACCGCGGGATCGCCGAGGTCCTGGGGGCGCCTCTTCCCGCGGGGACGGTCGGCGGCCCCTTCGGGGAGTACGGGTACACCCGTCTCCACCGACTGGAGAAGGCCGACCTGCTCAGGCACACCTGACGGGCCGGGCGGAGGAGCCTTTCGGCCTGTGCGCTGGTGCGGCCCCCGGCGGACGGAGCCGGGGGCCGCTGTGGAGGGATGATGGCGGGATCAGCCCTGGTCAGCGCCCTCCCGTTCTGCTGGAGCAGCCGCACGCGCCACCCGGCGCCGCCGCAGGGCGGCGACCACCGGGACCACGGCGGCCACCAGCACCAGCGCGTACAGGCCGATCGAGATGCCGCTGCCGACCAGGATCGAGGGATCGCCCGAGGACGCCGCCAGCGCACGGCGGAACTCGGTCTCGGCGATCGGACCGAGCACCACGCCGATCAGTGCCGGGGCCACCGGAACACCGAACGTGCGCATGACCAGCCCCAGCAGCGCCACGGCCAGCAGCATGACCAGATGCACCACCGACGTGTTGATCGCGTACACCGCCAGCACCGAGAACAGCGTGATGCCCGCGTACAGGTACGGCTTGGGCAGCTTCAGCAGCTTCGCCCACAGCGGCGCGAACGGCAGGTTGACGACCAGCAGCAGGAAGCTGCCCAGCAGCAGACTCGCCAGCAGCGTCCACACCAGTTCGGCGTTGCGCTCGAACAGCACCGGCCCCGGCTGTAGCCCGTACTGCTGGAACGCGGCCAGCATGATCGCGGCCGTCGCCGACGTCGGCAGGCCCAGCCCCAGCAGCGGCACCATCGTGCCCGCGGCACTGGAGTTGTTCGCCGCCTCCGGGCCGGCCACGCCCTCGATCGCGCCCTCGCCGAACTCGTCGTGCACGCCTCGGCGTTTTTCCCGGCGCTCGGCGAGCCTGCGCTCCAGGCCCAGGGACAGGAAGGTCGGGATCTCCGCGCCGCTGCCCGGGATCGGACCGAAGGCGCTGCCCAGCGCGGTGCCGCGCAGCCACGGCTTCCACGACCGTCCCCAGTCCCCGCGGCTCAGCCACGGGCGGCCGGTGCGGATCGCCGAGAAGTCCGGTGCGGACCTGCCACGCGCCGCCACGTACAGCACCTCGCCCAGGGCGAGCAGGCCGACGGTCACGATGACGATGTCGATCCCGTCCAGCAGGGTCGACGACCCGAAGTCGAACCGGGCGGTACCGCTCTGCGCGTCGATACCGACCAAGCCGATCGACAGACCGATGAGCAGCGACGCCAGACCGCGCAGGACCGATCCGGACACGACCGCGGCGACCGCCACGAACGAGAACACGGTCAGCGCGAAGTACTCGCCGGGCCCGAAGCTCAGCGCGAACTCCACCATGGCCGGCGAGAACAGCGCCACGATCAGAGTGCCGATCACGCTCGCCACGAACGAGCCGATGACCGCCGTGCCCAGCGCCTGTGCGGCACGTCCGCCGAGCGCCATCTTGTGGCCCTCGTAGGTGGTGGCGATCGAGGAGGCCTGACCCGGCGTGTTCAGCAGGATCGACGTGGTCGCCCCGCCGAACATCCCGCCGTAGTACACACCCGCGAACAGGATCAGCGCGCTCGTCGGGTCCAGGCGGAACGTCACCGGCAGCAGCAGGGCCACCGCCATCGCCGAGCCCATGCCCGGCAGGATGCCCACGGCGGTGCCGAGCAGCACGCCGAGGAGGGCCCATACGAGGTTCTGCGGGGTCAGCGCGGCGGCCAACCCGTCCATGAGCAGGAGCAGAGCGTCCATCAGAGCACCAATCCCAGGAGGCCGCCGGGCAGGTTCAGGCCGAGGCCGAGAGAGAATCCGACCTGTACGGCCGCCGACATCGACAGCGACACCACCGCGTCACGCGGGTGGGCGCGGGCACCGAACGCGTAGGCCACCGCCCAGAACAGCAGTGCCCCCGCGAATAGCCAGCCCAGGACCTCCAGCAGCGCGACGTGCGCCACCAGCGCGGCCAGGACGATCAGGACCGGTCGGCTCTCGAACCACGCCAGGGCGGCCCCGGCGGCGGCGTCGCGGCGGCCGCGCAGGTTCACGACCGCCATGCACGCGGCGACCACCAGCAGCAGGGCCCCGACCGCTCCGGGGAAGGCGCCCGGACCGGGTTTGGTGGCGTTGGGCGGCGCCTGGACGGTGAACGCGCCCCACAGGGCGACCGCACCCAGTACCGCCAGCAGAGCGGGTACGACCCACCGGGCCGGTCCGTTCCACGGAGTGGTCTCCGGGCCCGACGGTTCGGCGGCCCCCGGTGTCCGCGCGTCCTCCTGTGCCTCGAAAATTCCGGAAGGCTCCGCGGTTCCATCGGTCCCGACAGCCGCGGAACCCTCCTTGGCCTCCGCGGCGACGGAGGCCTCCTCGTTCCTGGCGGTCACAGTCCCAACTCCTCGATGGTCTCCTGGGTCAGGGCGATCTCCTCGTCGAGGAACTCCCCGAACTCCCCACGCCCCTGGTGGGTGTCGGTCCACCGGTTGCGCTCCAGGGTGTCGGCCCAGGCCCCGGTGGCGACCAGCTCGTCCACGAGAGTCTCCAACCGGTCGGTCTCCTCCTCGGTCAGCCCGGGCGGGGCGATGACCCCGCGCCAGTTCGACATCTCCACGTCGTAGCCCTGCTCGACGATGGTGGGGATGTCCACGCCCTCCAGCCGCTCGGGGGAGGAGACCGCCAGCGCGCGCAGCGGCGCGTCCTCGCCGATCTGGTCGCCGAAGTCGCTCAGCGACCCGAAACCGACCTCGGAGGTG
Source organism: Nocardiopsis sp. TRM 82005 (assembly GCF_056312425.1). Classification (NCBI taxonomy): domain Bacteria; kingdom Bacillati; phylum Actinomycetota; class Actinomycetes; order Streptosporangiales; family Nocardiopsidaceae; genus Nocardiopsis; species Nocardiopsis sp. TRM 82005. The sequence continues at coordinate 248,460 of NZ_JBWDTQ010000011.1, forward strand.
CCCGACAACAGCGAGGTCAGCACCTCGCCACCGCCCGCGTAGGGCAGGTAGTTGATCTCGCCGGGAGGGATGTCCATGGACCGCGCCACCTGCGCGGCGAAGATCTGGTCCACACCGCCCATCGAACCGCCCGCGACCGGGAGCGTCCCGACCTTCTCCCGCCAGTCCCCGGCCAGGTCGTCCAGCGTCTGGTAGGGGGAGTCCGCCGGTACGGCCACGGCCAGGTACTCCGACGCCATCTGCGCGACGGGGGTGGCGTCGGCCATCGTGTACGGCGACCCGGTGGTCTCCACCGCGCCGACCATGCCCATGCCGGTCATCGTCAGCACGTTCGCCTGGCCCTCGCGGTTCGCGGTCTGCGCCAGGCCGATGGTGCCGCCCGCGCCCTCGGCGTTGCGCACCTCGACGTTGAACCGCAGGTCCTCCTGCCGCAGCCCGTTCTGCATCTCCCGGGCCAGTGCGTCCCAGCCCCCGCCGGGGGCCGCGGGTGCGATCAGCAGGAGTTTCTCCTGCTCACCGCTGCCGGACGCCGCGCTCTGCCGCACGTCGAACAGTGCCGTCCCCACCAGCAGCAGGGCGCACAGCCCTCCCGCCAGGCGGAGCAACACGCCGCGATCGCGCATCGGTCCTCTCCTCCTCCATGAACGTGTACGTCTTCCCGGAGCCTCGACGCCGGGGAGATCCAGGCCACAGTGTGACCCCGGGCACGCCCATGTCAGAGTTTTGTTAACACTGGAGTCATATTGGTCGTATTGTTCGTGAAACGTCCACCTGGGCGTTTGCCCGGCCGGACCCCCGCTTCCCCCGGCCCGGCGAACTGGAGGACACATGACCACGCATCCCGCGCGCGGCCGCCTCTCGCTCACCGGTTCCCTCTTCATCGGCTACGTGCTCCTGCTGGCACTGGCCCTGGCCGCCGTGGGCGCCCTGTGGGCGGTCCACCTGGACCGGGCCACCGACCGTCAGTACGCCGAGCGGGTGCTGAGCGTGGCCCGCTCGGTCGCCGTCATGCCCGAGGTCGTCGGGGGCCTCCAAGCCCCCGACCCCGCGGCGGACCTCGACCCGCTGGCCGACCGCATCGCCGCCGCCACCGACGCCGAGTTCGTGGTCATCGCCTCCCCCGAGGGCGTCCGCTACTCCCATCCCGACGACGACCGCGTAGGCCGCACCGTGTCCACACCGCCCGGCCCGGCCGCGGAGGGCCGGGAGTGGACCGGCGTGCAGGAGGGGACGCAGGGACGCAGCGTGCGCGCCAAGATCCCCGTGTTCTCCGGGGGAGGCTCGGTCAACGGCGGCGACGCCAGGGGAGAGGTCCTCGGCTACGTCTCCCTGGGCATCCTCACCTCCAGCGCCGCCACCGAGGCACGTGCCGCCGTCCCCGCGATACTGGGCATGGTGGCCGTGGTCCTGCTCCTGGGCGTGGGCGGAGCGTGGGTGCTCTCCCGACAGGTCCGTACCAAGACCCACGGGCTCGAACCCGCCGACATCACCGCGCTGCTGGAGAGCCGGGAGGCCCTGCTGCACGCCGTCCGTGAGGGCGTCCTCGCCGTCGACGGCGAGGACCGCCTCGTTCTGGCCAACCCGCCCGCCCGCGACATGCTCGGCCTGTCCGACGGCTCCGAGGGCCGCCGCCTGGACGAACTCGGCCTGTCCGAACGCGTCCGCGACATCGTCTCCGGAGACGATCCCGGCGACGACCGCCTCCTGCTCGCGGGCAACCGCATCCTGGTCGCCAACCGGATGCCGGTCCGGATGCACGGCCAGGACGTCGGTGCGGTCGTCACCTTCCGGGACCGCACCGAACTGGACCGCCTCACCGGCGAACTCGACGGAGCGCGCACGGTCACCCGCGGACTGCGCGCACAGACCCACGAGTTCGCCAACCGGGTGCACACCGTCGCCGGGATGCTCGAACTCGGCGCCTACGACGAGGCCCGCGCCTACCTGGCCGACCTGTCCGCCACGCACACGCGCACCAGCACGGACATCTCCGAGCACGTCGACGACTCCGCGCTGGCCGCGCTGGCCATCGCCAAGTCCGCGCAGGCCTCCGAGACGGGCGTGGAGCTGCGGCTCTCCCCGATGACCAGCGTCCCCACCCTGGACAGGGAGGTACGCTCCGACGCACTGCTCGTCCTCGGCAACCTGGTCGACAACGCGCTCGACGCGGTGGCCTCCGCCCCGCACGGGTGGGTGGAGCTGATGGTGCGGCTGCACAGGCCGCACACCGCCGACACCGTCGACCCGCCGCACGACCTGCTGGAGATCCGGGTGACCGACTCCGGACAGGGCGTGGCCGACGACGTGGCGCAGGAGATCTTCCGGCTCGGGTTCACCACCAAGGCGTCCCGGGACGGCGGGACGCGCGGGCTGGGCCTGGCGCTGGTCAAGCAGGTGTGCGAGGGCAGAGGGGGAAGTGTGGAGATGGAGGCGCCCGACGCCGACGAGGGCGCGGTGTTCACCGCCTGCCTGCCCCTACAGGCGTCCGAGGCGGAGGGGGCGGTCCGGTGATCCGCGTACTGGTCGTCGACGACGACGTGCGGGTGGCCCGCAACCACCAGGGGCTGGTGGAGTCGCTGCCCGGGTTCACCGTGTCCGGGGTCGCGCACACGGCGGCCGCGGCCCTCACCCAGATCCAGGGCCACCAGCCCGACCTGGTACTGCTCGACCTGCACCTGCCCGACGCGTCCGGGATCTCGGTGATGCGCGCCCTGCGAGCCGCCGCGACCAGCGCCGGGCCGCAGCGGACGGACTTCCTGATGATCACCGCCGTGCGCGACATCGCCCACGTGCGGTCGGCCCTGCACGGCGGCGCCGTCCACTACCTGCTCAAACCGTTCCCGCTCAGCGCGTTGCGCGACCAGCTGGAACGGTACGCGGTGGCACGCCGCCAGATGGACGCCGACGGGGAGACCACCCAGCAGGAGGTGGACCGGCTGTTCGGACTGCTGCGCCCGCCCGCGGCCCGGTCGCTGCCCAAGGGGCTGACAGCGGCCACCGCCGACCTGGTGGCGGGGGTGCTGCGTGAGGCGGAGGGGGAGGTGTCGGCCTCCGAGGTCGCCGGTCGGGCCGGCGTGTCCCGGGTGACCGCGCGGCGCTACCTGGAACACCTGTGCGCGGACGGGCGGGCCGAGCTGCGCATGCGTTACGGCTCGGCGGGCCGACCGGAGCACCTCTACCGCTGGGCGGCCTGAGCCTCCTCCGGCCCGCCGCCGATGTGCTTCCTCCACGCGCCGTCGGCGGCGGGCCGGTGCGGTACGAACCGCACTGGGGAGGGGAGGCCGGTTCCGGGGCCCGTATACCTGGGCGGCCTCGTGGTACTGGCCTTCCCCCAGACGCGGCTCGGTGACGCCGACCTCGCCGGGCAGGGGCGGTGGTCCAGTAGGAGGGGACGCCGAAGGCCGCGTACTCGTGGCACTTGGGTCCCTTGCCCCGGAAATGTCGGTGGCGCGTGCCACACTCGGCACATGTTGGACCATCTCGGCATCCAGGTCAGCGACCCCGCGGCGAGCGCCGCCTTCTACGACAGGGCCCTCGCCCCGTTGGGCGCCAGGCGCGTCCTCGACTTCGGAGCGAACATCGCCTACGGCACGTCCTCCCCCGAGTTCTGGATCGGGCCCGTGAACACGCCGGGTGGGGCCCGCGAGTCCCACATCGCCTTCACCGCCCCCGACCGGGCGACGGTGGACGCCTTCTTCGCGGCGGCCGTCGAGGCGGGCGCGAGGGTGCTCCACGAGCCGCGGGTATGGCCCGAGTACCACGAGCACTACTACGGCGCGTTCGTCCGCGACCCCGACGGCAACAACGTCGAGACCGTCTCGCACGTCCCCGCCTGAGCACCGTTCCGCCTGACCGTGGGAGGCCGGCGCTCCGCGCCGACCGGCCTCCCCGGCGGGCCCTACGCCGCCCCGACGGAGTGCCTGCTCGTGGCCGCCTCCGCCGCGGCGACCGCGCTGTTGAACGACACCTCGCCCAGCAGGCCGGGGGCCGCCACCGAATCGCCGACCAGGTAGAGGCCGTCGCCCCGGTCCACCGCCGGACGGTCCCGCCACGTGCGCCCCGGCAGATCCAGCGCCCCGGTACGCCCGCGCGCCGCCTGGTCGCGCCGCCACGTCACCCGCTCCCGCCACCGAGGCAGGGACAGGTCCAGGAACCGTTCCATGCGTTCGGTGACCGCGGACCGGGACTCGTCCGGACGCACCGGCAGCTGTGCCTGCACCAGTTCCTCGCCCTCCGGCGCGAGCGTGCGGTCCACCAGCGAGTAGCGTTCCAGGAAACCGCACTCGTCGGCGTCGAAGACGATGAACGGGTCCCGGCCGCGCCACAGCGCCAGGTCCGCCATCAGGGTGTGTCCGCTCTCCCACTCCAGCGAGTCGTCCCCGAGCAGCGCGCGGGCCGACGCCAGCGATGTCGCGACGACGGCCGGCGTGTCGGGGACCGAGTCCGCCCTCGCACCGGTCTCGATCCGTACCCCCATCTCCCGGGCCCGCACGGCCATCCGCTCCACCAGTGACGTCCAGCCGCCGACCAGGTACCTGGGTGCGGGCCAGCTCGGAGCGGTCACACGTAGGAACCTCTCCCAGACGAAGGAGGCCGACAACCGCGACGGGTCGTGGTCGAACAACACCACGCCCATCATGTTCGCGGCCACCCGAGCGGCCTCCTCACCGAGCTCCTCTCCGGCCCACGAGCCGAAGTCACGGTCGTACGGTGCCCGTAGCCTTCGCCGTGTGGCTGCCCTGAGCAGCGCGTACGGCGGCACGCCCACCCGGCCCCGGCGGCGTGTCCCCACCCGGGCCAGGCCGCGGGCGGGGAAGGGGAGGTACGGCGGGAGCAGGCCGCGCTCCGCCAGTCACGCGAACGGGGGCCCGTCCCCGTAGAGCACGTGCGGTCCCTCGTTGGCCACGTACGGCGGCCCGGTGGCGCGGGCACGCCCGCCCAAGGGTCCGGTGAGCCTCCAGCAGGGTGACGTTCGCGCCCCTCTCGGCGCTGGCGATGGCCGCGGTCAGTCCGGCGAGGCCACCGCCCACAACGGTGATGTCCATGCTCCTAGGACGGTTCGGGTGCCCGCAGGCGTGACATCTTCTCGGGGTTGACCAGGAGGTACACGTGTTGGATCCGGCCGTCGGCGATGTCCAGGGACACCAGCGTGGCCACCCTGCCCCCGGCGGAGATGACCCCCGCCGGACCGCCGTTGACCTCGGTGACCGCGGTCCGCAGCTCCTCCGGGTCGCCCCCGGCCAGGCCCATCGAGCGCAGGAACCGCTCGGTGTTGCGGGGCTGCGACAGGGCCGTCAGGAACCGGCCGACCTTCGCCACGCCGTCCAGCACCCGCCGGGGCGCCTTGGCCCTGCCGCCGCTGTCGCTGACCAGGGTGACGTCGTCGGCGAGCAGGTCGGTCAGCCCGTCCAGGTCGCCCTCCAGGCAGGCCTTGAGGAAACGCTCGGTGATCCGCCGCCGTAGGGCCCGGTCGGCCTCGAACCTGGGGCGCCTGCTTCGAACGTGCTCGCGTGCCCTGCGCGCCAGCTGGCGGGTGGCGGCCTCCTCCCGGCCGATGACACCGCCGATCTCGGCGTAGGGCATCTGGAAGGCCTCGCGGAGCACGAACACCGCTCGCTCCAGCGGACTGAGCGTCTCCAGGACCACCAGGAGCGCGAACTCGACCGAGTCCGCCAGCTCGGCGTGCTCGGCGCCGTCGGGGACGTCGCTGACCGGCTCGGGCAGCCAGTCGCCCGCGTAGGCCTCACGCCGGACGCGGGCGCTGCGCAGCCGGTCGATGGCGAGCCGGGAGACGACGGTGACCAGGTAGGCGCGCGGGTCGTCGACGGTGGCCGGATCGACGGCGGACCAGCGCAGCCACGCCTCCTGGACGACGTCCTCGGCGTCGGTGGCGGTGCCCAGGACGCGGTAGGCGATACCGGTCAGGAGAGAGCGGTGTTCTTCGAAGACATCGGTCGTCATGCCAGGAAGACGTATCACCCCGGCCCTCGTGTGACATGCGCTCTGGTGCCGTGTCGGTACCGGCCGTGGTCCTCCGGGGAGGCACCGCGGCCCCGGCGGGGATAGCGTGGCGCGGGAGAGAGCGAGAGGAGCCGGTGTGTACCGACTGCGGGAGTGGGAGCCGGGTGACGCGGACCGGCTCTTGGAGGCGTTCGCCGAGCCGGAGCTGGCCTGGCAGGCGCCAGCGGTGCCGACCACCCCGGATCAGGCCCGTGAGTGGATCATCCGGCTGAGGCTCCTGGCGAAGGAGGGCTCCGCGTTCGGGTTCGCGGTCGTCGAGTCGGACGGGCCGGTGCTGGGGCACGTCCAGGTGGACGTGACCAGCAGGGGCCTCGACACCGGCTGGGTGTCGTATTGGACCCTGTCCGAGGCGTGGGGCAGGGGTGTGGCCACGGCCGGCGCGCTGCTGGCCTGCGAGTTCGCCTTCGCCGAGCTGGGCCTGTTCCGGTTGGAGCTGGGACACCGAATGGACAACCCGGGTTCGTGCCTGGTGGCGCGCCGGTCCGGGTTCAGGCCGGAGGGGATCGAGCGACAGAAGCTCCGCTACGGCGACGAGCGGTTCGACACGGGCTCGCACGCCCGGTTGGCCACCGACCCGGTGGAAGGCGTCGAGCTCCGGCCCTGCGCGTACTGAACGTCGCGGGGCGACCCCGGCACGGACGAGGACGCGGGGCGCGGCTGTGCCGTGCCCCGCGTCCCCATGACGTTCGCGCGCCTGAGGGGTTCCCAGCGGATCGGTCTAGTCGTCCACGGCGACGATGCCGGAGGTGTTGGTGCTGGAGACCACGTTGCAGCCGCCGCCGTCCAGGCCGGTGAAGGCGAGCACCTCGGCGCAGACCGGCACGGTGACGTTCTGGATCTGGGCGTTGTTGTCCGCGGCGGCGGTGCCGGTCATGGCGCCGAAGGCGAGGCCGGTGGCGAGGACGAGGCCGGAGACGGAGGCAAAGCGCTTCATGGTGTTGGTCCTTTTCGGTTCGTGGTGTGATCGTTGATGCTGGAGGGGCCAGGGCCCCGTGGTGCCGGATCCGGGTACGGGAGTGGGACCGGGTCCTAGTCGTCGATGGCGATGCCGCTCGTGGAGTTCCAGTTCACGACGTTGCAGTCGCCACCGCTGACGCCGGAGGCCGCGAGGACGTCCAGGCAGATCGGGATCGTGATGTTCTGGATCTCGGCGTTGTTGTCCGCGGCGGCGGTGCCGGTCATGGCACCGAATGCGAGGCCGGTGGCGAGGACGAAGCCGGAAACCTTGGCGATACGGGACATTCTTCTTGCCTTTCGGAAGTTCAAAACAGGCTGGCTTTAGCCGCCGTAAATAACTTAGCGTAACTAGAGACGTGCTTGGAGTACTTTCGGGGAAGAGTCCAGAGTTTCCTTGGAATTTCTTCGGCTTCGCAGGTGACATGACGGACATATCTCTGCTTCGGAGCGTCACCGCGTTACCGACCGAAAAGATGGCAGGTTCCTGTATACGGCGAATGCATCGGAATCGGTGTGTATCCGACATCGGGCATAGAAAAAGCCCGCACGGTGGTCACCGTGCGGGCCCGAACCAGTTCTGGGCTACCAGCCCTGCTGCTGTCCGTATCCGGGGTACTGCTGCTGGTCGTATCCGGGGTACTGCTGCCCGTACCCGGGCTGCTGGCCATACCCCGGCTGCTGTCCGTATCCGGGGTACTGCTGCCCGTACCCGGGGTACTGCTGCTGGTCGTATCCGGGGTACTGCTGCTGCCCGTAGCCGGGCTGCTGGCCGTACCCCGCGTACGGGTCCTGCGGCTGGGCCCCCGTCGGATGGTGCTGGTAGGGGTACTGCTGGCCCGAGGGCTCCTGCGGGTACGTCTCGGCTGACCCGTTCTTCTTGCCGTCCGGGTCCGGACGGAAGATGAACAGACGGGCGGGCTTGTCACCCTCCTCGCTCGGGGTGATCAGGTCCAGGTGCCAGCCGGCCTCCTCGATCCCCTCCAGGATGCGGGTCAGCCCGGGGCGAAGCTTGCTGGAGGGCTCGTCATAGGCGTTCACCTCCAGCTGGATGATGAACATCCGGCGCTTCTGCTGCGCGGCGACCTTGGCATGCTCGACGACCGTGCTGTCCCTCACGACCTGCGTGACGCTCATGAATAACCGTACCCATCTGCTCTGCGTGGAGCTTGCCGTACCCGTCGGGCTGCTACCCGGTCATCCGCGTCCACCGTGGCGGGACTCCGCCGGGCTCCGCAACCATGATGCCCCCTGCGGGAGCGTCTGGCCACAGAGCCCGAACGGCCACCTGCCGACGGGGTCAGGAGGCGGCGGCGCGGACGGCCTCGACGACGGGCGTCTCTCCGTTCACCAGGTTGAGAACCTTTCCGACCGTCCCCGGTTCGTCCAGAAGGGCGACGATCACCGAAGCGACATCGTCACGGGTCACCGAGTCGCGCTCGACCTCGGCGCCCAGCGCCACCCTTCCGGTGCCCGGGTCGTCGGTCAGCCCTCCCGGACGCAGGATCGTCCAGTCCAGCTCCAGCCCGCGTTCGCGCAGGTCGGCGTCGGCGGCGCGCTTGGCCTCCACGTAGGCCGCCCATACTTCGCCGGTGCCCTCCGGCACCGGCTCGTCCACGTTGATGGCCGACACCTGGACGAGGCGGCGCACACCCGCCAGCGAGGCGGCGTCGGCGGTGAGCACGGCCGCCTTGCGGTCCACGCTCTCCTTGCGGTCCGTGCCGCTGCCCGGACCCGCGCCCGCGGCGAACACGACGCCGTCGGCGTTCATGACCTTCTCTGCCAGCTCGGTGACGGTGGCCTTCTCCAGGTCGACCACGGCCGGTTCGGCACCGGCGTCGATCACGTCCTGGGAGTGGTCGGGATTACGAATGAGGGCGACGGGCTCGTCACCGCGGTCGGCCAGCTTCCTGGCCAGCCGCAGTGCGATCTTCCCGTGTCCCCCGGCGATGACGATACGCATGGGGGAAGCGTATGTCCTCAGAACACGGGAACCGGGGCGCGAACCCGCCGACGGACGGGACACCCCGGACTCCGCGCGGCCCCTCGGCCCCGGCGCGGAGCCCGGAAAGGACCCGGCCCTACTCGACCGTCCAGGTGTCCCCGCTGGCCAGCAGGGCGGCCAGCTCGCCGTCGCCACGCTCGGCACGGGCGTCGGCGACCTGCTCGTTCACCAGATCGTCGTAGGTGGGGCGGTGTACGTCCCGGAACACTCCGACCGGCACGTGCTCGAACGCCGGTTGGTCCAGGCGCGACAGCGCGAACGCGTACCCGGGGTCATCCCGGTGCGCGTCGTGCCGGATCAGCCGGTCCTCGCCCACCGAGTCCACGTCCACGACTTCCAGGCCGCCGAACTCCCCCGCCACCACGCCCCGGTCGGAGCCCAGCCGCAGCGGCTCGCCGTGCTCCATGCGCAGCAGACGGGTGTCACGCGCCGCGGGGTCCTTCAGCGGCTCGAACGCGTCGTCGTTGAAGATCGGGCAGTTCTGGTAGATCTCCACGAACGAGGCGCCCGGGTGGTCGGCCGCCGCCCGCAGCACCGAGGTGAGGTGCTTGCGGTCGGAGTCGACCGTGCGGGCCACGAACGTGGCCTCCGCGCCCAGCGCCAGCGACACGGGGTTGAACGGGTGGTCCAGCGATCCCACCGGTGAGGACTTGGTGATCTTCCCGGCCTCGGAGGTGGGGGAGTACTGGCCCTTGGTCAAACCGTAGATCCGGTTGTTGAACAGCAGGACGTTGATGTTGACGTTGCGGCGCAGCGCGTGGATGAGGTGGTTGCCCCCGATGGACAGCCCGTCGCCGTCACCGGTCACCACCCACACCGACAGGTCCGGGCGGCTGGTGGCCAGCCCGGTCGCGATCGCCGGGGCGCGCCCGTGGATCGAGTGCATGCCGTACGTGCTCAGGTAGTAGGGGAAGCGGGAGGAGCAGCCGATCCCCGACACCATCACGATGTTCTCGCGTGGCACGCCCAGCTGGGGCAGGAAGGACTGGAAGGCGGCCAGGACCGCGTAGTCACCGCACCCCGGGCACCAGCGCACCTCCTGGTCGGACTTGAAGTCCTTCATCTTGTACGCGGTGTCGGTCGTGGGCACCAGGCGGAGCCCGCCCGTGGCGCCGGCTCCGTCCGGTCCGGACTCCGGGCCGCCGTGGATGTGGCCGCCCCGGTCGGGGCCGTGCCCCGTCACGTTCTCAGTCACGGTCGATGACCTCCTGAAGCACGCCCGCGAGCTCCTCGGCCTTGAACGGCAGGCCGCGGACCTTGTTGTAACCGATGACGTCGACCATGAACCTGCCGCGCAGCAGCAGGGACAGTTGGCCCAGGTTGATCTCGGGGACCACCACACGCTCGTAACGGCGCAGCACCTCGCCGAGGTTGGCCGGGAACGGGTTCAGATGCCGCAGGTGTGCCTGCGCCACCCGGCCGCCCGCGCGGCGCACGCGGCGCACCGCGGCGGTGATCGAGCCGTACGTACCGCCCCAGCCCAGTACCAGGACGTCGGCCTCCCCACCGGGGTCGTCCACCTCCAGCCCGGGGATGTCCCGGGCGATCGCGTCCACCTTGCCCTGGCGCGTGCGCACCATCAGGTCGTGGTTGGCGGGCGTGTAGGAGATGTCACCGCTCTGCGCGTGCTTCTCGATGCCGCCGATCCGGTGTTCCAGACCAGGCGTGCCCGGCACCGCCCACGGGCGGGCCAGCGTCTCCTCGTCACGTAGGTAGGGCAGGAACGCCCCCTCCGTCCCGTTCGGCTCGGTCGCGAACCCGGGGTCGATCTCCGGCAGCTCGGACACCTCCGGCAACTGCCAGGGCTCCGAACCGTTGGCCAGGTAGCCGTCGGAGAGCACGACCACCGGTGTGCGGTAGCGGACCGCGATCCGGACCGCCTCCAGCGCGGTGTCGAAGCAGTCGGCGGGCGAGGAGGGAGCCACCACCGGTACCGGGGACTCGCCGTTGCGCCCGTACATGGCCATGAGCAGGTCGGTCTGCTCGGTCTTGGTCGGCATGCCGGTGCTCGGACCGGCGCGCTGCACGTCGATGACCAGCAGCGGCAGCTCGGTCATCACCGCCAGTCCCATGGTCTCCTGTTTGAGCACCATGCCCGGGCCGGAGGTGGTGGTCACTCCCAGGGAACCGCCGAAGGAAGCGCCCAGGGCGGCACCCACACCGGAGATCTCGTCCTCGGCCTGGAACGTGCGCACCCCGAACTGCTTGTGCTTGGACAGTTCGTGCAGGATGTCCGAGGCCGGCGTGATCGGGTACGAGCCCAGGAACAGGGGCAGGCCAGACCGCCTGGACCCGGCGATCAGGCCGTAGGCGGTGGCCAGGTTGCCGGTGATGTTGCGGTAGGTGCCCGCCGGGAGCTTGGCGGGCTTGATCTCGTAGGAGACCGCGAAGTCCTCGGTGGTCTCGCCGAAGTTCCACCCGGTCTGGAACGCGGTCAGGTTCGCGGCGAGGATGTCGGGCTTGGTGGAGAACTTCGACTTCAGGAACGAGGTCGTCCCCTCGGTCGGCCGGTTGTACATCCACGACAGCAGCCCCAGGGCGAACATGTTCTTCGCCCGTTGCGCGTCCTTCTTGGAGATGTCCAGATCGGCCAGCGCCTCCACCGTCATGGACGTCAGCGGCACCGCGCTCACCTTGAACGCCTCCAGCGTCCCGTCCGTGAGCGGGTCGACCGTGTACCCCACCTTGGCGAGGCTGCGCTTGGTGAACTCGTCGGTGTTGACGATCACGGTGGCGCCCCGGGGCAGGTCGCCCAGGTTGGCCTTGAGGGCCGCGGGGTTCATCGCCACCAGCACGTCCGGTGCGTCCCCAGGGGTCATGATGTCGTGGTCGGCGAAGTGCAGCTGGAAGCTGGACACTCCGGGAAGCGTTCCGGCGGGCGCGCGGATCTCCGCGGGGAAGTTCGGCAGGGTCGACAGGTCGTTGCCGAACGACGCCGTCTCCTGCGTGAAGCGGTCACCGGTCAGCTGCATGCCGTCGCCGGAGTCGCCGGCGAAGCGGATGATGACGCGGTCGAGCTGTTCGATCTGTTTGGCCACTGAGATCGACGACCTCCTTGGTGAGCCGCCGGTCGTGACGGGCGGCGGCGCTCGTGTGTCAGCCCCGACCGGACCGCATCGTCGCGGGACGGGTGCCTGGTTCGGGGACGTGGGGACAGCGTTCGCGGCCCTCGCGATCGCCGGATGCGCCAACCCGGTCTCGCGCGGTGCGGCCGCGCCGCGACGGCCGGGTCGTGAAGGAGCCAGTCCTCAACGACACGGCCATCCGCACACCGGACCGAGGGGTCGGAGTCCCGACGGCCTGGTACGCGGAGTGATGAGGGCCACGCTCGCACTATAGGTCGTCTGGCCCACCGCGGAGGTGCCCGGGTGGCGATTCTCACACGTGCTGCGGGGCACAGTGAGCGCCCGGGCACCGGGAGGAGGGGAGAGGGGCCGGTGGGAGGCGAGCGGTACGGGGCATGTGAGGGGCCGGGGAGACCAGGGGTGTGACCGGCGGCTGGCCACAGGGGGAACGCGGAGCGCCGACCCGCACGTTTGTCACCATGTATGCGCATCCATGGTCGGCTGAGTGGGGAGGTGGCGGCGTGCACGTCAACGTGGCCCGTGCGGTCGGTCTGTTCGTCGGCGTCGCGGTGCTCGTCGTCATGGTCGGCTGGCTGTGCGGCGCCGAGAAGGGCGCCCAGTTCTCCCTGACCCTGGTGGTGTGCGCCGGGGTGCTGGTCTACCTCTTCGGTGAGACCCTGGCGCTGCGCGCGATGCGGGCTCGGCCGGTCAGCGAGATCGAGCAGCCCGAGCTGTACCGGATCGTCCGTGAGCTGGCCACAGCGGCCAGGCAGCCGATGCCGAGGCTGTACCTGTCGCCCGTGCGCTCGCCCAACGCCTTCGCCACCGGCGGGAGCCCGCGACGTGCCGCCGTGTGCTGCACCACAGGGCTGTTACGCACTCTGAACGAGCGCGAGCTGCGCGGGGTCATCGCCCACGAACTGGCGCACATCCGCGCCCACGACACCCTGATCAGCTCGGTCGCGGCCACCCTGACCGCGGTGATCACGGCCATGTCCATGGTCGCGTTCCTCCTCCCGCTCGGGGACTCGGAGGAGACCGACATGCCCAACCTGCTCGGCGGGCTGATGGTGGTGCTGCTGGCACCCCTCGCGGCGCTGATCGTCTACTTCGGCGTGGGGCGCCGGCGCGAGTTCCGGGCCGACGAGCAGGCCGCACGGCTGACCGGGGACCCGGAGGGGCTGGCCGGAGCGCTGCGCAAGCTGGAGGTGGGCGCGTACCGGTACCCGCTGCCGCGGGAGCGCAGCCTGCTGGCTTCGGCGCACCTGATGACCACCAACCCGTTCCCGGGCGGGGTGGGTCGTCTCTTCTCCGCCCACCCGCGGACCGCGGAGCGCATCCGGCGGCTGCGGGGACTGCGCCGGGAGTGGGACATGGGTGGATAGACACGGCGACGGCCGCCCACCAGGAGGTGGGCGGCCGTTCGATCGTCGCTACCTGTAGTTGACGTACTGAGAAGGGCATCCCGGCCTCCCAGCTCAGGAGACGGGGATGCCCTCTGACGTGCTGTTACGTCTCTTGGTGCTTCTCGCTGTTTCGCGCTACATCCCGGACCCGTGTGCCCTGGGTGTGCCCTGGAGGGGTGCGCAGGTGCGCTTGTCAGGAGCGAAGAGCTGGCTGAATAGGTGGTTTTACTGTGCGCTATAGGGGTTCCATCTACACTGGCGTCTTATGACCCCGGCGCTCTCCCCCCAGCTCATGTTTCGGAGCCGTCTCTGCCGCTGCGGCCCCCCACCTGAAGACTGTGTCCCTGACAACAGTCTGTTGGCTCAGGTATCTCTCAAAGGTGATCGTTATCGCTCAGCCCCTCGTGTAGACAGAGGGAAGTTGCCTCCTGAGGTGGATGTGTCCCTGCTTGTCAAGGATGAGCAGGTGACTCTGAGCGACATGCTCGCGTACATCCTTGGAGGCAGGGAGATCAAGCAACGGGATCTACAAGCAGCTAGCTGGCGGATCGCAGCAGCCAAGTGCTTTCGGCAAGCAGGTTTTGCTGTCGTCCACACTCCCGGCAGGGTGTTCCGGCCTTCGCACGTGTCTGTGGTGTGGCCAGCGACTGATCCGCTGCACGCTCCCGAGTATCCTTGGCCGAATCACATGGCGGATAGCTTCGATGCATGCTTTGATGGGTACCAAGGAGATGAGGTGAACACATGAATCTCGACAGCTTGGTGGCACGGGGGAACGCTCCGTGGTTGCCTAACAACACTGCGGAAGACCTGCAGGTTTGGTACGGCTATGAGTGTCCCTTGGCCGGTACCTTCTCAGTTGCTGGCAAGGTCGTTCTGTTCACCGCACTCAATGGTGCACACGAACGAGCTTCAGTCTGGGCCTATGCATGCTTCACAGCGGAGGAAGCTGCTGTATGGGGCGACCCTTACTTCCAGACTGCTGGTGACCTGCACCGGTTCATGGAAGGCGAGTTCGCAGGCCGAGAAGCTTGGTTCGCTCTCGCCGTTGACTTCGAGATCAAACACTGGTCAAGGCTGGACGTCGAAGATGACCTGCTGACGGCTGGGGTTGAGTTCCTTGACTTTGTCCTAGAAGCTGCTAGGCCAACACCAAGCGAGCGCTTCCATACCCGGCTTGCTGCAGTGGAAGACTCGCCTGAACTCGTGGATGCATAGCCTTCCATGGCAAAGATAGGTCGCCGATCTACTTGCCGTTGTGCCCTCCAGGCGTGTTAGGCTCCGTCCACGCTCGCGTGGACGGAGCCTAACACGCCTGGGACGCGCAACCTTTACACGCTCTCACCTGCAGTTATTACAGAGAGTGTGTTTTTTTGTGTCTTGGAGGGTCATCACTACTACGCTCCGACCGCTGCGCTGATCTCCGATCTCGGAGCGTAGTAGTGATGACCCGCACAGGGATAGATATTTACCACTTCTTTGCTGAATTGATGCAATAATGTTACCTTAGGTTTCATTCACATCCCCCACACTCCCGCGCTTTTTAGCCTCGCTTCTCTTCCTTTGCGTTTGCCTGAGGCCACACGCTTCGCGTGCTGCCCGCTCCCTGGCTGCTGTCCTGGCCTGGTTGTCTGGATCCTGACGCTTGCCCGGCCTGTGTGCTCTGTCGGTCCACCACACCCCTTGGTGTCCCTGGACTGGTGCTGCCCTTGGTTCGCTCACCCCGTGACGAATGCCGTGCCCGAACTCCTTGGGCACGGCGGGGCGCGCGAGGACGCGCCGCGCGGGACGCTGGCGAGCGCGGACGCGGCGCGCCTACCGCCGGGCACCCGGCAGGGTGTCCAGCGACCGCGCTCTGCGCACCCTGGTTGCTCGGTACATCAACACGCTCGCACTGATTCGCCCGTGGAGAACGCTCCCCGGTGAACTGTGCCCGCGGCATCCGCACCCGCTCGCCCCTGCCGCGCCCTCGACCCCCGAACACCACCCCGCCGCCGGCCCCGCACCCCTTTCGAGCGCTTCGCTCCCGCACACCCGGCCCGGCCTGCCTCATACGCCTGGCGCTTCGACCCGCCCGGGTCGACCCAGCAAAGGAACCAGGCCCCACCCCCACACCCCTCCCAATCCCTTCCTCCCGTACCCTCCCCACCTCCCTGAGGTGGTGATCAGACTTTGGGCGGTGTCCTGTCCGGGGCTGGCTGAACCACCGCCAGGGGGCCATTACGCTTGCCCCGCCAATGGGGAGGGGGCTCGCCCCCTCACCCCGTCTTCACCCCTCCGGCCCCCTGGCGGTGGTTCAGGAGGATCCTGCCCCGGAGAGGTGCCTAAAGTCTGAGCGCCGCCGACCCCACCAGGACCTCCCCGCACCGCAGGTGCGGGCTTGAGGAAGTAAGGAAACCTTCAACAGGACAGGGCATAGGCCCGAGCCGGTATCTCCTGTCCTTCTCCGAGCCGGTGGGTGATCTCCCCGATGCACACCCATCCCAGACGCTCGTAGAGGCGTATCGCGGCCTGGTCCTTCTCCATCACGTCCAGGACGAGTTGCCAACCGTGCTTTTGGCCGAACTCCGTGACCTGTCTCATCAACGCCTGTGCGGCTCCTCGCCCTCTCGCAGTGGGGGAGACGAACAATCTGCCGACTGAGGCCACGAGTTCCCGTTTGCTGCTGTTCTGGGCCTTCCACAGCTTCACGGCGTCATCGCTGCTGTTGGGACTGAGGCTGACGTGTCCGGCTACCGACCCTTCGGTTAGTGCGACCCATGCCCGGCCGCTCTCGTCGAGTTCCAGCCATCCCCGGGGGTCGGCAACGCCTTCCACGGGGTAGCCGTCTCGCTCGTGTACCTCCACCAGCAACCGGGCGCAGGTGTCTAGGTCCTGCTCTTCGCGTGGTCGGACTTCCACCTCGTGGCTCATCGGTCCTCAGTCCTCTACCGGCATGTTGTAGTCCAGTGCTGCGAAGTCCGCGCGCATGATGAAGTTCGTGACTTCGAAGGGCGTGCCTTCCTGGTCAATGCCTGTGTGGAGAACGTCGATGACCGGCACACCGTCAGGGATCGACAGTCCTTTGACCTCATCCCGGGTCGGCATCCGGGCGCAGATCTCTTCGCGCACACGGGTGATCGCGTGTCCTTGCTCCTCGAAGCGTGCGTAGAGGCTGCCCTTGCCCATGTTGGCGGAGTTGGCCAGCACGGTATCCCCGGCGACTTCCACGGGGATGTAGGTAATTCCGAGCTGCACAGGAGCCTCGTCCGCGTAGTACCAGTTCTCCCGGCGAATCACCTGAGCGTCGTCGGCAAGCCCGAGCCGCTCCCTCACTCGGCCGGGCGGGTGTACCCGCTCGATGGAGGTGCAGTCAACGCGTGCGGCCATGCCCTGGCGTGCGAGTTCGGCTCGGTAGGGGGACAGGCCGGTCTCCTCGCGCAACCGTCGCGAGTAGCGCTCGCTGCCGAATCGGAAGAGCTGCCGCTTAGCGCGCACGAAGACGCCCCGCCCGTGCTGGGCGTCCACTAGCCCTTCGTCAGCGAGTAGGCGCATGGCCTCCCGGGCTGTGTTGCGCGCTGTCCCGTACCGCTGGGCCAACTCACGTTCGGATGGCAGCTTCTCGCCGGGTTCCAGCACACCGCTGGTGATGGAGTCGCGCAAGTCATTCGCTATGCGGCGACTCGGCAGAAGAGGTTCCTCGGTCGGTGTCATACACCCAGCGTACAAGCTGGCTCAAGCCAGTAGCTTGACCACTCTCAACAGGTGTGCTCTACTGGCTTAAGCCACTACTGGCTCAAGCCACTTCGAGGAGACCTTATGGTGCTCGCCGCTTCCGCTCTCGCTTCCTCCACCCGCATGACCCGTTCTGGCTTCTTCGCCAAGGTGGAAGGCGCTCTGGCCGCCGGGGACTTCGCGAACCTGCCCGTACCCGCCCCGCTCGCCCTGCTGCCCGACAGCGAGCTGTGCGACCAGTGCGAGGGACGCGGCTGCCTGCCCAAGAAGGGGCGCAAGGGCCAGTGGAAGCTGTGCCCCTCCTGCACCGGGGTGAACGGCCGCCACTCCGGGTGGGACTTCACCCGCTACCCCCGGGGCACCCACGGCGCCCCGTCGTTCTTCCGGCACACCACAAGGGACCACGGCAACGTCCGCGAAGACTGGGGACCTTGCCCCTCCTGCGACATCGACCCGGTCAGCGGACACCAACGCTGCGAGAACGCCCGGGTGCCCTGGGTGCCGGACTGCCCGGCCTGCGGTGACACCGGGTGGGCGCTGCTGAAGGTCGCGCCCCTGCCTGTCGACACCCCCATGGACGCCGACACCGACTTTTGAATCCGCCCCCGACACGGTGCCCAATCCGACCAAGAACCGTCACCGT
Organism: Nocardiopsis sp. TRM 82005; assembly: GCF_056312425.1. Classification (NCBI taxonomy): domain Bacteria; kingdom Bacillati; phylum Actinomycetota; class Actinomycetes; order Streptosporangiales; family Nocardiopsidaceae; genus Nocardiopsis; species Nocardiopsis sp. TRM 82005. Next base: position 266,268 of record NZ_JBWDTQ010000011.1, read on the forward strand.
GCCGGGGTCCGCGAAACGTTCCCGGCCTGGGGCTGCTTCCACACACCACCCGGGCCGGGGCTTCACCTACCCAACGAACCCCACACGCGAATGCAAGGAACGAAAGGCGCTTCCCATCATGCCCCACCCCGGCGACGCTCCACAGCCCCGTCGCGCACCCTCCACAGAGCAGATCAGCGAACGCGTGGCCACCGGCGCACTCGATGACGTGCTCTCCACCATCAAGCGGGTCGGTGGCTGCTCTGAGCCGCTGCGGCTGCGCGGCCAACTCTCGGCCGTGGACACGGCCACCGGGACCTCTGAGGCGGTGTGGTCCACCACCGGCCAGCCCGGACAGGTGCTCATGGTCGCCTGCGGCAACCGCCGCGCTTCCCGGTGCCCGGCCTGCGCCGACACCTACCGGGGCGACACCTTCCACCTCATCCGCTCCGGACTCGTCGGCGGAGACAAGGGCGTCTCGGAAGCCGTGCGCTCCCACCCGCGCGTGTTCGCCACCCTGACCGCCCCCAGCTTCGGCCCGGTCCACCGGGGACCGGACGCCTCCGGCAAGCCCGTGCTCTGCCACCCCCGCCGCACTGGTGCGGCCTGCTACCGCCGCCACACCGCAGACGACCCGGCCGTGGGTCAACCACTGGACGCGGACGCCTACGACTACGACGGGCACGTGCTGTGGAACAACCACGCCGGGGACCTGTGGAGCCGCTTCACCGTCTACCTGCGCCGCCACCTGGCCGACGCCGCCGGGATCGGGCGCACCGAGTTCAACCGCACGGTGCGGGTCTCCTACGCCAAGGTGGCCGAGTTCCAGGCCCGGGGCCTGGTCCACTTCCATGCCGTGATCCGCTTGGACACCAAACGCCCGGACGGCCTCGTGGAACCCCCGCCCGCCTGGGCGACGGTGGAACTGCTCACCGACGCGATCCGTTCCGCGGCTGCGGCCGTGGTGGTCCCGGCCGACACCGACACCGGTTCCAGGTTCCTGTCCTGGGGTGAGCAGGTGGACGTGCACGCGATCACCTCGGGCGCCTTCACCTCCGGTGGGGTGGATGAGGAAGCGGTGGCCGCCTACATCGCCAAGTACGCCACCAAGTCCACCACCGAGGACGGCACCCTGGACCGGCGCGTGTTCGCCGGTGCTCCGCTGGACCACCTGGGCCTGTCCGACCACCAGCGCAGGTTGATCCACGCGTGCTGGCGCCTGTCGGAGGTGCGGGGCCTGGAGGAGCGCAAGCTTGACCGGTGGGCGCACACCCTGGGCTTTCGGGGTCACTTCTCCACCAAGTCGCGGCGCTATTCCACCACGTTGGGGGAGCTGCGGCAGGTGAGGCGGGATTTCCGCATGGGGCAGGCACGCGAAACCGGTCATGACGAACTACTCGGTGACCTGCCCGAGGCCATCGAGGACACCACGCTCGTGGTCGGCTCGTTCTCCTTCGCCGGGCAGGGCTACGCGCATCCCGTGGACCGGTGGTTGGCCGAGTCCCACCACCGCAGCCGCGTGTACAGCCGCAGGATCGGCCGCGAACAGCTCGCCGAGTTGGAAGAGGCCGCCTAATGGCCGTCTACGACCGATGGCACAAGTCCCAGGCCGCAGAAGGTGACACGCCCTGCCGCGAGCACAAGCAGATCCCTGGTTCCGAACACGGCATCGGGGACCGTTGGCAAGTTCGGTGGCGTGACGAATTCGGCAGGCAACGGAAACGGAACTTCCCGAAGAAGTCAGGCAAAGACCCCGAGGTTCACGCGGAAGCCTTCGACGCCAAGCTGAAAGCCAACGCGTCCAAAGGGCTGTCCGTGGACACGGACTCCAGCAACATGCTCCTGAGGGACTACGGGGCGCTCTGGCGCTCGGGAGCGATCAATCGCGCCTCCACAGCCGAACGCATGGAGTCCGTCTTCCGGCTCCACATCGACCCCGTCCTCGGGCACCTCAAGATGTCGCAGGTGCGGGCATCGCAGATCCGCGCATGGATCAAGGATCGGTCGGCCGTTCTGGCTTCCTCAACCCTCCGAGTGGCCTACAGCTACGTGACCGCGCTGTTCTCGTGGGCCGTGGTCGATCGGGCGATAGAGGTCTCACCGTGCAAGGAACAGCGGCTGCCTGAAGCTGGCAAGCACGACCACTACATTCCGACTCCTGACCAGGTTCACGGCCTGGCCGCACACCTTCCCGCCCGGTACTCCGGTATCGCCTACCTCGGGGCCGGCTGCGGCCTCCGGGGCGGCGAGATCTTCGGTCTCGAACTCGACGCGATCGACTTCGGGCGGCGCGAGATCGACGTACGCCAACAGCTCATCGCTGTGACCGGCCGTAAGCCCTTCCTGGGGCCTCCCAAGACCAAGACCTCGGCCCGCACGGTCGAACTGCCCGAGGTGGCCTCTGAGGCGCTGCAACGGCATCTTGAGCGCTTCGCTCCGGTGGAGGTGGAGATCGAAGACGAGACAGACTCCCACAACCCTCGATGGAGGAAGGCGAAGCTGGTCTTCCTCTGGGGCGGTGTCACCGGTGGCTTCGGGGACCTGGCCCCGATTCACCGGGCCAACTGGTCGCACGTGTGGTCACCCGCTGCCCGTGCCGTCGGTATCCCCAAGGGCGTCGGCCTGCACTGCCTGAGGCACTACTTCGCGACCCTGCTCATCCATGAGGGGGCCTCGGTCAAGACAGTTCAGATGGCATTGGGGCACTCCACCCCGACCGTGACGCTCAACACCTACGTGGGGGAGTGGCCCGAAGCCCAAGACCGAACGCGCGCCCTCGTGGACAACGCGCTCGGCCTTGTGCCCCGGATGTGCCCTCCTCGGTGATCCGCTCAGCTCCCGCGCAGGTCACGGCGGTGAACCACCGCGTTCTTAGCGGTAGTTGACGTACTGGAGGGCCAGGTCGAAGTCCTTCTCCTTGATGAGGTTCTGGACCACCTGGAGGTCGTCCTTCTTCTTGGAGCTGACGCGCAGCTCGTCGCCCTGGATCTGGGCCTTGACGCCCTTGGGCCCCTCGTCACGGATCAGCTTGGAGATCTTCTTGGCGTCCTCGGAGCTGATGCCCTCCTTGAGGCTGACAGGAAGGCGGTACTCCTTGCCGGAGGGCCGGGGCTCGTCGGCGGGATCCAGGATCTTCAGGGAGAGCTTGCGCTTGATCAGCTTCTCCTTGAAGACCTCCATGGCGGCGTTGACCCGCTCCTCGGAGTTGCCCTTGATCTCGACCCCGTCATCGCCCTGCCAGGAGATGGTGGTTCCGGTGCCCTTGAAGTCGAACCGCTGGGCCAACTCCTTGCCGGTCTGGTTCAGGGCGTTGTCGACCTCCTGACGGTCGAGTTTGGACACGACGTCGAAACTGGATTCGGCGGCCACGTTCGCTCACACCCCGCTAGTCATCATGGGTCGCGGACGCCCGGGGACGCCCGCGTGGGTCTCGTCGGCCCGCGCCGGACCCCGGTGCGGGCAGGACTTCTGAGCTTAGCCGCGCCCCGCCCCGGCCGCCGAAGTCCCTGCCCAGGGCGCGCCCGAGCGAGCGATTTCAGGTTCGGGCGGATCATCCGCTAGTCTTGGTTGTGCGCCGCGACGAACAAGTCGCCGCACCCCAGGCAGGTTGCCCGAGCGGCCAATGGGAGCGGACTGTAAATCCGTCGGCTTTGCCTTCCAAGGTTCGAATCCTTGACCTGCCACACTGGGAAGAGGCCCCGGTGACCAGCCCACACGCTGGCCACCGGGGCCTTTCGCGTTCCCGGTCGTTCGCGGCTGTCCTCGGACCACTTCAGGTCGGTGTACTCGCACGCGAGGTCGAGGAACGTCACCGCACCGCCGCAGAACCCCCTCGGACCGAGAGCCGCGGCGGCTCTCGGTCCGACCCTGGAGGACATCGATCTGACTTCCCTAGGATTGAGAGCAGTGCTCTTGCGATATGGGCGGCGGGGCGCGGACGCCAGCGATCGGCTGCGTCAACCAGAGTCTCCGGCGCCTGGCCGCCCCCTGTTCTCGTCGGGGTCCGGTCGCCACTGGTCGGGCAACGTGACCACGCCTGGTTCTCCGCGGTCGATCGCTTCGAGCAGCTTGGCAGGGCATGTCCCTGAGGCCCCTCCGAAGTTCACGTCCCCGCCGGTGAACGCGGCCTCGATGAAGTTCACGTCCCCGCCGGTGAACGCGGCTCCTCTGAAGTTCACGTTCCCGCCGGTGAACCGAGACCGGGACAGGTCGCCGCCGTCGAAGACGACACCGGTGAAGTCGAAGTTCTTGCCGCGCCAGCGGGTGGGCTCGCGTAGGTGGTTGCCGATGATCCGGATGATGGTGTGACGCACCTCACGGAAGGAGGTGAACTCCAGTTCGCGCTCGCGGTGCTCCTCGCGCCGAACATGGGAAGCATTCTTCGGAAGTGGTTCGGGTGCGGGGGTGTAGGGCATGCGCAGGTAGGCGCACAGCACGTCGATCACCATCTGCACCTCCTCCTCGGAGGGGGCGTCATCGGCTAGGTGGGCCAGAGCGTGGACGGCGCCCAAGCGTACGGCCGCATGCTCGCTGCCCAGTTCTGTGTAGGCGGCGGTGAATCGCTCGTTGAACAGTTTGGTGACCTCCCGCTGCTCCCCCGGCCTCGGTGGTGCGCTGGCGCCGGTAGGCGATCACCAGCAGTGCCACACCGCCTAGGCCCGCGACGATCGCGAACGCGCGGGTGGTGATCGCTTCCAGGTGCCGGGGGGCCAGATCCGTGGGAGGCTTCCATCCGGGGGAGTCCAACAGGAGCCAGGCCAGTCCGGTCAGGGCCGCGACCGCGACCGCGGCCACCAGCCAGGCAAGCAGGATCAACCAGACGAGCCGGACTGGTGGGGTGCGCTTCCAATTCGAGCCCACCACTCCAGCGGCCAGTACCAGGGCGCCCGCCCCGAAGAGCACCAGGCGCCAGGTCTGCCAGTCGGTGAGGCCCAGGAAGTCCCATGCCGTGATGGCCACAGGCCATGCCGCGACCGTGGCGCAGAGCCCGCCCACGATGATCCCGCCCCAGCTGAGTGCGCGGCTGTGGCCGTCGGCCCATGTGACGGTCCGGACCTTGCGCTCCTGAAGTCGTTCCCGCCACAGGGGACTTTCAGGTGGGGGAGCAGAGGTCATGGGGTGACCGTAGCGAGCACGGCTCTCGATGCGGGTTCTTGACCGTATCCGGTCATCTGGAGCCTCGCTGGCGCACGCTTCGGGCAGTCTTCGGAGGTTCCGAACCGAGGTGCGCGACGCAGAAGGGTTCAAGACCAGAGACTGACTGTCTGAGGTGCTCGCTGACGGCGGAACACGGTGCCTCTGGCGTGATCCGCCACGGGACGTCAAGCCGCCCTCAGAGGCCGTCTGGGCGGCTCTGCTGCGACCACGGTGGAACATCGCGCTTGGAACACCTGCCGAACTGGCCGTTGGTGCAGGACAGGGGCAGGGCGGCCCACAGCGGGAGATCTCTGTGAATCCGTCGGCTTTGCCTTCCAAGGTTCGAATCCTTGTCCTGCCCCACTGGGAAACGAGGCCCCGGCGCCATGAGGTGCCGGGGCCTCGCCTTGTTCGGGACCGTCGCACGGCGGGAGCCGGACACGCCCCAAGCTGGAGTGACCTACGTCATAGTCGCGGCGACTGGCGGGGAAGGCGACGCTGTTCCGGTCCTGGGGCGGACACCCCCAGGATTCGGATGATCGCGGATGTGTCGCGTTTTGGATACGGGCGGGTAACGCCGTTTTTTCTGTCAGGCGGCGGGAAGCCGGCGGTTGGGGTGTGCGGCCCCAGGAGCGCTGAGCTGCGGGTTCACCCTTTCTCCGGGCCGTCCTGGAGATGAGGGTCAGTCGCGAGTATGCGAGTAGCTGGCGATATGCCCGTTTCGACGTTCAGGCACCATCTTGTACGTGGGTCAGTCCTTTGTGTGAGTCGAGCAGAAGCATATCCAATATATCCATTTGTGGATGGCGCGAAAAGAATTCTTGCGACAATCTGGACAAATTGCTTCCCGAGTTTCGGCGTTGACAAAAACCGGGGGGGCGGATGATGATTGCTCCAGTCCACCGCGACACAGGTGCAAGAAGCGCCTGCGTCTTTTTCTGTCAATGCCTCGTAACTGTTTCTCGGGGGAAACATGATCAAGAAGATGGCCGCTGCTGGCCTGGTCGCCGGTGCCGCGATGGGCGCGCTCCTCATGGGCGCTCCCGCTCACGCTCACGCTTCGCACGGTGGTGACCAGCAGTTCAACCAGAACTTGCAGCTGGTTCCGATCCAGTCCTGCAACCTGGAAGCCAGCGTCGGCCTGGTCGCTGTCAACATCCCGATCCTGTCGCCGCAGACCACCGGTGACTGCGTGAACGGCCCTGTCGGCACCAACATCAGCTAGTTCCGGCAATCCGTCCGACCGAGACAATATCTCAATTTATTTCGAAGGGTAATTCAATGCTGCGTAAGCTCGGTGTTGCCGGCCTCGTCGCTGGTGCTGCTTTCGGTGTCGTTCTCGCCGGTTCCCCGGCCTCCGCCGGTTCGTCGTCCCACGGCGGTGACCAGCAGTACAACCAGAACCTTCAGGCCGTTCCCGTGCAGCTGTGCAACACGGAGGCCGTCGTCGGCCTGGTCGCTGTCAACGTGCCGGTCCTGTCGCCGCAGACCACCGGCGACTGCGTGAACGGCCCCATCAGCACCAACATCGAATAGGGGACGGCATGCTGCGCAAGCTCACCTCTGCCGCCGCCGTCGCCGGGATCGCCCTGGGCGCCATCCTGACGGCCACGCCCGCCTCTGCCGGTTCGTCGTCCCACGGCGGTGACCAGCAGTACAACCAGAACCTTCAGGCCGTTCCCGTGCAGCTCTGCAACACCGAGCTGGTCGTGGGCCTCCTGGCGGGCGTCAACGTGCCGGTCCTGTCGCCGCAGACCACCGGCGACTGCGTCAACGGCCCCATCAGCACCAACATCGAATAGGGGACGGCATGCTGCGCAAGCTCACAGCGGCCGCCGCGATCGCCGGTGTCGCCCTGGGCGCGATGCTAGCCGCCTCGCCCGCCTCCGCTTCGCACGGCGGTGACCAGCAGTTCAACCAGAACTTGCAGCTGGTTCCCGTTCAGCTCTGCAACACCGAGCTGGCTGTGGGCGTGGCCGCTGTCAACATCCCGATCCTGTCGCCGCAGACCACGGGTGACTGCATCAACGGACCCGCGAGCACCAACGTCGACTAAGACCGCTCCGGCGGCCACGAGGACGACAACGGCCACGGTTACTGACCACCTCCGGGTGGCGGGGCCCCTGCTCCCGCAGTGATCGAACACGCGGTCCGTCGAGGCCCCCCGGCATCCTGCCGGGGGGCCTCGCTGCGGTCGGACACAGGGGGGTGCACACCGCCCGGTGCCCGCTGGGCACACGGGCACATGGGGCCATGAAGCGCGGGTAGACGGATTCGGGCCCCGAACCCCGGGTCCGCAAGGGGAACCAGCGATCCGGAGAGAACGACGGAGGAGAGAGACCAGATGAGGCGCACGATCCTGACCGGAGCGGCACTGCTGTTGGCGATCACCGCATGCGGAGAGCAGGTGACCACGCCCGACGTGCCCGAGGGAGAGACCGAGCAGAGCCCGGAAGGCCAGGGGGACAGCCCCGAGGCGACCGGTCCGGAGGGCCAGTCCAGCCCTGAGGGCCAGTCCAGCCCTGAGGGCCACTCCAGCCCGGAGGAGCAGGACGGATCGGAAGGGGGCACGCAGGGCGAGGGCCCCCAGGTCCACAACCGGTACGGAGACGAGAGCGGCTTCGACGACCAGCGTCCCACCGACTACGTCGCCACCGAGTTCACCACCTTCTCCGACATGGAGTGGGAGGAGTGGTCGGACCAGGTCGCACGGGGCGAGGGGGAGGTCTCGGGGACCTGGTGCATGGACCAGGGCTGCCAGAACGACCCCTACGACGTCGAGGTCGAACTGGGGGACCCGGTGGAGGTCGACGGCACCACGTACTTCTCCACCTACACGATCACCGACCACGAGGACATGCCGGAGGAGATGCGCCAAGCGGTGGAGGACGCCGACGGCGGACGTCTGTCGGTGCCGGCCTCGGAGTGAGCCAGGACACGGTGGCGGGTCCGGGATCCGGCGGTGCTCGGAGAAGGTGAGGTTCACCTCCGCCGCGACCCCAGAATCATGCCAAAGTTCCTCAAAAGAACATAATGCCTGATCAGATCGGGTGACATGGCCCTCTTGTCGGGGCCAGGTGGTGCCGAAACGGGCGTGGCGTGCCCGAGAGGTCTCTAGTCTGCTGAGTTGTGGGACTCAACCAGCGGACGGACGACCGCGCGGACGACGTACAAGGCACCGGAGGGAGATCGGCGCCACGGCACGGCCGCGCCGCTCTGCTACGCCTGGCCACCTGGTTCGAGGAGGCGGGGCCCGACCGGGCCGACGCCCTCGCCACCGCCGCCTACGCACTGCACCCCGCCCTCCACCTGGAGGGACGCGCGGACGAGGGCGTCGCCGCCACCACCAGCTGGTGGCAGGCTGCCCCTGACCGCAGCACCGTCATCGAGCGCCCCGGTACCCGGCTGCCCGAACCGGTCCGTGACCACCGCGCCCAGCAGGCACGCCTGCGCGACGCGGCCGAGTCCTCCGCCCACTGGCGCCGCGCCGGTGCCGCACAGATCCGCGCACTGCTCACCGAGCCCACCGGCCACCGCGCCCGCCTGGACCTGTCCGGTGCCGGGACGGAGGTCCTCATGGAACTCCTCACCGCGGCGCTCGGCTCCGGAGACGCGAGTCGACGGCCCGTTTCGGCCGGGGACCTGGAGTTCGCGCTACGCCTGCACGTCATCCCCTCTCCGGGGGCCGAGGTCACCATCCAGGGTGAGGGCGGCGAGCTGTCCCTGGAAGGGCTGCGCCTGTGCGTCACCCCCTACGGGCAGCACACCGTCGAGGACGGCCCGGCGGACGCCGAGGACGGCCCCGTGGACGCTCTCTCGGATGTTCCTTCGGGCGGCCCCTCGGACGAGGCTCCCGGAACGGACGCACCGGACGAGCCACCTGGCCCTTCCGCCTCCGACCCTTCGGGGAGGCAGGACGTCCCAGCGGACCCGGCTCACCCCGAGGACACCGCGGACCCGGCTCACCCCGAGGACACCGCGGACCCGCTCCGCCCGGAGGCTCCGGTGGAGCCGGACGGCCCGGAGGGGCCGCCCGATTCGGCAGAGCCGGATGGCCAGGAGGAACCCGTCGGTTCGGACAACGGGGAACCGGACACCGAAGGTTTCCCCGTGACCCCTGTCGCAGACCCCGAACTCACCGGTAACCTCCCTGGGTCGGACCCCGACACCGAGACCACGGGTCCGCTCGACCTGTCCGCGAACCGGTCCTGGACCCGAGCGTGGGGGTGATGAAGACGGACGTCTACAGCGAGGACGCCGCGCTCATCGGCGAGCGCCAGGCTGCGGCCCGCGCCCTGCTGGCGCAGCCCCTCATCACCGAACGCACCCATCCCGCGGAGTTCCCCCTCGTGCGCTCCCACGCCGAGTGGCTCATCCAGCGGTTCCAACGCGTGCTCGGCTACCGGCTGACCGTCGCCGAGGACCACGCCCGTCTGGTCAAACGCGGTTCCGCCACGGAGACGGCACGCCCCTTCACACGCACGACCGGCGTGCCCTTCACCCCGCGCACGCACACCTACCTCGCCCTGGCACTGGCGGTCCTGGTCGAGGAACACGGCCCCACCACGGTCCGGCGGCTGGCCGACCGGGTCCGCGCCGCCGCGCACGAGGCCGGGATCGACGCCGACCCCGCCCGGAGCCTCGGGGAGCGCCGCGCCTTCTGCGCCGCCCTGCGCCACCTGGCCGGACTCGGCGCCCTCACCGAGACCTCCGGCGCCATCGCCGACCACCAGGCCGACCCCACCTCCGATCCGCACCTGCTCTCGCACTTGCAGATCGCCCGCTCCGTCGCCGCCCACCTGCCCCGGGCCGCCGACGACCCGGACTCCTTCCTCGCCGCCGCCTCCGACACCGACCCTGACAGCGACCAGCAGGGCGAGACGGCCCTGCGCCGCCTTCTCGCGGAGACCGCCGTCGTCTACCGCGAGGAGCTTCCCGACCGGCAGCGCGACCGCCTCGCCGCGCACCAGTGGAGAGCCGCGGCCGCGCTCGGCAACCTCCTCGGCTGTGACGCCGAGGTCCGCGCCGAGGGCGTCGCCCTCGTGATGCCCGACGAGGCCGGGGCCCGCCCCGCCTTCCCCTCCGACGACCCGGCCGGCCAGGTGGCCCTGTCCCTGGTCCGGCACCTCTCCGGTCGCCTGCACCCCGGCCAGCCCGCCACTTCCGTCCCCGTTCCGGAGCGTGAGCTGCACGCCGCTCTGGAGGCCCTCTGCGGCGCGGACGCCCCAGCTCGGGCCATGTGGGCCCGCACCGCCGGGCCCGAGGTCCCCGACCCCGCGCGGCTGCGCGAGCAGGTGCTGGAGATGCTGGCGGAGCTCGGACTGCTGTGTGGCGCCCCCGGAGAGCGGCGGCTCACCGCCGCGGCCGCCCGGTACGGGGCCGAACCGGACGAGCGCGTCCCCCTGATCCAGGACAATGACAAACACGGCCGGACACAACCCGCCCCGACACGTGGTTCCGGTGACGACCCCGCGCCCGGCGCTCCCGCCGATCCTCACGGCGACCTGAGCCGGGTGGAGTCCGTGCTGCAAGCGGTGGCGAACGAGAAGGTGAGCGCGTCCAGTGGTGACACAGGAGACCAGCCAGGCCCCGGGGGCGGAAGCAGCGGCGGTTCCGACTGACCTCGCCGCCTCCGGCCCCCGTGCTTCCCGCGGCATCCCCCGTTACCGCCTCGAACGCGCGGGTATCCGCAACGTCTGGCAGTACGACGACCACATCCTGGACTTCGCGGAGGGGCGGCTGCTGCTGCGTGGCCGCAACGGCGCGGGCAAGTCCAAGGCCATGGAGATGCTGCTCCCGTTCCTGCTGGACGGGGACGTGCGCCGGCTGGACACCACGGGGACCAACAGGACCAGCCTGCGCTGGCTGATGGCTGAGGGCCCCCATGCGGGCAGCCTCCCCGAGTCCGAGGAGCTCGGCCCCGACCTGCTCGGCGGTCCCGACACCGGGGATGCCGGAGAGGAGGCGGCCCCGGAGGACGAGGACACCGGTCCCGCCACCCGGCTCGGCTACCTGTGGGTGGAGTTCACCACCGAGCGCGGTGAACGCGGCCTCGACGCCGTGTCCGGCGCCGAGGCCGACGCGGACCGGGAAGAACCCCGTGACCCCGACGCCCCGCCCAGCCACCTGACCCTGGGCGCCGCCGTCATGGCGGTGGGCGACTCCGACCCGCGCTGCGTGTTCTTCGTCACCGAGCGCCGGGTCGGCCACGACCTCGAACTGGTCACCGACGGCCGCCCCAAACCCGTGGACCGCCTCCGTTCGGAGATCGGCGCCGAGAACTGTTTCACCAGCGCCATCCCCTACCGCGCCAGGGTGATGCGCGACCTGTTCGGCATCGACGACTCCGTCCGCTACCGCAACCTCATCCACCTGCTCTACCGGTTGCGCCGCCCCACCATCGGCGACCGCCTGGAGGCCGGCGAACTCGTCGGGGTCCTGTCCGAGGCGCTTCCGCCCATGGACGAGTCCGTCCTGGACGAGGTCGCCCGCAACATCGCCGACCTGGAGCAGGCCCGCTCCGACAAGGACGCCCTCGCCGAGGCCCGGACGGGCGTTACCGCATTCCTGGAGGACTACCGGGACTACCTGGTCCACACACTGCGCGCACGGGTAGCCGAGGTACGCGAGCAGGTCGACGCCGCCGCGCACCGCACGGTGGAGACCGAGCGGTTGCAGTCCGAACTCGACCGCCTCATCACGGCGGAGAGCCAGATCTCCGAGGAACGCGACCAGGCCCGCCGCACCCGTGACACCGCACAGGCCGACGAGGGGACCCTCGCCACCGCCCAGAGCGGTGCCGCCACGGCCACGGGCAACGAGCGCCGCGCCTACGACGCCGCCGTGGGCGCCTACATCCGTGCGGCCGAGGCCGCCTGGGTCGCCGCCGAGCACGCCGAGCGGGTGGAGCGGCACGCCGTCGAGCGGCTGGGCGAGGACACCGGCACGATCGAGCGTGCACTGGACGTGCTGCGCCAGACCCACGCCGAGGCCTCGCGCGCGGCCGCCGCCGCGGGGATCGACCATGACGGCCTCGGCGCCGTCCCGGACCCGGTGCCCGCCGTCCACGCGCCGCGTGAGAGCACCACGCGGGTGGACCTGCAAGGGCTGGAGCAGGCCGTCGAGCGCGAGCCCGTGGAGGGCATCGACCTGGACGCCCTGCGCGACGCTCTCGGACGCCTCCACGACCGGCTCACAGGGTCCGCCGACCGCGCCGCGGACCGGGCCGACCTGGCCACCCACCTGACCGGACTCACGGCCGCCGAGGCCGAGGCCGACCGCCGCCTGGTCGCCCTGACGAGTGAGGCCGAGGGCGCCGACGCCGCGCTCGAACAGGCCCACGCGCGCGAGCAGGACGCCATCGGCGGAGTGCGGCGGGAGAGCGCCGCCTACGCGGAGGGCGTCCGGTCATGGGCGGCCCGGCTGCGGGACTCCAGCCACGCGCACGCCCTGGGCGAGGCCATCCATGAGTTGGAGGGCAGCGTCGAACTGCCCATCAGCGACTCCCTGCGCGTCCTGGACCCGGACGTGCCCGCCACCGTCGCTCGCCTCGCGCACGCCGCCGTGGACCCTCTGCTGGAGGAACTGCGGGCCCGCCGGGACGTGGCAGTGGGGGAGGAGGGCCAGCTCTCCGACGAACTCGCCGAGCTGGCGGAGCGGCGGACGAGGAACGCCGAACACGCCCCCGAGCGCCCGGGTTGGGCCACCCGTCCGCGACCCGCCGGAGAGGGTGCCCCGCTGTACCTGGCGGTGGACTTCGCGGAAGGGCTCAGCACGCGCGAGCAAGCCGGGTTGGAAGCCGCGCTGGAGGCCAGCGGGCTGCTGGCCGGGTGGGTGCGCGCCGACGGCGCCTTGCAGGACCCGACGACGCGTGACCTGGTGGTCTCCCCGGTGCCTCTCCCGGCGCTGTCGAGGCCGTTCCGGGGGCGGACGCTGCTCGACGTCCTCGTGCCGGCCACCGCCTCAGACCCCGGGGCCGGCCGTACCGTCGACCAGGACGGCCTGCGGTCCCTGCTGTCCTCCATAGCGCTGTACTCGGACGCTGAGATGGAGCGGGCCAGGGGCGAGGACACCGAGAACGACGCCAGGCACCGCCGGGACGGACAGGCCGCTCCGGACGCCGAGCCCAGGCACCGCCGGGGCGGCCAGGGCACCGTCGCCCTGTCCAGCGCCGTGTCCCTCTCCGGGAGCTGGCGCCTGGGCGTCGCCTCCGGCGCCCACCACAAGAGCGAGCCCGAGTACATCGGCGAGGCCGCCCGCAAGCGCGCCCGCGACCGCAAGTCCGCCAACACCGAACGCCGCATGGCGATCGCCGAGGCCCTGCTCGCAGAGGCGGGCGAACGCCGCTGGGCGGTCGAGCACTCCTACGCCGAGCTTCTGGAGGTCTCCCGCGACCTGCCCGGCCCGGCCTCGCTGATCCGCGCCTGGGCCACTCTGGAAGTCGCCCGCGGGGACGTGGCCGCCGCCCGCCGCGTGCACGACGTGGCGCGCGACGCCGCGGAGTCCTGCCGGGCGGAACTGCTCGACATCCGGGCGAAACTGCGCGCCTCCGCGGCGGTGGGCGGTGCCGGAGAGGCCGAAGGCTCCCCGCGGGAGCAGGACCTGCCCACCTCACGCGCTGACCTGGACAGCGCCCTACGCGCCCTCGACCACCTGCGTGTGCTCATCGCCTCGGCGCTGCGGGACCTGGACGTGCTGGCCTGGGAGCTGGCCGACCACGAGACCCATGTCACCGCATGGCGGGACGCGCGGGCCGACCGGGTGCTCGCCGAGGACGCCCGGGCCGCGGCCATCGACGACATGATCACCGTCCGCCGCCAGATCGAGCTCGGCGACCGGGCGCGGGGCGTGGCCCCCGAGCAGCTCGAAACCGCGCGTGACCAGGTCAGGGCCAGGGCCGAGGAGGCCGCCCAGCGGTTGCCCGAACTCGAACGAGACGCCCAGCGGTCCCGCGACGAGCGGGTCAGCGCGGAGGCGCGCCTGGTCATGGCGACGCAGGAGAGGACCGAGCAGGTGCGTCGCGCGCTCGCGGCGGGGGACGGGTTGGTCTCGACCGTCACCGCGGAGGCCGCTGACGGAGCGGCCGGCACCGGTGTCCCCGACGGTGTGCTGCTGAGGGCCGCCGGTCTGGCGGCCTGCGCCGGAGAGGACGCACCCCTGGCCGCCTACCTCGCTGCCCGTGGCGAGGCCGCCCTCGCCGGGCCGGACGCCCGACTCGTCTCGCTGGAGGCCTTCGTCGACCAGATAGAGGAGGGCCTCGCCGCTCACGGGGGCGGCGCGGAGATCGACGACAGCGCTATCCTGAGCAGCCGCGAGGACCTCAACCGGCTGCTCACCTCGGCGGGTTGGGCGCAGATCCGCACCGAGATGAGCGAGTCCCGGGGGATCAAGCGCCTCACCGTGCACGACGAGGAGGGCGCCCACGACGTCACCGACTACGCCGAGCGGGTCTCGACCGCCGTCACCGAGGCCGAGGAGAGCGTCGCGATCGCGGAGGAGGAAGCCTTCGAGCGGCACCTGCTGGGCGAGTTGGCCGGGCACCTGGCCCGTCAGATCGACGAGGCCCGGGCCCTCATCGCGACGATGAACGACGTCCTCAAGGACGTCACCACCTCGGCCGGGCTCGGCGTGCGCCTGGACTGGCAGCTGGCCCCCGACGCGGGCGCGGACGTGGAGGCGGTCGTGCCGCTCCTGGCCACGCCCTCCGAGGAGCGCACCCGTGTGCAGACCACGCGACTCCGGGACGCGCTACGGCGCTGTATCGAGGCGATCCGCCGCCTGGACCCCACGGCCACGGGCGGCGCGCAGCTGCGCGCCGCGCTGGACTACAGGTCCTGGTTCACGTTCACCGTGTACGTGACCGACGCCTCGGGTGACGAGCGGCGCCTGGGGCACCGCACGGCGCTCAGCCAGGGCGAGCAGCGGGTGGTGGCCTACCTGGTGCTGTTCGCGGCCGCCGCCGCGCACTTCGACGCCCTCGCGGCGCGCGTGCCGTGGGCACCGAGGCTGATCCTGCTCGACGACGCCTTCGCCAAGGTCGACGAACCCACGCACGGGCGGCTGCTGGGCCTGCTGGTGGAACTGGACCTGGACTTCGTCCTGACGTCGGAACGGGTGTGGGGCTGCTTCGCCAGTGTGCCGAGTCTGAACATCTACGAGTGTCTGAGGGACCCGAACGTGCCCGGCATCGCGACACTGCACTTCACGTGGGACGGGAGCAGAAGGCGCCTCGTCGGCGTCTGAGGGTCCCCTGCTCGGCCGTCACGCCGGTGGCACCCGGTTGTCGGGCCGGATGACGAGCGCGGTGGGAACCGGTGTGGTGTCGTGGGTCTCGGGACGGGGGATCCGCCGCCGGATGAAGAGCGTTCGGCGAGCACTTCCTCCCGGGCTGTCCTAGTCTGCTTGTGCAGGAACAACACAGGAGCGGGGTGACGAAGGTGACTCGGGTACCCGAGACGTTCGAGGGCGGGACGGCGCTCCTGGACGCTCTGACGCGCTCCGGGCTCCCCCGCGAGGTCCGCTCATGGGTCACGGCGGCCCTGTGGGGCGAGGACGCGCTCACGGCCCGCCTGAACGGCGAGCGGGTACAGGAGCCGGAGCCGGAGTCGGAGCCGACGGCCCCGGGCAGGGTCCGGCGGTCCTATCTGACGGGGATCAGGGTCCAGGGCTTTCGCGGGATCGGCCGTCCGGCCGAGCTCACCTTCGGGTCCGGTCCCGGCCTCACGGTGATCGTGGGCCGCAACGGATCGGGCAAGTCGAGCTTCGCCGAGGCCGCGGAGGCCGCCCTCACCGGGCGCAACCCCCGGTGGGACGCGATGCCCACCGGGTGGCGCGACGGCTGGCGCAACCTGCACTATGACGAGCGCACCGAGGCGGCCGTGGACATCCGCATCGCCGGGGACGAGGGGCCCACCCGGATCAGCCGCAGGTGGACGGGTGAGAGCGTTCGCTCGGCGCGCGGCGAGGTCGTCCGCCCGGACGGCGAGGTCTCGCCGCTCCGGACGCTGGAGTGGGGCGAGAACCTCGTGCGCTACCGGCCCTTCCTGTCCTACGACGAGCTCGGCCGCACGGTGAGCGGGCGCTCCGCCGAGCTGTACGACACGCTGACCGCTCTGCTGGGGCTGAGCGGCCTGGCGGAGGCCGAGCGCCGACTGGCCAAGGTGTGCGACGGACTCGTCAAACGCCGCGACCGGCCCTCGCGTGAACTCCGTCACCTGCTCGACGCGCTCCGGGAGTCCGACGACCCCCGGGCCGCCCAGGCCGTGAGCCTCCTGACGTCCTCCTATTTCGACATGGACGCCCTGCGCAGGATCGCCGCCGACGACGGACCCAGGGATCCTGACACGCACGTGGTCCTGCGCCGCCTGCGGCGGCTGGCGGTGCCCGAACGGGCACTGATGTCCGACGTGGTCAACGAACTGCGCGGCGCGGCCATGGAGCTCGCCATGGCCGCGGGCAGCAAGGGCGACCGCGCCCACGGAGTGGTCCGGCTCCTGGAGCAGGCCCTCGAACACCATCAGCGCCATCCCACGGACACCGAGTGCCCCACGTGTTCCGCGCCCCTGGGAGCGGATTGGGCGCGCCGGGCCAACGCCCAGCTGCGGACGCTCCGGCCGCAGGCGGCCGTCGTCGCGGCCGCCTACGAGCGCGCTGACGCGGCCAAGGACCAGGCCCGCTTCCTGATGTCCCCGGCGCCGGGATGGCTGCCCCCGGAGAGCGAGCTGGGCCAGGTGTGGGCGCTGTGGGAGTCCGGCGCGGACATCACCGACCTGGGAGAGCTGGCCGAGCACATCGAGGTGGTCGGCCGCAAACTGCGGGCGGCCGCGGTGAGCGCCCGCCGCGACGCCAGTGAGCGGTTGGAGGACCCCACCGGCGGCTGGGCGGAGCTTGCCGGGCAGCTTTCGGGGTGGCTGGACGATGCCCAGGGCGCCATCGAGGCACGGGACACGCTGAACGCGGCCGAGGCCGCGCTGAACTGGCTGTCGGAGCAGGCGCGGGCCCTGCGGGCGGAGCGGCTGGGCCCGGTCGCCACACAGGCCGAGCAGGTCTGGTACCGGCTGCGCCAGGAACGCCACATCGACCTCCAGGGCATGCGGCTGACAGGCCGGGGCGTCCGCCGCAGGGTCGAGGTGGACGTGGCGGTCGACGGCGTCGAGGACCAGACCAGTGCGCCCGGGCTGCTGAGCCAGGGCGAGTTCCAGGCGCTGGCGCTGTCCATCTGCCTGCCGCGTACGCTGCTGGAGGGCAATCCGTTCGGCTTCCTGGTACTGGACGACCCGGTCCAGGCGATGGACACCGAGACCGTGGAGGGCCTGGCCTCGGTGCTGGCTGAGGTGGGCAGGCACCGGCAGCTGATCGTGTTCACACACGACACCCGTCTGTCCGATGCTCTGCGCAGGCTCGGCTTGCCAGCGGATATCCGCACGATCAACCGGGACGCCATGTCCAACGTGTGGGTCTCCGAGGGCGCGGCCTGAGTCACACTGGGTCGGGGAAAGCGCCTGTGACCAGGGGTTTCGCCGTCAGGACACGGGCTCGGGGCATTCGATTTGGCAGAGCACCCCCAAACCCCTGTATAGTCATAACCAGCGCAAGGGGGCAACGCCCCCGGGGCGGACGAGAGAAAGCCCCAGCAGCGCGCCCCTTTAGCTCAGTCGGCAGAGCGTCTCCATGGTAAGGAGAAGGTCTACGGTTCGATTCCGTAAAGGGGCTCCACCACTTGATGAGGTCCGGTCCACTCGGGTGGGTGGCCGGCGGAGGATCTGCCGGCCTGAACCGGGAGCTTTCCATGTGAGGAGGGCTTCCGTTGATCGGGGCGGGGTAGCTCAGTCGGTAGAGCAAGCGGCTCATAATCGCTGTGTCGTCGGTTCAAGTCCGGCCCCCGCTACCACCCGCTGACCCCTGAGTCACGTTTCTCAGGGGTCGTCGCGGGCGTTTTGTACTGTTTCCAGCGAGAAAGGCACTCCGACGTGGCTGCCACAGATGTGAGGCCGAAGATCACCCTGGCCTGCCAGGAGTGCAAGCACCGTAACTACATCACCCGCAAGAACCGTCGGAACACCCCCGACCGTCTCGCGATCAAGAAGTTCTGCCCGAACTGCCGCAAGCACAACGAGCACCGCGAGACCCGCTAGTCCTCGGCGAGCGCCCTTTTCGAGTGCGATCGTCTCTGAGTGCGACGGCGCAGAGGCAGTTCTCGTGAACTTCCGGCCCGGTGAGCGATCCGCTCACCGGGCCGTTCGCGTGTCCGGGTCCTTTCACGACAGGAGAGAGCGTGGCGATCAACCCTGACTACCTCGGCCGGGAGTATCCCGCGCCGGAGGCCTATGAGGTGACCCGGGGCAAGGTCCGGGAGTTCGCCGATGCGGTCAACGACCCCAACCCGGTCTACTCCGACCCGGCCGCGGCCCGGGACGCCGGGTACCCCGACGTGGTCGCGCCGCCCACCTTCCCCGTGATCCTCGGCATGGCGGGTTCGGCCCAGGCCATCGCCGACCCCGAGCTGGGCGTGGACTTCTCCCGGGTCGTGCACGGCGACCAGAGCTTTCACTACAGCCGTCCGCTGCACGCCGGCGACCTCCTCAGCAGTGTCACCCGCATCACGGGCATCAAGTCCCTAGGCGGCAACGAACTGCTCACCCTGGAGACCGTGGCCGACGACGCCGACGGCGAGCACGTGGTCACCACCACGATGATGCTCGTCGTGCGGGGAGGAGAGGAATGAGCAGGCTGCGCCACGCCGACGTCGAGGTCGGCACCGAGCTGCCCGAACGGACCTTCCCGGTCCGCCGCCTGGACCTGATCCGCTACGCGGGCGCCTCGGGCGACTTCAACCCGATCCACTGGAACGAGCGCTTCGCCAAGTCGGTGGGCCTGCCCGACGTGATCGCGCACGGCATGTTCACCATGGCTGAAGCCGCTCGGGTGCTCACCGACTGGACGGGCGACCCGGGCTGCGTCGTCGACTACTCGGTGCGCTTCTCCGCACCCGTGGTGGTCCCGGACGACGACGAGGGCGCCGAGATCACGGTCGGGGGCAAGGTCGGGGCCAAGAACGACGACGGCACCGTCAGCGTGCTGCTGACCGCCCGTTCCGGTGGCGCCAAGGTCCTGGTGCGGTCCAAGGCCACCGTGCGCCTGGCGAGGTAGACCGTGACCACGCTCTCCGAGTACACCACCCTGCGCCTGGGCGGCCCGGCCAGGGAGTTCCGCGCGGCCGCCAACACCGAGGAGCTGGTCACCGCCGTGGCCGCGGCCGACGCGTCCGGTGAACCCGTCCTCGTCCTGGGCGGCGGCAGCAACCTCGTGGTCTCCGACGCCGGGTTCCCCGGGACCGTGGTCCTGGTGGACTCCCAGGAGACCTCCTTCGAGGAGACGGGCGTCGACGATACGGGCGAGTCCGTCGTGCTGGTGCGCGCCGACGCGGGAGTGGAGTGGGACCCGCTGGTGGAGCGCGTCGTCGCCGAGGGCCTCAGCGGCGTGGAGTTCCTGTCGGGCATCCCCGGCCGGGTCGGCTCCACCCCCATCCAGAACGTGGGCGCCTACGGCCAGGACGTCAGCCAGACCATCCGCGAGGTGCTCGTCCACGACCGGCGCACCGGTGAGCGGCGCCGGATGACCAACGCCGAGTGCGGCTTCACCTATCGGAACAGCGTCTTCAAGGGCGACGACCGCTACGTGGTGTGCGAGGTGACCTTCGCCCTGCACCGCTCCAAGCTCAGCCGCCCGGTCGCCTACGCCGAGGTGGCCCGCACCCTGGAGACCGAGGCGGGGGCCCGCGTGCCGCTGGAGCGGGCGCGGGAGACCGTCCTGGGCCTGCGCAGGGGCAAGGGCATGGTCCTGGACCCCGACGACCCGGACACCCGCAGTGCCGGATCGTTCTTCACCAATCCGGTGGTCACCGCGGAGGAGCTCGAGGCCGTGCGCGAGCGGGCCGCCGACCGCCTCGGTGCCGACGTGGAGGTGCCCGGCCACCCCGACGGCCTGGGAAACGTCAAGCTGTCCGCGGCCTGGCTGATCGACCGGGCCGGGTTCGCCAAGGGGTACGGGGCCGGGCCCGCCCGCATCTCCGGCAAGCACACCCTGGCGCTGACCAATCCCGACGGGGCCACCACGGAGGACCTGCTGGACCTGGCCCGTGAGGTGCGCGCGGGTGTGGAGGAGGCCTTCGGGGTCCGCCTCGTCAACGAGCCCGTGATGGTCGGCGTCACGCTCTGAACCGTTCCCAGCCGTGCCCAATTTCTGAGTTGGGCACGGCTAACTTGTTTTTCAGGGCCAGCTGATAAACAAATTCAGCAAAGCCATGAATTGCATTCCACTTCTGCTTTCCCATAAAGTCGGACGTGTCGAAGGGGAGTAGTCCCCAATGCGTACGATCGACACCCTGGCCGCGCCGCGGCCCGGTCGTACGAGCCCTGTCAGGCCAGGAACCCTGTCCCGGGGGCGGACGAGACCTTTGACCCGGATAAGGCCGGGTTGAAGTGGCGTCCGCCGCCTCCTTCGCCCAGAGCACCTCGGACGGAAGAGGAAGTGTGACAGGATTTATCACGGGGCTGGCATTCAGCGCATTCGCCATCTTCATCGCTGAAATGGGGGACAAGACCCAGCTTGTGGCGATGTCCCTGGCCACTCGCTACCGGGCCCTCACGGTTCTCCTCGGCATCACCGCCGCCACCGTCGCCGTACACGCCGGGAGCGTCCTGCTGGCCGAGGTCCTCGGCGCCGCGCTGCCCACCGACTGGCTCACTCTCGCCGCCGGTGTCGCGTTCGTGTTCTTCGGTTTGTGGACCCTGCGGGGAGACGAGATGACCGACAAGGACGAGGAGCGTGCCGCCTCCAGGCGGATCCGCTCCGCGTTCGCGACCGTCTTCCTCGTCTTCCTCGTCGCCGAGCTCGGCGACAAGACGATGCTCGCCACCATCACCGTCGGCACCCAGCACCACTGGTTGCCCGTGTGGATCGGTTCCACCGTCGGCATGGTCGCGGCCGACGCCATCGCCATCGCCCTGGGCGCCGTTCTCGGCAAGAAGCTGCCCGAGCGCGCCATCCAGGTCGGTGCCGCCGCCCTGTTCTTCGTCGCGGGCGCGGTCATGCTCGGCCAGGGCGCCTGGATGCTCCTGGCCTGAGCCAGCGGTCGGCGAACGGGCCCCGGCAGGTCACCCGGGCTCGTTGGCCAGCCACGAGTCCACCCCGGACAGCAGCTCCTTGCGCAGCGATTCCGGTGCGCCCGAACCGCGGATCGACATCCGCGCCAGCTCGGCCAGCTCCGGGTCGGAGAAACCGAACACCTCGCGGGCGATGCGGTACTGCTCCACCAGGCGCGGGCCGAACAGCAGGGGGTCGTCGGTCCCCAGGGCGATCGGTACCCCGGCGTCGAAGAGCCTGCGCAGCGGCAGGTGCTCCAGCTCGTCGAAGACCCCCAGGCCCACGTTGGAGGTCGGGCAGATCTCCAGCGTCACCCCCTGGTCGGCGATCCGCTCCACCAGGTACGGGTCCTCCACGGCGCGCACTCCGTGCCCCAGCCGGTCTGCCCGCAGCTCGTCCAGGCACTCGCGTATGCTGCGCGGACCCTGGAGCTCTCCGCCGTGCGGCGCGGACAGCAGTCCGGCCCGGCGCGCGATCCGGAACGCGCCCTCGAACTCCAGGGCGCGACCCCGCCGCTCGTCGTTGTTCAGCCCGAACGACACCACGCCCCTGCCCGCGTACTGGCGGGCCAGCCGGGCCAGGACCTTGGCGTCCAGCGGGTGCCTGGTGCGGTTGGCGGCCACCATCAGGCCGATGGCCACCCCCGTCTCGTGCTCGGCGGCCCGGGCCGCGTCCAGGATCAGCTCCAGGGTCGCGGTGAGCCCGTCGAAGAGCGACGCGTAACCGCTCGGATCAACCTGGATCTCCAGCCAGGCGGACCCCGCGGCGCGTTCGTCCTCGGCCGCCTCGCGCAGCAACCGGTACATGTCCTCGGGCCTGCGCAGCACCGATCGGGCGATGTCGTAGAGGCGCTGGAAGCGAAACCAGCCGCGTTCGTCCGTGGCGCGGAGCTTGGGGGGCCACTCCGTGACAAGTGCCTGGGGGAGGTGGACCCCGTTCTCCCGGGCCATCTCCACCAGGGTGGAGTGGCGCATCGATCCGGTGAAGTGCAGGTGCAGATGGGACTTGGGCAGCCGGTCCAACCGGCGAGCGCTGGTCGGTGTCTCCATGGAGTAAGCCTGCCGTATGAGGAGCACCGGTGGTGCCGAGACACCGGACTTCACCGGTCCGGGCCAGGTCCCGTACACGCGAACGCGCCCCGGAGCCGCGCGGGGCCGGGGCGCGTTCGAAAGGGGGTTCTACCTGGCCTCGGCCAACAGCTTCTGGACGCGGCTCACGCCCTCGGCGAGGTCCTCGTCGCTGAGCGCGTAGGACAGGCGCAGGTAGCCGGGAGTGCCGAACGCCTCACCGGGCACCACGGCGACCTCGGCCTCCTCCAGGATGAGCTCGGCCAGCTCCGTGGAGCTCTGCGGCGTCTTGCCGCGGATCTCCTTGCCCAGCACGCCCTTGACGGACGGGTAGGCGTAGAAGGCGCCCTCCGGCTCGGGGCAGACCACGCCGTCGATCTCGTTGAGCATGCGTACGATCGTCTTGCGGCGGCGGTCGAAGGCCTCGCGCATCTCGGCCACCGCCTCCAGGTCACCGGAGAGCGCGGCCAGTGCGGCGGCCTGTGAGACGTTGGCGACGTTGGAGGTGGCGTGCGACTGCAGGTTGCTCGCGGCCTTGACGATGTCCTTGGGACCGACGATCCACCCCACGCGCCATCCGGTCATGGCGTAGGTCTTGGCCACGCCGTTGACGACGACGGTGCGGTCGGCGATCTCGGGCACCTCCACGGGCAGGGAGGAGAACTCCGCCTCCCCGTACACCAGGTGCTCGTAGATCTCGTCGGTCAGCACCCACAGGCCGTGCTCGTTCGCCCACTGGCCGATCTCGCGGACCTGCTCGCGCGGGTACACGGCGCCGGTCGGGTTGGACGGGGAGACGAAGACCAGGACCTTGGTGCGCTCGCTGCGAGCCGCCTCCAGCTGTTCCACGCTGGCCAGGTAGCCGGTGCTCTCGTCGGTGACGACGTAGACCGGGACGCCGCCCGCGAGCTTGATGGACTCGGGGTAGGTGGTCCAGTACGGGGCGATGACGATGACCTCGTCGCCCGGGTCCAGCATGGCAGCGAAGGCCTCGTAGATGGCCTGCTTGCCGCCGTTGGTCACCAGGATCTGGGCGGGTTCCACCTCGTAGCCGGAGTCGCGCCGGGTCTTCTCGGCGATGGCCTGCTTCAGCTCGGGGAGGCCGCCTGCCGGGGTGTAGCGGTGGAACCGGGGCTGACGGGCGGCTTCGACGGCGGCCTCGACGATGTAGTCGGGCGTCGGGAAGTCGGGCTCTCCCGCACCGAAGCCGATGACGGGACGGCCCTCCGCCTTCATGGCCTTGGCCTTGGCGTCCACGGCGAGGGTGGCGGACTCGGAGATGGCGCTGATACGTGCAGAGATACGAGGTCGGTCAGTCATGGTCCCATGTTGTCATGTGAGTCCCCGTCCGGGACGGGCGGTGAAGGGGATGGAGAACCAGCTCCCCCGTCCTGGAGGACGAACGGTTTGGCCAGGGGGCCGTGAGCGCATAGACTCTCTCGCGTCAGCCGGTCGTGGCCCAGGTGTTATCTGGCGCACGTTGTGCGTAGCGCCTCCGGACCGGCTATGGTGGAAGTGCAGTTTCCGCTAAGGGCAGTGGCTCAATTGGCAGAGCACCGGTCTCCAAAACCGGCGGTTGGGGGTTCGAGTCCCTCCTGCCCTGCAAGTCCGCGCGCGGCGTGGTGGCCTCAAAGGGCACCGCGTCGCGCGAGCACCGGCAGCTACGGGGACAACCAGCAGCCCGCGACCCTAAGGACCCCAGGTGACTCAGACTGACGCCGACGCCAAGCCCGACAGGGAACCCAAGCGTCGTACCGGTCCGGTGACGTTCACCAAGCAGGTCGTCGGCGAGCTGCGCAAGGTCCGCTGGCCCACGCGTCGCGAGCTCGTGACCTACACCATCGTGGTCCTCGTCTTCGTTCTGATCGTCCTGGGTTACGTTTCCCTCCTCGACTGGGGCTTCGGCGAGGCCATCACCTGGCTGTACGGCACGTTCGGTACCCCGCAGGGC
The DNA here is from genome assembly GCF_056312425.1 of Nocardiopsis sp. TRM 82005. Taxonomy (NCBI): domain Bacteria; kingdom Bacillati; phylum Actinomycetota; class Actinomycetes; order Streptosporangiales; family Nocardiopsidaceae; genus Nocardiopsis; species Nocardiopsis sp. TRM 82005. The sequence goes on from NZ_JBWDTQ010000011.1 coordinate 290,544, forward strand.
GTCTGACACCCTTCGCGTTCGCGCCTCTCGGATTCAGGACGAGGCGCGACCCTCCTCGTCCGCACCTTGGTCCCGGTCCGCCCGGATAGACCGTAAGCTGGCATGACCGGGTCCGATGCATGGCGCTGTTTCGCGTGCGTCGTCCCGCAGAGCGAATCCGACGAGAGAAAGAGCAGCCGTGTCCGAGTCCCCACTGACCTCTGACGACTTCCCCCAAGAGGAGCCGGATCAGTCGTCGGCGGAAGAGACCGGCCTGGCGGGCGAGCTGCCGGAGGACGCGGCCGGCGAGGCCGGCACCGACAGCCCGGAGCTGACCGGTGACGCCGACGAGGCCGGCGAGGCCCAGGAGAGCGCTGGCGAGGCCGACGAGACCCAGGAGAGCACCGGCGGGGAGGCCGAGGAAGCCGAGGAGCTTCCTCGTCTGGACCCCGTCGAGGAGTTCAAGAACGAACTGGTCCTGCTGCCCGGCGACTGGTACGTCGTGCACACCTACGCGGGCTACGAGAAGCGGGTCAAGGCCAACGTCGAGAGCCGTACCCAGTCCCTCAACATGGAGGAGTACATCTTCCAGGTCGAGGTGCCCGAGCACGAGGTCACCGAGGTCAAGAGCGGTAAGCGCCAGCAGGTCACCGAGAAGGTCCTGCCCGGTTACGTGCTCGTCCGCATGGACCTGATCGACGAGTCCTGGTCGGCCATCCGCAACACCCCGGGCGTCACCGGTTTCGTGGGCCTGTCCAACAAGCCCGCGCCGCTGAGCCTGACCGAGGTGGCCAAGCTCCTCGCGCCAGAGCCGGAGGAGGAGCCGGAGCAGGCCCAGCAGGCCAAGGCGTCCGGTGGCGGCGAGGTCCGCGCCGACGTGGCCTACGAGGTCGGCGAGTCCGTCACGGTCATGGAGGGTCCGTTCGCGACCCTGCCCGCGACGGTCAGCGAGATCAACGCCGACACCCAGAAGCTGAAGGTGCTCGTGTCTATCTTCGGCCGGGAGACCCCGGTCGAGCTCTCGTTCAACCAGGTCGCCAAGATCTGAACCCGTCCGACGCCCGTCGCCCGGGTGTGGCCCTGCCAGCACGGGGTTTCCGCCAAGGCACGGCCCTGTGGCCGCCGCGGCCGCCCGGGCGTGCCCTGCGGCCGCGAAGCCCCAGCCAAGGCACACCCCGGGTCATCGCCGCCCGGTCGAGCCCTTGCCAGCGCGAAGCGCATGCCAAGGCACCCAACCGATCGGCATAGACTTGGTGGGTCCGCACCCGCGGCGGACCCATTCGCGTGTCCCGCCTCCGGCGGGCCGCGTCCCGGCCCGTCCGGCCTCGGCGGGCCACCGCCCCGCGCGTGGCCGCGCCTCCTCCGGCAGCGGTGTCCCGGCCCTCGCGGCCGAGCGGCGCCGTCAGGGAGGCTAGGGGCCAGCACACAACGCAGATCAGGCAAAGGACCCGATATGCCTCCGAAGAAGAAGAAACTGGCCGCACTCGTCAAGGTGCAGCTCCCCGCCGGTCAGGCGACCCCGGCACCGCCCGTCGGTACCGCTCTCGGTCCGCACGGCGTCAACATCATGGACTTCTGCAAGCAGTACAACGCTGCTACGGAAGCCCAGCGCGGCAGCGTCATCCCCGTGGAGATCTCCATCTACGAGGACCGCTCCTTCAGCTTCGTCACCAAGACGCCTCCGGCGCCCAAGCTGATCCTGAAGGCCGCCGGTGTGGACAAGGCCGCTGCCGACCCGGGTCGCAGCACGTCCGGTTCCATCACCGCCGAGCAGGTCCGCGAGATCGCGGAGACCAAGATGCCCGACCTCAACACCGAGGACATCGAGGCCGCCACCAAGATCGTCGCCGGCACCGCCCGCTCGATGGGCATCGAGATCAAGTAGCCCCGCACGGTGACACCGGCCCCGAGGGCCGGAGTGGCCGGGGACGCTCGGCGTCCACGAACCGCAGTGGCAGGGCCAGGCGCTGGCCCCGTGACCACAAGTTCCTTAGGAGAACAGCGTGAAGCGCAGCAAGAACCACCGCAAAGCCAGCCAGTTGGTGGACCGTGACAAGACCTACAGCCCCGCCGAGGCTGTGAAGCTTGCTCAGGAGACCTCCACCGCCAAGTTCGACGCGACCGTCGAGGTCGCCCTGCGCCTGGGCGTCGACCCGCGCAAGGCCGACCAGATGGTCCGCGGCACCGTGAACCTGCCGCACGGCACCGGTAAGACGGCTCGGGTCCTGGTCTTCGCGACCGGTGACCGTGCCGAGCAGGCCCTCGCCGCTGGCGCCGACATCATCGGCGACGACGAGATGATCGAGAAGGTCTCGAAGGGCTTCACCGACTTCGACGCCGTCGTCGCCACCCCGGACCTCATGGGCAAGGTCGGTCGCCTCGGCCGCGTCCTGGGTCCGCGCGGTCTGATGCCGAACCCGAAGACCGGCACCGTCACCCCTGACGTCGCCAAGGCCGTGACCGACATCAAGGGCGGCAAGATCGAGTTCCGCGTGGACCGCCACGGGAACCTGCACTTCATCATCGGCAAGGCCTCCTTCGGCGAGCAGCAGCTCGTGGAGAACTACCGGGCCGCGATCGACGAGGTGGGTCGCCTCAAGCCGTCCGCGGCCAAGGGCCGCTACATCAAGAAGGCCGTGGTCACCACGTCCATGGGCCCGAGCATCCCGCTCGAGGTCTAGCCTTCCGCGGCGCGTCCCCTCGACCGCCGTACAGACGGGAACGGTCCCCGAGTCCGCTGGACTCGGGGACCGTTGCGTACGTGTCGGCGGGGGAGTGCCTACAGGTCGGTGATCTCGTCCTCGGAGGGCATCTCGAAGGAGGTCTCGCCCAGGTTGGAGAAGACCATCGAGACGTCGGACACCTCGTCGGAGAAGTCCATGCGCATCGGGAAGCCGTCGTCGTCGATCCAGAGGGAGGCGTCGATGGTCCCCTCCATGCCGTCCATGAGCTCGTCGAAGGCCTGCTTCTGCTCCGCGTTCAGGGCCTCGGCCTCCTCGCTGGTCATCGTGCCCTCGATCAGGGTGGTCTCGACACCGTTGATCTCCTCGGTGCCCGCCTCCTGGATCTGCTCGATCTCGGCGAGGGCCCCGGCGATCTCGGGGAGGTGGTCGGTGTCGAACGTGTCCTCCGGGGCGAGCATCTCGGTGTCCTGCACACCGCGCGCCCACGGGGTGTCGACCTCCTGGAGGCCGTTGTGGTTGGACATGAGGGCCTCGCCCTCGGCCGGGAGGATGACGATGGACGTGCCGAGCTCCTCCGCGGTCAGGTCGGTGCTCTCCCCGCCCAGCTGCGACAGTTCCAGGATCGTCTCGCCCATGAAGGGCATGACCACGGTGACCTGGGTGTTCTGCGGGTCGTCCATGACCTCGTAGGTCATGGTCATGTTCACCTCGCCGACCTCGGGTTCGGACGTGGCGATCTCGATGTCGAGGGTGTAGTTGTCGATGCCCTGGGTGTTGTCGCCGATACCGGCGAGCAGGTCGAGGATGCCGCCGCCGTCCTCGGTTCCCTCGGTCTCTTCGGCGGCCGCGTCGGTGGACTCCTCCTCGGGGGCCTCACCGCCGCAGGCGGTGAGGGACAGGGCCAGAGTGCCCGCGGCGAACAGAGCAGGCATACGAGTCTTCACGAAACTCTGCTTTCTTGGTTTGGGGGATGGGCATATCTGGAAGCGGGATGCCCGATCGCTTATATTGCCACGGAGGACCGATGGTCGGGTCCGGGCCGCGGCGGTCGTTACCGCGACGTTGGACCCCTCGGTACGGTTCCGTGCCCTCGCACGGGTGAGAACGCTCACCTGGTCCGGTCCGCTCGCGTGGGCGGGCACCCTGACATGTGCGGTATGCTGGTTTCTTGCCGAAGACCGCTGGTCGCCACCCGAACGGGTGGTCTAAGGTCCCATCCGCGATGGGCGCCCGCGCAGGTGTCACAAGAGCTTCCCGTTCCGGGCGCGTGTTGAGCGCCCAGTAGAACGCGGTCGTGCCCCGTGCGCCTTGCGCTCGGGGCCTTTTCTCGTGCTGACGCCGATCGCACGGGTCCTTGGGATTCGACCAGCGATCAATGTTGGAAGGAGTCCCATGGCGAGGCCGGACAAGGCAGCCGCGGTCGCCGAGATCACGGAGGAGTTCCGTGACTCGAACGGCGTTGTGCTGACCGAATACCGGGGGCTCACTGTGGCGCAGATGACTGCACTGCGTCGCAGCCTCGGTCAGAACGCGCGTTTTCGCATCGTCAAGAACACGCTGACCAAGATCGCGATCACGGAGGCCGGGCTGGACGAGGAGGTCAAGGACCTGCTCGAGGGCCCGTCCGCGATCGCCTTCGTCCACGGCGACGTGGTCGAGGCCGCCAAGGGTCTGCGTGACTTCTCGAAGGCGAACACGCCCCTGGTGATCAAGGGCGGCGTCATCGACGGCAAGTCGATGAACGCCGAGGACATCACCAAGCTGGCCGATCTGGAGTCCCGCGAGGTTCTTCTCGCGAAGCTGGCCGGTGTGCTCAAGGCCAAGCAGGGCCAGGCCGCCGCCGTCTTCCAGGCGCTGCCCTCCAAGACTGTGCGTCTCGCACAGGCCCTGGCGGACAAGCGCTCCGAGGAAGCCGCCTGAACATTTCCCACCCCGGCGGGTACCGAGGGTGCCCGGCCACTGGCCCGCACGTGAAGCCGACAGGCACGCGTGTCCGTAGAGAAAGAGAGATCGCATCATGGCGAAGCTCAGCAACGACGACCTGATCGCCGCGTTCGAGGAGATGACCCTTCTCGAGCTCTCCGAGTTCGTCAAGCTCTTCGAGGACAAGTTCGACGTCACCGCCGCCGCCCCGACCGCTGTGGCCGCCGCCCCCGCCGCCGGTGGCGGCGAGGCCGCGGTCGAGGAGGAGAAGGACGAGTTCGACGTCGTTCTCGAGGCCGCCGGCGACAAGAAGATCCAGGTCATCAAGGAGGTCCGCGGCCTCACGAGCCTGGGTCTCAAGGAGGCCAAGGACCTGGTCGACAACGCCCCGAAGGCGCTGCTGGAAGGCGTCAACAAGGAGGCCGCTGACAAGGCCAAGGCCGCCCTCGAGGGCGCTGGCGCCACCGTCACCCTCAAGTAGTCCTCCGCGGGCCGTAGAAGCCCGCTGGTCTGCGTAGCGCGGCCGCCCCTCCCCCCGGGGAGGGGCGGCCGCTTTTGTGCTTTCTGAGGGCCTTCCGCCGGGCGTCGCTCGGATATCCTGGTACGCGCCACGGCCGTGTCCGCCACGGCTTGTCCTGCGGCGTGTGCGAAGCTGGGCGGGCTCGGGAGCCCCGGGCGGGGCGTGCGTGTGCGAACTGTCCCCCGAACGCGGTAACCTCCCGTCCCGGGAAACCTGGTGAGGCCCTGAGGAAGTGTTTACCCGACCACGGCGGGGGAATCCTTCGAATGTCCGTTGGCTTCCACCCCCGGGGCCAGGGCAGGCGCACCAGTCCACCGACGGCAGTTCTGGACGACTCGGCGAGCAAGGTTGAGGTGAGAACCACCTGGTTGGGGTTGACGGATCGCCCTCAACGGGCGATCCTGCCGGTGTCGTGAGTGGCGCTGCGAACCGTGAGTGGACAGCGGTGTGGTGTTCGGCTACACTGCTCTTTTGCGCTGCCCTTTGGTGATCCCTATGTCGGTGAACGGCTACCGCCCACTCCATTTCCGGACATACGGTGGCCCGCTCCCGCTCGATGTGACCGTCTCAACCGTGTTGCGGCGGTCCTTCCCGTGACGGATCGTCTGGCGTGCGCGCTTCAACCGCCACAAGCCTTCGGAAGGACCCCTGTTGGCAGCCTCGCGCAACGCCTCCGCTAACGCCCTTGGTCCGCACCGCGTTTCCTTCGCCCGTATCCAGGAGCCACTGGAGGTCCCGAACCTCCTCGCCCTCCAGACCGAGTCGTTCGACTGGCTGCTGGGTAACGAGAAGTGGAAGACCCGGGTTGAGACAGCCCGAAACGCTGGCCGCAAGGACGTTCCGGAGCAGTCCGGTCTCGAAGAGATCTTCGAGGAGATCAGCCCGATCGAGGACTTCTCGGGCACGATGTCCCTGTCGTTCCGCGACCATCGGTTCGAGCCGCCCAAGTACTCCGAGGAGGAGTGCAAGGACAAGGACATGACCTTCTCCGCCCCGATGTTCGTCACGGCGGAGTTCATCAACAACGACACCGGTGAGATCAAGAGCCAGACGGTGTTCATGGGCGACTTCCCGCTCATGACCGTCAAGGGCACCTTCATCATCAACGGCACCGAGCGCGTCGTCGTGTCCCAGCTGGTCCGCTCGCCGGGCGTGTACTTCGACAAGTCCATCGACAAGACCACGGACAAGGACCTCTTCGGCTGCAAGGTCATCCCGTCCCGCGGTGCATGGCTGGAGTTCGAGGTCGACAAGCGCGACTTCGTCGGTGTCCGTATCGACCGCAAGCGCAAGCAGGGCGTCACCGTCCTGCTCAAGGCGCTGGGCTGGACCACGGACCAGATCCTGGAGCGTTTCGGCCAGTACGAGTCCATCCGCAACACGTTGGAGAAGGACCCCACCGCGGGTACCGACGACGCGCTGCTGGACATCTACCGCAAGCTGCGCCCGGGCGAGCCGCCCACGAAGGAGTCGGCCCAGGCGCTGCTGGAGAACCTCTACTTCAACCCCAAGCGCTACGACCTGGCCAAGGTCGGCCGCTACAAGATCAACAAGAAGCTCGGTCTCGACACCGACTACACGCAGGGCACGCTGACCGAAGAGGACATCGTCGCCACGATCGACTACCTCGTCCGTCTGCACGCGGGTGAGGTCGAGAAGGACACCGTCAAGGGTCCCAACCCGATCGAGACCGACGACATCGACCACTTCGGCAACCGCCGTATGCGTACCGTCGGCGAGCTCATCCAGAACCAGGTCCGCCTGGGCCTGGCCCGTATGGAGCGCGTCGTTCGTGAGCGGATGACCACTCAGGACGTCGAGGCGATCACGCCGCAGACCCTGATCAACATCCGTCCCGTCGTGGCCTCCATCAAGGAGTTCTTCGGCACCTCGCAGCTGTCCCAGTTCATGGACCAGACCAACCCGCTCGCGGGTCTGACCCACAAGCGCCGTCTCTCGGCGCTGGGTCCGGGCGGTCTGTCCCGTGAGCGCGCGGGCTTCGAGGTCCGCGACGTGCACCCCTCGCACTACGGCCGTATGTGTCCGATCGAGACGCCTGAGGGCCCCAACATCGGTCTGATCGGCTCACTCGCCGCCTATGGCCGGGTCAACTCCTTCGGTTTCGTGGAGACCCCGTACCGCAAGGTCGTCGACGGTCGCATCACCGACCTGGTCGACTACCTCACCGCGGACGAGGAGGACCGCTTCGTCATCGCGCAGGCCAACACGCCGATGAACGCCGACGGCTCCTTCGCCGAGGCCGGCGTGCTCGTCCGCCGCAAGGGCGGGGAGTTCGAGCAGGTCAGCACCGACGAGGTCGACTACATGGACGTGTCACCGCGCCAGATGGTGTCGGTCGCCACCGCCATGATCCCGTTCCTGGAGCACGACGACGCCAACCGCGCCCTCATGGGCTCCAACATGCAGCGCCAGGCCGTGCCGCTGCTGCGCGCCGAGTCGCCGTTCGTCGGTACCGGCATGGAGTACCGCGCCGCCACCGACGCCGGAGAGGTCATCCTCACCGACAAGGCGGGTGTCGTCGAGGACGTCACCGCCGACTACGTCACCGTCATGGCCGACGACGGCACGCGCAAGACGTACCGCATGGGCAAGTTCCAGCGCTCCAACCAGGGCACCTGCTTCAACCAGCGGCCGATCGTGGCCGAGGGCCAGCGGGTCGAGGAGAACCAGGTCCTCGCGGACGGGCCCTCCACCGACCAGGGCGAGATGTCGCTGGGCAAGAACCTGCTCGTGGCGTACATGTCCTGGGAGGGCCACAACTACGAGGACGCGATCATCCTCTCCCAGCGTCTGGTGCAGGACGACGTCCTCTCCTCGATCCACATCGAGGAGCACGAGGTCGACGCCCGCGACACCAAGCTGGGTCCGGAGGAGATCACCCGGGAGATCCCCAACGTCAGCGAGGAGGTCCTCGCCGACCTGGACGACCGGGGGATCATCCGCATCGGCGCCGAGGTCGTTGACGGCGATGTCCTCGTCGGCAAGGTCACGCCCAAGGGCGAGACCGAGCTGACCCCGGAGGAGCGCCTGCTGCGCGCGATCTTCGGTGAGAAGGCGCGCGAGGTCCGTGACACCTCGCTCAAGGTTCCGCACGGCGAGACCGGCAAGGTCATCGGCGTTCGCGTGTTCAGCCGTGACGAGGGCGACGAGCTCGCCCCGGGCGTCAACGAGATGGTCCGCGTCTACGTGGCCCAGAAGCGCAAGATCACCGACGGTGACAAGCTCGCCGGGCGTCACGGCAACAAGGGCGTCATCTCCAAGATCCTGCCCCAGGAGGACATGCCCTTCCTGGAGGACGGCACGCCGGTCGACATCATTCTCAACCCGCTGGGCGTCCCCGGCCGTATGAACGTCGGCCAGGTCCTGGAAGTCCACCTGGGCTGGCTCGCCAAGAACGGCTGGCTGGTCGAAGGGGTCGAGGAGGAGTGGCAGAAGTCGCTCGAGGCCGTCGGCGCGTCCGAAGTGCCGCCGAACTCCCGTGTGGCCACGCCGGTCTTCGACGGCCTGCGCGGTGACGAGCTCAGCGGCCTGATCCATTCGGTGCGCCCCAACGCGGACGGCAACCGCCTGATCAACACCGACGGCAAGGCGCTCCTGTTCGACGGCCGCACCGGCGAGCCGTTCGCGGAGCCGATCTCCGTCGGCTACAAGTACATCCTCAAGCTCCACCACCTCGTGGACGACAAGATCCACGCGCGCTCCACCGGCCCGTACTCCATGATCACCCAGCAGCCGCTGGGCGGTAAGGCGCAGTTCGGCGGCCAGCGCTTCGGGGAGATGGAGGTGTGGGCGCTGGAGGCCTACGGCGCCGCCTACGCCCTCCAGGAGCTGCTCACCATCAAGTCCGACGACGTGGTGGGCCGAGTCAAGGTCTACGAGGCCATCGTCAAGGGCGAGAACATCCCCGAGCCGGGCATCCCTGAGTCCTTCAAGGTGCTCATCAAGGAGATGCAGTCGCTCTGTCTGAACGTGGAGGTGCTGTCCAGTGACGGTATGTCCATCGAGATGCGGGACAGCGACGAGGACGTCTTCCGCGCCGCGGAAGAACTGGGAATCGACCTGGGTAGGCGCGAGCCGAGCAGTGTCGAAGAGGTCTAACTTCCGCATTCTTCGAGAGCAGGGGACGAATTAAGTGCTCGACGTCAACTTCTTCGACGAGCTGCGCATCGGTCTGGCCACGGCCGACGACATCCGCCAGTGGTCGCACGGCGAGGTCAAGAAGCCCGAAACCATCAACTACCGCACCCTCAAGCCCGAGAAGGACGGCCTCTTCTGCGAGAAGATCTTCGGCCCGACCCGGGACTGGGAGTGCTACTGCGGCAAATACAAGCGCGTCCGGTTCAAGGGCATCATCTGTGAGCGCTGCGGCGTCGAGGTGACCCGCGCCAAGGTGCGCCGTGAGCGGATGGGCCACATCGAGCTGGCCGCTCCCGTCACGCACATCTGGTACTTCAAGGGCGTGCCCTCCCGTCTGGGCTACCTGCTCGACCTGGCGCCGAAGGATCTCGAGAAGATCATCTACTTCGCCGCCTACATGGTCACGTGGGTGGACACCGACGCCCGGGAACGCGACCTCCAGTCCCTGGAGGCGCGGATCTCGGTCGAGAAGCAGCACCTGGAGCAGCGCCGCGACTCCACCGTCGAGGACCGCCACCGCAAGCTGGAGGCCGACCTCGCCGAGCTGGAGGAGCAGGGCGCCAAGGGCGACGCCCGCCGCAAGGTCCGCGAGGGCGCCGAGCGCGAGATGCGCCAGCTGCGCGACCGTGCCCAGCGGGAGATCGACCGCCTCGACGAGGTCTGGAACCGGTTCAAGAACCTCAAGGTCCAGGACCTCGAGGGCGACGAGATGCTCTACCGCGAGATGCGGGACCGCTTCGGTAAGTACTTCCGCGGCGGCATGGGCGCCCAGGCCATCCAGGACCGGCTCGCCAACTTCGAGCTGGACGCGGAGGCCGAGAAGCTCCGTGAGACCATCCGCACCGGCAAGGGCCAGAAGAAGGCCCGCGCCCTGAAGCGGCTCAAGGTCGTCTCGGCGTTCCTCAACACCACCAACAGCCCCATGGGCATGGTGCTGGACTGCATCCCGGTCATTCCGCCGGACCTGCGTCCGATGGTGCAGCTGGACGGTGGCCGCTTCGCGACCTCCGACCTCAACGACCTGTACCGCCGTGTCATCAACCGCAACAACCGCCTCAAGCGGCTGCTCGACCTCGGCGCGCCCGAGATCATCGTCAACAACGAGAAGCGGATGTTGCAGGAGGCCGTCGACGCGCTGTTCGACAACGGCCGCCGCGGCCGCCCGGTCACCGGTCCCGGCAACCGTCCGCTCAAGTCGCTGTCCGACATGCTCAAGGGCAAGCAGGGCCGCTTCCGTCAGAACCTGCTCGGTAAGCGTGTCGACTACTCCGGCCGTTCGGTCATCGTCGTCGGCCCGCAGCTGAAGCTGCACCAGTGCGGTCTGCCCAAGCAGATGGCGCTGGAGCTGTTCAAGCCGTTCGTGATGAAGCGCCTGGTCGACCTGAACCACGCGCAGAACATCAAGAGCGCCAAGCGCATGGTGGAGCGGTCCCGCCCCGTGGTGTGGGACGTCCTCGAAGAGGTCATCACCGAGCACCCGGTGATGCTGAACCGCGCCCCGACGCTGCACCGCCTGGGCATCCAGGCCTTCGAGCCGCAGCTGGTCGAGGGCAAGGCCATCCAGATCCACCCGCTCGTGTGTACGGCGTTCAACGCCGACTTCGACGGTGACCAGATGGCCGTGCACCTGCCGCTGTCCGCCGAGGCCCAGGCCGAGGCGCGGCTGCTGATGCTGGCCACCAACAACATCCTCAAGCCGTCCGACGGCAAGCCCGTGACTATGCCCACCCAGGACATGGTCATCGGTCTGTACTACCTGACGACGGAGAAGGCCGGCGCCAGGGGTGAGGGGCGTGCGTTCCTCTCCCCGGCCGAGGCGCTCATGGCCTACGACCTGGGTGACCTCGACCTACAGGCGAGGATCCACCTGCGGATCGCCGACAGCGCCCCGGCGCCGAAGGACTGGACGCCTCCGGAGGGCTGGCAGCAGGGCGAGGACTACCTCCTGGAGACCACTCTGGGCCGGTACCTGTTCAACGAGACCACCCCGGTCGACTACCCGTACGTCAACTTCCAGGTGGGCAAGAAGCAGATCTCGACCCTGGTCAACGACCTCGCCGAGAACTACCCCAAGGTCCAGGTCGCCACGACCCTGGACGCCCTCAAGGACGCCGGTTACCGCTGGGCCACCCGGTCCGGCCTGACCATCGGCATCGAGGACGTCGTCGCGCCGCCGCGCAAGGGCGAGATCCTGGAGGGGTACGAGCGCAAGGCCGACAAGATCCAGCGCGAGTACGACCGTGGTCTGATCACCGACGACGAGCGCCGTCAGGAGCTCACCGAGGTGTGGACCCAGGCCACCACCGAGGTCGCCCAGAACATGGAGGACAACTTCCCCGCCGACAACCCGGTGTGGATGATGGTCCAGTCGGGCGCCCGTGGTAACCCGATGCAGGTGCGCCAGATCGCGGGTATCCGCGGCCTGGTCTCCAACACCAAGGGTGAGACGATCCCGCGTCCGATCAAGTCCTCCTACCGTGAGGGCCTGTCCGTGCTGGAGTACTTCATCTCCACGCACGGTCAGCGCAAGGGTCTGGCGGACACCGCCCTGCGTACCGCCGACTCGGGTTACCTGACCCGTCGTCTGGTGGACGTGGCGCAGGACGTCATCGTCCGGGAGATCGACTGCGGTACCGACCGCTCCATCTGGCACGAGATCGGTGAGAAGAACGCCGCCGGTGTCGTGGTGCGCAAGCACAACGTCGAGAACACCGGTTTCGGCCGTACCCTCTCCGAGGACGCGCTGGACGCCGACGGCAAGGTCATCCTGCCCGCGCTGAGCGACACCTCCGAGCAGAACATCGACAAGCTGGTCCAGGCCGGGCGCACCCGTGTCCGTATCCGCTCGTCGCTGACCTGTGAGGCCAAGATCGGCGTCTGCACCACCTGCTACGGCCGCTCCATGGCGACCGGTAAGCCGGTGGACGTCGGTGAGGCGATCGGTATCATCGCGGCCCAGTCCATCGGTGAGCCCGGTACCCAGCTGACCATGCGGACCTTCCACATGGGCGGTTCGGCCGGTCAGGACATCACCCACGGTCTGCCCCGTGTCCAGGAGCTCTTCGAGGCCCGCGTCCCCAAGGGTGTGGCCCCGATCTCCGAGATGGAGGGCCGGATCCGGATCGACGACACCGAGAAGAGCCGCAAGATCGTCGTCATTCCCGACGACGGCACGGACGAGATCGCCTACCCGGTTCCGATGCGTGCTCAGCTCCTGGTGACCGACGGCGACCACGTCAAGGTCGGCCAGCAGCTGATCCAGGGTGCGATCAACCCGCACGAGGTCCTGCGCATCCAGGGTCCCCGCGCGGTGCAGCAGCACCTGGTGTCGGAGGTCCAGGAGGTGTACAAGTCGCAGGGTGTGTCCATCCACGACAAGCACATCGAGATCATCGTTCGCCAGATGCTCAAGCGGGTGAACATCCTGGAGTCGGGCGACACCGAACTGCTGCCCGGTGAGATGGTCGAGCGTCCGAAGTTCGAGCGGATCAACCGCCGCGTCGTGTCCGAGGGCGGCCAGCCCGCGGCCGGGCGCCCGGTGCTGCTGGGTATCACCAAGGCCTCGCTGGCCACGGAGTCCTGGCTGTCCGCGGCCTCCTTCCAGGAGACCACCCGGGTGCTCACCGAGAACGCGATCCACGGCAAGAGCGATCCGCTGCTCGGCCTCAAGGAGAACGTCATCATCGGTAAGCTCATCCCGGCCGGTACTGGTATTCCGCAGTACCGCAACGTTCGGGTGGAGCCGACCGAGGAGGCCAAGGCTTCCATGTACTCGGTCTCCGGGTACGAGGAGCCGAGTGAGTACACCTTCGGTCAGGGATCGGGCGAGGCCGTCCCGCTGGAGGAGTACGACTTCGGACCGTACAACCGGTAAGAAGTAGTTTGCTGAGCTGACGGCGGCGGTCCGCCACCCCCTCAGGGGGTGGTACCGCCGCCGTTGCCGCGTAGAGGGTCCGCTGAGGCGGACGGGAGACGGCGCTACTGCGCTGGCGGGAGAGGCACAGGTGACTGATAACGGGGGCGAGCGGCGGGACTCCGGTGCGGGGGACTCGTGGTTCAAGCCGAGTGAGAACCGCTATCGCACACAGTCGGATTACCAGGACCCGCTCGAAGGCGAGGAGACCGGGGACACGGTCTTCCCTGACAGCGGGGGGTACACGGGGCTGAGTTCGTCCCGGCCGGCTCTGGTGGAGCCGTATCCGGAGGCGTTGGGCGGTCCGCCGCCCTCCAACGGCATCTCCTACCCGGGGGCCGGGGAGTCGGCCTACCAGCCGTTGACCAGGATTCCGGGAGAGACCGAGGGCCCGGACCTGCCGAGTGTGGCGGCCAGTGCGCAGGTGCCCCTTCCCGGGGACTCAGCGGAGGGTGACTCACAGGGCCCCTGGTCCGAAGGCCCGCAGACCCAGGAGATCCCCGTTCCGGGAGCCTGGGACGCCCCCGGGGAAGCCGATGCCGCCCAGACGGGCTCCGGGGATTCCAGTGCGGACCCCGGTCAGCCCTGGGACACCGGCGGCACCCCCGGTGCCTGGGAACCCGGTGCGCCCAATGACGGTGCTTCCGGTTCCACGACGGACGGAGGGGGCGCCGCCTGGGATGAGCTGTCCGCCTCCGTGCCCGGCGGCGCTGGCGCAGCCGGATCTGACACGGTCGGTGGCCGGCCCTGGGACGAGGACTCCGTCGGCGGGCGCGGTTTCGACTCCTGGGACGCCCCGTCCCCTTCCGTGTCCGGGGGCACCGGTGCGCTTGGCGCTCCTGTCGGTGGGCAGCCGTGGGACGAGGGTGTGAGCGGTCCTTCCGCCTGGGGCGGGGAGGTTCCGGCCGGTGGTGCCGATGAGCTCGGTTCTTGGTCTCCCGACACCGGTGTGACCCGTGCGACCGATGGGCAGCCGTGGGACGAGGGTGTCCGTGAGGCAGAAGACGCGCGCGGTCCTGAGGCGGGTGGAGACGACACCGCCTGGGGCGCGCCGTCCTCCGGCCCCGAGGCACCGGGCGGCCAGCCCTGGGGCCCCGGTAACGCCCGGGAGCAGGACCTTGGCACCTGGGGCGGCGACACCGTCGGCGGGCGCGGTTTCGACTCCTGGGACGCCCCGTCCCCTTCCGTGTCCGGGGGCACCGGTGCGCTTGGCGCTCCTGTCGGTGGGCAGCCGTGGGACGAGGGTGTGAGCGGTTCTTCCGCCTGGGGCGGGGAGGTTCCGGCCGGTGGTGCCGATGAGCTCGGTCCCTGGTCTCCCGACACCGGTGTGGTCGGCGGGCAGCCGTGGGACGATGCGCGCGCTCCCTCCGCCTGGGGCGTCGACGCTCCCGGCAGTGACGACGCGTTCGGCGCGGACGCCTGGGGCACCAACGCTGGGACGGATCCCTCTTCCGTAAGCGGTACCGCGGATACGCCCGGCGCCGAGAGGCAGCCGTGGGATGAGGGTGTGAGCGGTTCTTCCGCCTGGGGCGGGGAGGTTCCGGCCGGTGGTGCCGATGAGCTCGGTTCCTGGTCTCCCGACACCGGTGTGACCGGTGCGACCGATGGGCAGCCGTGGGGCGGTGACTCCGGTTCCTGGTCTCCTGCCGGCACGGGAGTGTCGGACACGGGCATGTCCGGCGAGCGGTTCCGGGACGCGGACGGCCCTCTCAGGGGTAACGAGGCGCGGGGATCGTCCTGGGACACCGATGAACTGGGCGGTGGCTCCTGGGGGACCGACCGGCCCGCGGAGGGCACCGGCGGTCCGGACTCGTGGACGCCCTCCCGGGAAACCGGCGGCTGGGCCGGCGCGGAGCCCGACCAGCGGTGGAGCGACGGTTACGGCGACGAGCTCTCCCACCCGGGAGCGGGTTCGGGGACCGGCAACACCTGGGCGTTCGACCGTGACGATCCCCGGTTGCCGGACGTGGTCCGGGAGGCCGAGCAGCGGCGCCGAGAGGCCGCCGCCGGTCAGCCGGAGGCCGTCGCGTGGGGGGAGCCCGACACCGGGGAGCTCTCCTCGGCGGTTCCAGCCTCGGACGACCCCCTGGCCGCGATCGCCGACATGCAGACGCGTGCCCGGTCCAGGGACGAGGAGCCGGACGGTGCCACGCGGATGTTCGACGTCCGGGAGGACGCCTGGGGTGACACCGGAGCGTCCGGGGACGACCTGGCCGGGGAGGACGAGGAGCCCGGCTACGACGACGGTCCTGAGTACGACGATCTGGCGGAGCCGGAGTACGACGATCCGGCGGAACCGGAGCACGACGGACGGGAGGAGTCGGAGTACGACGACGGCTTCACGCCGGCGGACTACGGCATGTCCGAGACCACGGTCAGCCGCAGGTGGCGCAGGAGCTCCGTGGCGGAGGACTTCCCCGGCTTCAACGACCCGCCCCTGGGCGGTGACACCGGGGAGTCCTACCCCGGCTACGACAACATCGACTTCCTGGCCGACACCGAGCGGGGAGCGTTCCTGACCCTGTGGCTGGGTGTGGCCTCGCTGATTCCGGGCGTGGGCCTGGTCACGGCCCTCGTGGCACTGTTGGTCACCGGGCCCAAGGCGAAGAAGGCGATTCGGGAGTCCCGCGGAGAGTTGGACGGGCTCGGACTGATCACCACGGGCACGGTCTTCGCCGTGTTCGGCATCCTGGTGACGGTGATCTCCGTCGCCCTCTGGTTGATTCTGTAGCTTCGAGTCCGCCTCCCGGGTGACAATAGTCGTCAGGGAGGCGGCTCGTTCGCCTTTGGCCGCCCCCTGAGGAAAAAACGGGGACGAAAGAACTCCGGGACCGCGTAGACTAGGGGAGACCCACGGCTATGCGGGGACCGGTTCCACGGTTCTCGCCGTGTCGCACATCGTTTTGACCACTCTGATGGCAAGCGGTAGCCTGTGTGATTGTGCCCGTGAGTCGACGGGTCACACGTGCGTGTGCGGCGCCCGGCCCCAGTAATGAGGTCCTACGGCGCGCGGCGCATGCGAACCCCCTCCCATAATCGGCCTGCGGCCGGGTGTGAACGCCTTGTCGCCATGCGTGGGCATGAATGCGACACGCCCGACATCGGGGGCCGGGGGATTCGGGAAGTTCAGCAGGTCAATAGCGATATCGGCTACGAGAACCGGCGTAGGTCACGAGGAAGACGGAGACGCGGTGCCCACCATCCAGCAGCTGGTCCGTAAGGGCCGACAGGACAAGGTCGCAAAGAACAAGACCCCGGCGCTGAAGGGGAGTCCGCAGCGTCGTGGTGTGTGCACGCGTGTCTACACCACTACGCCTAAGAAGCCGAACTCCGCTCTGCGCAAGGTCGCCCGAGTGAAGCTGAGCAGTGGCATCGAGGTCACGGCTTACATCCCCGGCATCGGTCACAACCTCCAGGAGCACAGCATCGTGCTCGTGCGCGGTGGCCGTGTGAAGGACCTGCCGGGTGTCCGTTACCGAATTGTCCGCGGCTCGCTCGACACCCAGGGTGTCCGCAACCGCAAGCAGGCGCGTAGCCGCTACGGCGCCAAGAAGGAGAAGTAAGCATGCCGCGCAAGGGCCCGGCGCCGAAGCGCCAGCTCATCACCGATCCGGTCTACGGCTCGCCGCTCGTCACCGCACTGATCAACAAGGTGCTGCTCGACGGCAAGCGCTCTATCGCCCAGAGCGTCGTCTACGACGCCCTGGAGGGCGCCCGTGAGAAGACCGGCCAGGACCCGCTCGTCGTTCTCAAGCGGGGTCTGGACAACGTTAAGCCCGCGCTCGAGGTCCGCAGCCGCCGTGTTGGTGGCGCGACCTACCAGGTGCCGGTCGAGGTCCGCGCCTCCCGGTCCACCACGCTGGCCCTGCGCTGGCTGGTCTCCTACTCGCGCCGGCGTCGTGAGAAGACCATGACCGAGCGTCTGATGAACGAGCTGGTTGACGCCAGCAACGGTCTCGGCGCGGCCGTCAAGAAGCGTGAGGACACGCACAAGATGGCCGAGTCGAACAAGGCCTTCGCGCACTACCGCTGGTAAGCGGCGGATCGAAAAAGACCGAGGGACGACGAGCCTCATGGCTGCTAAGACTGTTCTTGACCTGGCCAAGGTCCGCAACATCGGGATCATGGCTCACATCGACGCGGGTAAGACCACGACGACTGAGCGGATCCTTTACTACACCGGTGTCACCCACAAGGTGGGTGAGGTCCACGACGGCGCCGCCACGATGGACTGGATGAAGGAGGAGCAGGAGCGGGGTATCACCATTACCTCGGCTGCTACCACCACCCACTGGGACGACCACACCATCAACATCATCGACACGCCCGGCCACGTCGACTTCACGGTCGAGGTCGAGCGTTCGCTGCGTGTGCTCGACGGTGCCGTCGCGGTGTTCGACGCCAAGGAAGGCGTCGAGCCCCAGTCGGAGCAGGTCTGGCGCCAGGCTGACCGCTACGGCGTTCCGCGCGTCTGCTTCGTCAACAAGATGGACAAGATCGGCGCCGAGTTCCAGCGCTGTGTCGACATGTTCCGTGAGCGCCTCGGCGCCAACGCCATGCCGATCCAGCTCAACATCGGTGCTGAGAGCGACTTCCGAGGCGTCATCGACCTGGTCCAGATGAAGGCCTATGTCTGGAACCAGGAAGCCGCGCTCGGCGAGATGTACGACACGATCGACATCCCCGAGAGCCACGTGGACGCCGCCCGTGAGGCACGCGAGCAGTTCATCGAGACGCTGGCCGAGGCCGACGACGAGATCATGGAGATGTACCTGGAGGGCCAGGAGCCCACCGTGGAGCAGCTCGTCCCCGCGATCCGTCGTGCGACCATCGCCGGCACGGCCGTCCCGGTGCTGTGCGGTACCGCGTTCAAGAACAAGGGCGTGCAGCCCCTGCTCGACGCGGTCATCGCCTACCTCCCCGCGCCCCTGGACGTCGAGGCCATCGAGGGCCACGACCCCAAGGACGAGACCGAGGAGCCCAAGCTCGCCCGCAAGCCGAGCAACGACGAGCCCCTCTCGGCCCTGGTCTTCAAGATCATGAGCGACCCGCACCTGGGCAAGCTCACGTATGTGCGCATCTACTCGGGCATCATGCGGGCCGGCACCCAGGTGCTGAACAGCCTCAAGGGCCGCAAGGAGCGCATCGGCAAGATCTACCGCATGCACTCCAACAAGCGTGAGGAGATCCCCGAGGTCGGCGCGGGCGACATCGTCGCCGTCATGGGCCTGAAGGACACCACGACCGGTGAGACCCTGTGCGATCAGGCCAACCCGATCGTCCTTGAGTCCATGACCTTCCCGGCGCCGGTCATCGAGGTGGCCATCGAGCCCAAGACCAAGAGCGACCAGGAGAAGCTGGGCATCGCGATCCAGCGTCTCGCGGACGAGGACCCCTCGTTCCAGGTCGCCACGGACGAGCAGACCGGCCAGACCGTGATCTCCGGTATGGGCGAGCTGCACCTCGAGGTTCTCGTCAACCGCATGCGTGACGAGTTCAAGGTCGAGGCGAACATCGGTAAGCCCCAGGTGGCCTACCGCGAGACCATTCGCAAGAAGGTCGAGGGCCACGTCTTCACCCACAAGAAGCAGACCGGTGGGTCGGGCCAGTTCGCCAAGGTCAAGATCGATCTTGAGCCCCTCAAGACCGAAAGCGGCGACGCCTCGGGCTACGAGTTCGCCAACGCCGTCACCGGTGGCCGTATCCCGCGGGAGTACATCCCGTCCGTGGACGCCGGCTGCCAGGAGGCCGCGGAGCTGGGCGTGCTCGCGCACTACCCGCTCGTCGGCATCAAGGTGACGTTGCAGGACGGCCAGTACCACGAGGTCGACTCTTCTGAGATGGCGTTCAAGACCGCCGGTTCGATGGCCTTCAAGGAGGCCGTCAAGCTGGCCAAGCCGGCTCTCCTGGAGCCGGTCATGGCCGTCGAGGTCACCACTCCTGAGGAGTACATGGGCGACGTCATCGGCGACCTGAACTCCCGCCGTGGACAGATCCAGTCCATGGACGAGCGTTCCGGCGTCCGTCTCGTCAAGGCCCAGGTGCCCCTCTCCGAAATGTTCGGCTACGTGGGTGACCTGCGCAGCCGTACGCAGGGTCGAGCCAACTACTCGATGGTGTTCGACTCCTACGCGGAGGTTCCGTCCGCTGTCGCCCAAGAAATTGTGGCGAAGGTTCGCGGCGAGTAGCCGCGGACACGTAACCAATCCGATCCCCGGCCACGCGTTGGGGATGGACCCAGATAGCTCTGTACGTCTAGGAGACTTCCAGTGGCGAAGGAAAAGTTCGAGCGGACTAAGCCGCACATCAACATCGGCACCATCGGTCACATCGACCACGGCAAGACCACGCTGACCGCGGCCATCACCAAGGTGCTGCACAGCGCGTACCCGGAGCTGAACCCGTTCACCCCGTTCGAGGACATCGACAACGCTCCTGAGGAGCGCGAGCGCGGCATCACCATTTCCGTCGCTCACGTCGAGTACCAGACCGAAGAGCGTCACTACGCTCACGTGGACTGCCCCGGCCACGCTGACTATGTCAAGAACATGATCACCGGTGCGGCCCAGATGGACGGTGCCATCCTGGTCGTGGCCGCCACCGACGGTCCGATGCCGCAGACCAAGGAGCACGTGCTCCTGGCCCGCCAGGTCGGCGTGCCCGCGATCGTCGTCGCCCTGAACAAGGCCGACATGGTCGACGACGACGAGATCTTCGAGCTCGTCGAGCTCGAGGTCCGTGAGCTCCTCAGCGAGTACGAGTTCCCCGGCGACGACGTTCCCGTCACCAAGGTCTCGGCCCTGAAGGCGCTCGAAGGCGAGCAGAAGTGGGCTGACGCCGTCCTGGAGCTCATGGGCACCGTGGACAGCTTCATCCCCGAGCCCCAGCGCGACACCGACAAGCCCTTCCTGATGCCGATCGAGGACGTCTTCTCGATCACCGGTCGCGGCACCGTCGTCACCGGCCGCATCGAGCGTGGCGTCATCAACGTCAACGAGACCGTCGACATCGTCGGTATCAAGGAAGACAAGCAGACCACCACGGTCACCGGTGTCGAGATGTTCCGCAAGCTGCTCGACCAGGGCCAGGCCGGCGACAACGTCGGTCTGCTCCTGCGCGGCACCAAGCGCGAGGACGTCGAGCGCGGCCAGGTCATCATCAAGCCGGGCACGACCACCCCGCACACCGAGTTCGAGGGCCAGGTCGTCATCCTGTCCAAGGACGAGGGTGGCCGCCACACGCCGTTTTTCAACAACTACCGCCCGCAGTTCTACTTCCGCACCACTGACGTCACCGGCGTCGTGACGCTGCCGGAGGGCACTGAGATGGTCATGCCCGGTGACAACACCGAGATGTCCGTCCAGCTGATCCAGCCGGTCGCGATGGAAGAGGGTCTGAAGTTCGCCGTCCGCGAGGGTGGCCGGACCGTGGGCGCCGGTCGCGTCACGAAGATCATCAAGTAGCACACACACGCCGGGTGACGACTCCGCACGGAGCCGTCCCGGGCGTGGCGGGCGGGCCGCCCCCACCGGCGGCCCGCCCGCCACACGACAAGACGTCATCGGGCTCTGTGACGGTGGCGCACCGCAGGGGCAAGCCCTGTTGCGGTTTCTCAAGGGAATAGGGGCTCACGGCCACACGGCGGATTTCGCCGGGCCTGGGCGTCTGTGACCGGACAGCTCACCGTTACGGACACTGAAGTTAAGGACGAACAGGCCACATGGCGGGACAGAAGATCCGCATTCGGCTAAAGGCCTATGACCACGAGGTCATCGACAGCTCGGCGCGCAAGATCGTTGAGACTGTGACGCGAACTGGCGCACAGGTCGCGGGCCCGGTGCCGCTGCCGACGGAGAAAAACGTTTACTGCGTCATCCGATCGCCGCACAAGTACAAGGACTCGCGCGAGCATTTCGAGATGCGCACGCACAAGCGGCTGATCGACATCATCGACCCCACGCCGAAGACGGTCGACTCGCTTATGCGACTCGACCTCCCGGCTGGCGTTGACATCGAGATCAAGCTTTAAGGACGCACAGACATGGCCACCAAGCAGATCAAGGGAGTTCTGGGCGAAAAGCTCGGCATGACCCAGGTCTTCGACGACGCGGGCCGTATGGTGCCCGTGACGGTTCTGAAGGCCGGTCCGTGCGTCGTGAGCCGCATCCGGACTCCGGACACCGATGGCTACTCGGCTATCCAGCTCGGCTACGGGCAGATCAACCCGCGCAAGGTCAACAAGCCGCTCGGCGACTACCTGCGCAAGCACGATCTGACCCCGCGCCGGCACTATGTCGAGGTTCGCACCACCGACTCCTCCGAGTACACGCTCGGCCAGGAAGTCGCCGCGGACAGCTTCGAGAGCGGCCAGAGGATCGACGTCACGGGCAAGAGCAAGGGCAAGGGCTTCGCCGGTGTGATGAAGCGCCACGGTTTCCGTGGTCTCTCCGCCACACACGGTACGCAGCGCAAGCACCGCTCACCCGGTTCCATCGGCGGCTGCGCCACACCCGGCCGCGTTTTCAAGGGTATGCGGATGGCCGGTCGCATGGGCAACGTGCGCAAGACCGTCCAGAACCTGACCGTTCACTCCGTGGACGCGGAGAAGGGGCTCATCCTGGTCAAGGGTGCGGTCCCCGGTCCCAACGGCGGTCTGGTGCTCGTCCGCACCGCTGTGAAGGGGGACAAGTAAGTCATGGCCCAGATCGAGGTCAAGAACCCCGAGGGCGGCGCCAAGGGCAGCGTTGAGCTGCCGGAGAGCGTCTTCGCCCAGCAGGTCAGCATCCCGCTGATCCACCAGGTCGTGAACGCCCAGCTCGCCGCTGGCCGTCAGGGCACCCACGCCACCAAGACCCGCGGCGACGTCCGCGGCGGTGGCAAGAAGCCCTACCGCCAGAAGGGCACGGGCCGGGCCCGTCAGGGTTCCATCCGCGCTCCGCAGTACACCGGCGGCGGCACGGTTCACGGCCCCCAGCCGCGCGACTACGGCCAGCGCACCCCGAAGAAGATGAAGGCCGCCGCCCTGCGCGGTGCCCTCTCGGACCGGGCGAACCACGGCCGCATCCACGTCGTCAGCCAGTTCGTGGCCGAGGACGCGGAGAACAAGTTCACGCAGAACGCTCTGAAGACGCTGCGTCAGGTCACCGAGTCCGACAAGGTCCTGGTGGTCCTGGCCCGCGAGGACGAGCACAACCGGCGTGCCCTGCGCAACCTCGAAGAGGTGCACATCCTCGACGCGGACCAGGTGAACACCTACGACGTCCTGTACGCGGACGACGTGGTCTTCACCGAGGCGGGCTACGCCGAGTTCCTGGCCCACGCGGCCGGTGCCTCCAAGGCCGCGCAGTCCGAGGAGGACGACCAGTGAGGATCGCCGACCACCGGGACATCATCGTCGAGCCGGTGATCTCCGAGAAGAGCTACGGGCTCATGGACGAGAACAAGTACACGTTCATCGTTCGCCCGGACGCCAACAAGACCCAGATCAAGATCGCGATCGAGAAGATCTTCGAAGTGAAGGTCACGAGCGTGAACACGGTCAACCGCAAGGGCAAGCGCAAGCGCACCCGCTTCGGTTACGGGAAGCGTCCTGACACCAAGCGCGCGATCGTCAGTGTCGCCGAAGGCGACAGGATCGACATCTTCGGTGTCTGACCTTTTCCGGGTCTGACCGCTACACACCAAGCAACACGTAAAGGAATGCGCGAAGAAGATGGGCATTCGTAAGCACAAGCCGACGACGCCGGGTCGTCGCGGCTCCAGCGTGAGCGACTTCGTCGAAATCACGCGCTCGGAGCCCGAGAAGTCCCTGGTGCGTCCGCTTCACTCCAAGGGTGGGCGTAACGGCCACGGCCGTATCACCGCCCGCCACCAGGGTGGCGGTCACAAGCGGGCCTACCGCGTGATCGACTTCCGTCGCCACGACAAGGACGGCGTTCCGGCCAAGGTCGCTCACATCGAGTACGACCCGAACCGCACCGCCCGTATCGCTCTGCTCCACTACGTGGACGGCGAGAAGCGCTACATTCTGGCGCCCGCCGGCCTCAAGCAGGGCGACCGGGTCGAGAACGGCTCGCAGTCCGACATCAAGCCCGGCAACTGCCTCCCGCTGCGCAACATCCCCACGGGTACGTTCGTGCACGCGGTCGAGCTGAAGCCGGGTGGCGGTGCCAAGCTGGGCCGCTCCGCTGGATCCCAGATCCAGCTCCTGGCCAAGGAGGGCCGTTACGCCACGCTGCGTATGCCCTCCGGCGAGATGCGCATGGTGGAGATCACCTGCCGCGCGACCGTCGGCCAGGTCGGCAACGCCGAGCAGTCCAACATCAACTGGGGCAAGGCCGGTCGCTCCCGCTGGAAGGGCAAGCGTCCGACCGTCCGCGGTGTCGTGATGAACCCGGTCGACCACCCGCACGGTGGTGGCGAGGGCAAGAGCTCGGGCGGTCGTCACCCGGTCAGCCCCTGGGGCAAGAAGGAAGGCCGGACCCGGGACAAGAGCAAGGCCAGCAGCAAGCTGATTGTTCGGCGTCGGCGTAGCGGTAAGAAGAAGCGGTAAGGAGCACGTCTGATGCCACGTAGCCTTAAGAAGGGCCCCTTTGTCGACGACCACCTGGTCAAGAAGGTGGAGTCGCAAAACGAGAAGGGGACCAAGAACGTCATCAAGACGTGGTCCCGGCGGTCCATGATCGTTCCGGAGATGATCGGTCACACGATCGCCGTCCACGACGGCCGCAAGCACATCCCCGTGTTCGTGTCCGAGTCGATGGTCGGCCACAAGCTCGGTGAGTTCGCTCCCACGCGTACTTTCCGCAGCCACGTCAAGGAAGACCGCCGTAGCCGCCGTTAGCGGTTGCAGCAGGAGTAAGAACCATTTCTCCACGGTGAGTGGAGATGAATTTCCGTGAGCGAGGGAAAAGCGATGGGAACGAGGGCACAGGCACGGTTCATCCGTGTTACGCCCCGGAAGGCCCGCCGGGTGGTGGACCTTATTCGCGGGTTGCCCGCTGACGAGGCACAGGCGGTGCTCCGGTTCGCGCCCCAGTCGGCAAGCGAGCCCGTTGGCAAGGTACTGGCTAGTGCTGTCGCCAACGCCGAGCACAATGACAAGCTGGACCGCGAGACGCTGGTGGTCGAAGGCGCGTGGGTGGACGAGGGTCCGACCCTGAAGCGTATTCGTCCGCGGGGTTTCGGCCGCGCCTTCCGGGTGACCAAGCGCACGAGCCACATCACCGTGGTCGTCGCTGAGCGCTCGGGCGCCTCGTCCAAGACGAAGGAAAGGACCCGATAGTGGGGCAGAAGGTAAACCCGCACGGGTTCCGCCTCGGAATTACCACCGACTTCAAGAGCCGTTGGTACGCCGACAAGTCCTACAAGGACTACGTCAAGGAAGACGTCGCGATCCGTCGGATGCTGACCCGTGGTATGGAGCGTGCGGGCATCTCCAAGGTGGAGATCGAGCGCACCCGTGACCGCGTCCGCGTCGACGTCTACACCGCCCGGCCGGGCATCGTCATCGGCCGCCGTGGTGTCGAGGCCGACCGCATTCGGACCGACCTGGAGAAGCTGACCGGCAAGCAGGTCCAGCTGAACGTCTTCGAGGTGAAGAACCCCGAGACCGACGCTCAGCTCGTGGCCCAGGGCGTTGCCGAGCAGCTGAGCAGCCGCGTGGCGTTCCGCCGCGCGATGCGCAAGGCCATGCAGAGCGCCATGAAGAGCGGTGCCAAGGGCATCCGTATCCAGTGCGGTGGTCGTCTGGGCGGGGCTGAGATGTCCCGTTCGGAGTTCTACCGCGAGGGTCGGGTCCCGCTGCACACGCTGCGCGCCGACATCGACTACGGCTTCTTCGAGGCCCGTACGACGTTCGGCCGCATCGGCGTGAAGGTGTGGATCTACAAGGGCGACGCGCCCGCGACCCGCGCCGAGCGCGAGGCGGCCCAGGCCGCGCAGCGCTCCGCCGGTGGTGGCGGTGGCGGCGGCCAGCGCCGTGAGCGTCCCCAGCGTCGCCGTCGTGGCGGCACCGGTGGTGCCGGCGGCGGTCAGCAGCAGAACACCGAGGCCAAGGCCCCGGCTGAGCCCGCGAAGACCGAGGGGAGCTAGCAGTGCTTATTCCTCGCAAGGTCAAGTACCGCAAGCAGCACCACCCGGATCTGCGCGGTAAGGCCAAGGGCGGCACGGCGATCAACTTCGGCGAGTTCGGCATCCAGGCCCTGGAGTCGGCCTACGTGACGAACCGTCAGATCGAGTCCGCTCGTATCGCCATGACGCGTCACATCAAGCGTGGCGGCAAGGTGTGGATCAACATCTTCCCGGACCGCCCGCTGACCAAGAAGCCCGCCGAGGTCCGCATGGGCTCCGGTAAGGGTTCGCCCGAGTGGTGGGTCGCGCCGGTCAAGCCTGGTCGTGTGATGTTCGAGCTGTCGGGCGTGCCCGAGGCCGTGGCCAAGGAGGCCATGCGCCGTGCGATGCACAAGCTCCCGATGAAGTGCAAGTTTGTTACGCGGGAGGGGGAGTGATGGCCAAGTCCGTGACTGCCCATGAGCTTCGTGACCAGTCCGTCGAGGACCTGGTCGCCAAGCTCAAGGAAGCCAAGGAAGAGCTCTTCAACCTCCGCTTCCAGGCCGCCACCGGCCAGCTCGACAACCACAGCCGGCTGCGTACGGTCAAGCGTGAGATCGCGCGGATCTACACGGTCATGCGGGAGCATGAGCTGGGCATCGCACCGCTGTCTGGTGAGTCGGCGCAGGAGTCGAAGGAAGCAGCCGAATGAGTGAGAACCAGACCGCGACCCGGAACTACCGCAAGGTACGCGAGGGCTACGTCGTCAGCGACAAGATGGACAAGACCGTCGTTGTCGAGGTCGAGGACCGCATCACGCACGCCAGGTACGGCAAGGTCATCCGCCGGACGTCCAAGTACAAGGCGCACGACGAGGCGAACTCCTGTGGCGTCGGCGACCGGGTCCAACTGATGGAGACCCGGCCGCTCTCCGCGACGAAGCGCTGGCGCATCGTGGAGATCCTGGAGAAGGCTAAGTAACCCCAGCCTGTCGGCGGCCGACATCCGTTGTCGGCCGCCGGCGCGAGGGGTGAGACCACCTAGCCGTGCGGCAGTGGACCGCACGCATCACATCAGGAGCAGACGTGATTCAGCAGGAGTCGCGACTCAAGGTCGCCGACAACACGGGTGCCAAGGAGATCCTTACCATCCGTGTTCTCGGTGGCTCGGGTCGGCGCTACGCCGGGACCGGCGACACTATTGTCGCCACGGTGAAGGACGCCCTGCCTGGCGCTGGAGTCAAGAAGGGCGACGTCGTCAAGGCCGTTGTCGTGCGCACCGCTAAGGAGCGCCGCCGGCCCGACGGCTCCTACATCCGCTTCGATGAGAACGCTGCCGTGCTCATCAAGGACGGTGGGGACCCGCGAGGCACCCGCATCTTCGGCCCTGTGGGCCGTGAGTTGCGTGACAAGAAGTACATGCGCATCATTTCGCTGGCGCCGGAGGTGCTCTAAGCGATGAAGATCAAATCTGGCGACGAGGTCATCGTCCTCGCCGGCAAGGACAAGGGTGCTACCGGTAAGGTCGTCAAGGCCATGCCGAAGGAAGACCGTGTCGTCGTCGAGGGCGTCAACCTGGTCAAGAAGCACAGGAAGGCCAACCCGGCGGGCGGCCAGCAGGGCGAGGTCGTCACCAAGGAGGCCCCGATCCACGTGAGCAACATCGCGCTCGCGGAGGACGGCAAGGCATCCCGGCTCGGCTACCGCTTCGAGGAAGACGGAACCAAGGTTCGGGTCTCCCGCCGCACCGGTAAGGACATTTGATGACGGTTACCAATGACGTCACGGCCCCTCCGATGCCGCGGCTCAAGGAGAAGTACCGTAACGAGATCGTCGCTGCCCTCAAGGAGGAGCACGACATCGCCAACATCATGCAGGTCCCCGGTCTGACGAAGATCGTGGTCAACATGGGCGTTGGCGAGGCGGCTCGTGACGCGAAGCTGATCCAGGGCGCGGTCGCCGACCTGTCGGCGATCACCGGCCAGAAGCCGAAGATCAACCGGGCCAAGAACTCCATCGCCCAGTTCAAGCTGCGCGAGGGCCAGCCGATCGGCGCCAGCGTCACGCTGCGCGGCGACCGGATGTGGGAGTTCCTCGACCGGCTGCTCTCGCTTGCCCTGCCCCGTATCCGGGACTTCCGCGGGCTGTCCCCGAAGCAGTTCGACGGGAACGGCAACTACACCTTCGGGCTGACCGAGCAGGTCATGTTCCACGAGGTGGACCCGGACAAGGTCGACCGGCAGCGTGGGATGGACATCACGGTCGTCACCACCGCGCCGAACGACGAGCAGAGCCGCAGCCTGCTCAAGCGGCTCGGTTTCCCGTTCAAGGAAGCCTGAGGGGTAAGGCACATATGGCTAAGAAGTCCCTGATCGCCAAGGCGCAGCGGAAGCCGAAGTTCGGCGTTCGCGCGTATACTCGATGCTCACGGTGCGGCCGTTCGCGTGCCGTCTTCCGGAAGTTCGGCCTGTGCCGTATCTGCTTCCGCGAGATGGCGCACCGCGGCGAGCTGCCCGGTATCACCAAGTCGAGCTGGTAGTTTCCGGCGGGGCCGACCGGGCGCTCACATCAGAGCGCGGAGTCGGCCCCCCGAAACGCCGCCACTCGGTGGCTTATGACGTCCGTGACCGCACCAGGCGGGCACGGTCAGGCAACATCCAACCATCAGGGCACGGCAGTCCCCTCGGGACCGCGGTGCCCACGACCACGCCGTAGGTCCGTTTGTGCACCTTGACGGGAGTATCCGTGCAAGGACAGGCCCTGGGAAGGCCCGCACTCGGAAACCGCGGTGAGGAAGGGCCAGTCGGCCATGACGATGACCGACCCGATCGCAGACATGCTTACGCGTCTGCGCAACGCGAATTCGGCTTTCCACGACACCGTGGTTATGCCGTATTCCAAGATCAAGGCGCACATCGCCGAGATCCTCCAGCAGGAGGGCTTCATTCAGGGATGGCGGACCGAGGAGGCCCCTGTGGGCAAGAGCCTCGTCCTCGACCTGAAGTACGGCCCCACCCGAGAGCGTTCGATCGCGGGCATCCGCCGGGTCTCCAAGCCCGGTCTGCGGGTGTACGCCAAGAAGGAGAACTTGCCGCGGGTGCTGGGTGGCCTCGGTGTGGCGATCATTTCGACGTCCGGCGGCCTGATGACTGACAAGCAGGCCAAGAAGCGTGGCGTGGGCGGCGAAGTCCTCGCCTACGTCTGGTAACAGGGAGAGATTGAAGCATGTCGCGAATCGGTCGACTGCCGCTCTCGGTCCCCAAGGGCGTCGAAGTCACGATTAACGGGCAAGACGTCACTGTCAAGGGGCCGAAGGGCGAACTGAAGCACACCATCGCCGAGCCGATCACCGTCTCTCTGGAAGACGGCGTGCTCACGGTGGTGCGTCCCGACGACAAGCCTGAGAACCGCTCGCTGCACGGTCTGACCCGTGCGCTCATCGCCAACCTGGTCGAGGGCGTTTCCAACGGCTACACCAAGACGCTGGAGATCCACGGTGTGGGTTACCGCGTCCAGGCCCGTGGCTCCAACCTGGAGTTCTCGCTGGGCTACAGCCACCCGGTCGTGGTGGAGCCCCCGGAGGGTGTCAGCTTCCGTGTGGAGAAGCCGACGCTCTTCCACGTAGAGGGCATCGACAAGCAGCTGGTGGGCCAGGTCGCCGCGAACATCCGCGGTCTGCGCAAGCCTGACCCGTACAAGGCCAAGGGCGTGCGGTACCAGGGTGAGCACATCCGCCGCAAGGCCGGAAAGGCTGGTAAGTAGGCATGGGTATCACCGTGAGCCGCAAGCGGACCAGCAAGAGTGCCACCTCCCGTGCGCGCCGCCAGTTCCGCGTCCGCAAGAAGGTCGTCGGCACCGCCGAGCGTCCGCGTCTGGCCGTGTTCCGCTCCTCCAAGCACATCGTCGCGCAGGTCATCGACGACACCAGGGGGCACACCCTGGCCGCTGCTTCCAGCGTCGAGACCGACCTGCGTGCCGCTGAGGGCACCAAGACCGACAAGTCCGTCAAGGTCGGCCAGCTCGTCGCTGAGCGCGCCAAGGCCGCCGGTGTCTCCGCCGTGGTCTTCGACCGTGGCGGCAATCAGTACACCGGGCGTATCGCCAAGCTCGCCGATGCGGCGCGCGAGGGCGGACTGGAGTTCTAGCGATGACCTCTGTAACGGCCAAGAACAACGACGAGAAGAGGAACCACTGATGGCTGCAGCACCGCGGCGCGGCGCCGGTGGCGAGCGGCGTGATCGCCGTGACGATCGCCGCGGCGGCGCCGCAGACAAGGGTGTCTCCTACATCGAGAAGGTCGTGACCATCAACCGGGTCGCGAAGGTCGTCAAGGGCGGCCGTCGCTTCTCCTTCACCGCCCTGGTCGTCGTCGGCGACGGCAACGGCATGGTCGGTGTCGGTTACGGCAAGGCCAAGGAGGTCCCGTCCGCGATCGCCAAGGGCGTCGAGGAGGCGAAGAAGAACTTCTTCCGCGTTCCCCGCGTCCAGGGCACGATCACGCACCGGGTCCAGGGCGAGGACGCCGCCGGCGTCGTCCTGCTCCGTCCGGCCGCCCCGGGTACCGGTGTTATCGCCGGTGGCCCCGTGCGCGCCGTGCTGGAGTGCGCCGGCATTCACGATGTGCTGAGCAAGTCGCTCGGCTCGTCCAACCCGCTGAACATCGTGCACGCCACTGTGGCGGCTCTGAAGGGCCTCAACCAGCCCGAGGAGATCGCCGCGCGTCGTGGCCTGCCGATCGAGGACGTCGCCCCGGCCGCCATGCTGCGTGCTCGCGCTGAGGCGAAGGCAGGAACCTGACCATGGCCAAGCTCAAGATCACGCAGACCCGTTCCGGGATCGGCGGCAAGGAGAAGCAGCACGCTACTCTCCAGTCGCTCGCCCTGGGGCGGATCGGTAAGTCCACCGTCCGTGAGGACCGCCCTGAGGTTCGCGGGCAGATCACGATCGTCGCGCACCTCGTCTCTGTCGAGGAGGTTGCCGAATGAGCGACTACAACCCCGACGAGCTGCTCAAGCTGCACCACCTGCGTCCCGCCCCGGGCTCCAACAAGGCCAAGGTCCGCAAGGGCCGTGGCGAGGCGTCCAAGGGTAAGACCGCTGGTCGCGGTACCAAGGGCACGAAGGCTCGTAACACCGTGCGCCCCGGCTTCGAGGGCGGTCAGATGCCCCTCATCCGCCGGGTGCCCAAGCTCAAGGGCTTCAGCAACGCCCGGTTCAAGACGACCTACCAGGTCGTCAACCTGGACAAGCTGAGCGAGCTCTACCCCGAGGGTGGCGAGGTCACAGTCGAGGACCTGGTCGCCAAGGGCGCGGTTCGCAAGAACCAGCTCGTCAAGGTGCTGGGCACCGGCGAGATCACCGCCGCCGTGCAGGTGAGCGCGAACGCGTTCTCCTCCTCGGCGAAGGAGAAGATCACTGCCGCCGGTGGCTCCGTCACCGAGCTGTAGGGGCCTTCCCCGCCATGTGCGATCGGGGGCGTTCGCCCGGCATGTCCGTGAAAGACTGCCTGGCGGACGCCCCCGTGCGTTGTGAGCGGTGATCGTTATGTCTCATGAACTCAACTGTCGAGTGATCACTGTTACAGTGCCATCTGTTTGAGTACGTCACTTGACGTAAAGTGAATACTTCCGAGCAACGGGCGACCAGCCCGGAGCTGACGTTCTACGACGATTCAGGATCGGCCGCGATGTCTGGAACCCGTTCCGCCGCCGAAGCCGTGCAGGAGGAGACGTGCTAGGTGCGTTCGTTCGTGCATTTCGCACGCCCGACCTGCGCAACAAGCTGCTGTTCACACTGTTCATCCTGACGATCTTCCGTCTGGGCTCGGTGATCCCCGCTCCGGGTATCAACTCAGCGGCGATCCGGGATCAGATGGAGGCGATCACCGCCTCCGACTCGTCCGGTGTGTACGAACTCGTGAACCTGTTCAGCGGCGGCGCGCTGCTGCAACTCGCGGTGTTCGCGCTCGGGGTCATGCCGTACATCACCGCGAGCATCATCATCAACCTGCTGACGGTGGTGATCCCCCGCCTGGAGGCCCTCAAGAAGGAGGGGCAGTCCGGGCAGAGCAAGATCACCCAGTACACCCGCTACCTGACGCTGATGCTCGCGGTCCTACAGGCCACCAGCATCGTCGCCATGGCCAGGACGGGCGCCCTGTTCCAGGGGGCCATCCCGGTCAATACCTACATGCCCAACCAGGACATCCTGACCCTGGTGACCATCGTCTTCACGATGACCGCCGGTACCGCGATCATCATGTGGTTCGGTGAGCTCATCACCGAGCGGGGCGTGGGCAACGGCATGTCGCTGTTGATCTTCACCCAGGTCATCGCGATGTTCCCCTCCTCGATCGCCGGGCTGTACCAAGAGCGCTCCGTCTGGATCTTCGCCATCATCTGCATCGCGGGCCTGGCGCTCATCGCCGCTGTGGTCTTCATGGAGCAGGCACAGCGCCGAATCCCGGTGCAGTACGCCAAGCGGATGGTCGGCCGCCGCATGTACGGCGGCAGCTCGACCTACATCCCGCTGAAGGTCAACCAGGCGGGCATCATCCCCGTCATCTTCGCCTCCTCGCTGCTGTACCTTCCACAGCTGCTCGTGGGCCTGATGGGCCAGGACTCCGCCAACCCCGCGGTGACCTTCATCCAGAACTACTTCCTTACCGGAACCCACCCCGTGTACATGGCGACGTTCTTCGTCATGATCATCGGCTTCGCGTTCTTCTACGTGGCGATTACCTTCAACCCCACTGAGGTCGCCGACAACATGAAGAAGTACGGTGGGTTCATCCCGGGTATCCGACCAGGGCGTCCGACCGCCGAATACCTCGACTACGTACTGACGAGGCTGACGACCCCCGGATCCCTGTACCTGGGTGTGATCGCTCTTCTCCCGATGGTCGCGCTCGGTGCCACTGGCGCCAACGCGAACTTCCCCTTCGGCGGGACGAGCATCCTGATCATGGTCGGTGTCGGGCTGGACACGGTGAAGCAGATCGAGAGTCACCTCCAGCAGAGGAACTACGAAGGTTTTCTGCGATAAATGCGAGCAGTATTGGTGGGGCCGCCTGGGGCCGGCAAGGGCACCCAGGCCCAGATCCTCGCGTCGGAACTGTCGATTCCCAAGGTGTCCACCGGTGACATCTTCAGGGCCAACGTCAGCGGCGGCACTGAGCTTGGCAAGAAGGCCAAGGAGTACATGGACCGCGGTGACCTCGTCCCCGACGAGGTCACCAACGCCATGGTCAAAGATCGGCTGGCACAGGACGACGCGGCCGCGGGCTTCCTGCTCGACGGGTTCCCGCGCAACGTCCCGCAGGCCGAGACGCTCAGGACCATCCTGGCCGACCTCGACACCAGCCTGGACATCGTCCTGGAGTTGAGGGTCGACGAGGAGGAGGTCGTCAAACGCCTCTCGGGCCGTCGCTCGTGCCCCGAGTGCGGCCGTGTGTACCACGTCGAGTACGACGCCCCCAAGACCGGGGGCAAGTGCGACAACGAGGGCGCGGAGCTGTACCAGCGTGAGGACGACCGAGAGGAGACCATCAGGCACCGCCTGGAGGTCTACCGCGCGCAGACCGCTCCGCTGGTGGAGTTCTACGAGGCGGAGGGCTTGCTGGCCACCATCGCCGCCACGGGTTCCGTGGACGAGGTGACGGCCCGGGCCAAGGCCGCCATCGCGAAGGCCGGGGCCGACTCCTGATGTTCCGCAAGGGTGAACCGGACGTGCAGATCAAGACGCCGGAGCAGATCGCCAAGATGAGGGCGGCGGGCCAGATCGTGGCTCGCGCCCTGGACACCCTCCGGGCCGCGGTGCGGCCCGGGGTGTCCACTCTGGAACTGGACGCCGTGGCGGAGAAGGTCATCCGCGGGGCGGGAGCCGTCCCCTCCTTCAAGGGTTACTACGGCTTCCCGGGGTCCATCTGCGCCTCGGTGAACGAGGAGATCGTCCACGGCATCCCCAGCGCGGAGCGCGTGCTGGCCGAGGGCGACATCATCTCCATCGACTGCGGGGCCATCCTGGACGGCTGGCACGGCGACTCGGCGGTCACGATCGCCGTCGGCGAGGGCCGCCCCGAGGACCTGCGGATGATGGAGGTCTGCGAGGAGTCCATGTGGCAGGGGATCGCCGAGCTGCGTCCGGGCAAGCGCCTGGGTGACATCGGACACGCGATCGCCGGCCACATCTCCCGCAACGGGGGCTACGGCAACGTCCGCGAGTACGGCGGTCACGGCATCGGTACCGAGATGCACATGGACCCGCACGTGCTCAACTACGGCAAGCGCGGCAAGGGCATGAAGCTGGTCGAGGGCATGTGCCTGGCGATCGAGCCGATGACCACCCTGGGCCGCCACGACGCGATCCAGCTCGACGACGGCTGGACCGTGGTGACTCGGGACGGCAAGCGGGCCGCTCACTTCGAACACACGGTCGCGGTGACCGCGGAAGGGCCGGTCGTGTTGACCGCACGCGAGTCCAACCGCGATAAAATCGATGACATGGGGTTCGTCCAGCCGACCTGGTAGGGGTTTCGTCCCACACGCGGGGCAGCCTCCGGGGGAAGATGCGAGGTGCGCAGTGTCCGACCCGGTGCCGTCGATGCGAACGTCCGACGTGGAGCGCGACCGAGTGGCGCAGCTACTACAGGAGCACTTCGCCCAGGGGCGGCTGGACCACGAGGAGTTCACCGACCGCCTCGGCCGCGTCTACAAGGCCAGGACCGTGGACGAACTGGCCACGGTCACCGGAGACCTGCCTGAGCGTGACCTCGCCGACATCCGAGGAGCGGCGCCCCGGCAGGAGGACTCCGCGGTGGCGCCCCCGCTCAGCATGCGGGACCCGGCCCTGATCGTGCCGTGGGCGCTGTACGCCGGGGTCAACGTCCTGTGCTTCGTGATCTGGTTGATCCTGTTCCTCACCACCGGCTACGGCTACCCGTGGTTCCTGTGGGTTCTGGGGCCGTGGGGGGTCGTGATGGGCGTGGTGACCATGGGGGTCTTGGGCGCCCAGAAGAACGGCTCCGAAGGCGGGCAGGGCTAGGCGGTGCCTCTTCGGGGCTCCGCGCCGTGGTCAGGAGCACTTGCCCCGAGGGGATAGACTTACATTGCCCATACGCGGGCTGTTGGGTCAGTCTGCCTTCTTTGTGCCGCGTCTTTCCAACCGACGCACGCTCTTGCAGTTGGCCTGAACTTCCAGTGTGTCTTGGTTTCGGTGACGGCATCCGCCGTCGCCGGGGCCGTCGCGTCATGCGGGACCACTGGGGTCGCGTCGGGTTGTCCTGATCAACCAATCGATGAGCGAGGCGTGGAGGACATGGCCAAGAAAGACGGCGCCATCGAGATCGAGGGTTCCGTTGTCGAGTCCCTACCCAACGCTATGTTCAAGGTAGAGCTCGACAACGGGCACCAGGTCCTTGCCCACATCAGCGGCAAGATGCGGATGAACTACATCCGTATTCTCCCCGACGACCGTGTCGTCGTGGAGCTGAGCCCGTACGACCTCACACGCGGGCGCATCGTTTATCGCTACAAGTAGCCCCGTCGCGGGCCACAGGGCCCGGGAGGGGATGAGTTCGGAGTAACCATGAAGGTCAAGCCGAGCGTGAAGAAGATCTGCGCGAAGTGCCGCGTGATCCGCCGTAACAGCCGGATCATGGTCATTTGCTCGGACCCGCGGCACAAGCAGCGCCAGGGCTAGCACCCCGGATCGCTGGCTGCGGTCTCACGTACCGCGATCGACCCGGTGGGCTTAACCGCCCGGTACCGGGTTCATGAAACAACGAAAACCTGTTCCGACTCCTTGTGCCGGCGAGGCGCGGGAGGCACCCCTGGTCGGAGGCCGGGGCCTCGTCGATTGGGCGACGAGAGGGTGGAACGGGCCAGACCTCCGCATAGGGCAAATAGGAGTCTCGCCCACATGGCACGTATTGAAGGCGTTGACCTTCCCCGCGACAAGCGGGTGGAGATCGCTCTCACGTACATCTTCGGGATCGGGCGCACCCGTGCGCTGGAGACCCTGGAGAAGACCGGCGTTGACGGCAACACGCGCGTTTACCAGCTGTCCGAGGAGGACCTGGTCAAGCTGCGCGACTGGGTCGGCACCAATTACCAGGTCGAGGGTGACCTGCGCCGTGAGGTGCAGGGCGACATCCGCCGCAAGATGGAGACCGGTAGCTACCAGGGCATCCGCCACCGTCGTGGACTCCCGGTCCGCGGTCAGCGCACGCAGACCAACGCGCGTACCCGTAAGGGCAAGAAGAAGACCGTGGCCGGTAAGAAGAAGGCCGGTAGGAAGTAGTCCGTCCGGACTGGACTGTACGACCGCGTCCGGAAGCGACAACGGACCGATGATCTCTGGGAGTTTTACTCATGCCGCCTAAGGGCCGTCAGGGTGCCGCGCGCAAGGTGCGCCGCAAGGAAAAGAAGAACATTGTCCACGGGCACGCTCACATCAAGAGCACGTTCAACAACACGGTCGTGAGCATCACCGACCCGACCGGTGCCGTGATCTCGTGGGCCAGCTCCGGACAGGTGGGCTTCAAGGGTTCGCGTAAGTCGACCCCCTACGCCGCGCAGATGGCCGCTGAGGCCGCTGCCCGCCGCGCCCAGGAGCACGGCGTCCGCAAGGTGGACGTCTTCGTGAAGGGCCCGGGGTCGGGCCGGGAGACCGCCATCCGTTCGCTTCAGGCGACCGGCCTGGAGGTCGGCTCCATCCAGGACGTCACCCCGGTTCCGCACAACGGTTGCCGTCCGCCCAAGCGCCGCCGGGTCTGATCCCGTCAGCCGGCGCCCGCGGTCCTATCCGCGCGGGCGCCGCGCCGCGCTTGATCCCGCGTGGGCACGATGAGGCCCGCGCGGGTGGGGTAGGAATCCGAGTAGTGGGCACCGCAGCCGCGGTGTCCGTCCGGTGGCCGTCAAATAGCGGGCGGCCATGTGGAAGGGAAGACACGGACCATGTTGATCGCACAGCGTCCCGCGCTCACCGAGGAAGCGGTCTCGGACCTGCGCTCGAAGTTCGTCATCGAGCCGCTGGAGCCGGGTTTCGGTTACACCATCGGTAACTCGCTCCGGCGTACCCTGCTGTCCTCCATCCCCGGCGCGGCTGTGACCAGCATCCGCATCGAGGGCGTCGAGCACGAGTTCACCACCGTGCCCGGTGTCAAGGAGGACGTCACCGAGATGATCCTCAACCTCAAGGGCCTGGTCGTCAGCTCCGAGCACGACGAGCCGGTGCTGATGTACCTGCGCAAGCAGGGCCCCGGCGTGGTGACCGCCGCGGACATCGCTCCTCCGGCCGGAGTCGAGGTGCACAACCCCGACCTGCACCTCGCCACGCTCAACGGCAAGGGCAAGCTGGAGATGGAGCTGACGGTCGAGCGCGGCCGCGGCTACGTTTCGGCGACGCAGAACAAGCAGGCCGGACAGGAGATCGGTCGTATCCCGATCGACTCCATCTACTCCCCGGTCCTGCGTGTGACCTACAAGGTCGAGGCCACCCGTGTCGAGCAGCGCACCGACTTCGACCGCCTGATCGTCGACATCGAGACCAAGCCGGCCATCCGTCCCCGTGACGCGGTCGCCAGCGCGGGCAAGACCCTGGTCGAGCTGTTCGGTCTGGCGCGTGAGCTCAACGTCGACGCCGAGGGCATCGACATGGGCCCGTCGCCGACGGACGCCGCCCTGGCGGCGGACCTGGCGCTGCCGATCGAGGACCTCAACCTGACGGTCCGGTCCTACAACTGCCTCAAGCGTGAGGGCATCCACAGCGTTGGTGAGCTGGTTGCCCGCTCCGAGCAGGACCTGTTGGACATCCGCAACTTCGGCGCCAAGTCCATCGACGAGGTCAAGCAGAAGCTCGTCGACATGGGCCTGTCGCTGAAGGACTCCCCGCCCGGATTCGACCCCAGCACGGCGGCCGACTCCTACAGCTCCGATGACGACGAGGGCGAGTCCTTCGTCGAGACGGAGCAGTACTAACCGACCTTCGTCGCCCACATGGTCCCCGGCCGAGTGCGGCCGTGGACCGCATCACTAGGAGAACGACACCATGCCCACGCCTACCAAGGGCGCCCGTCTGGGTTCCGGGCCCACTCACGAGCGGCACATCCTGGCGAACCTCGCCACCTCGCTGTTCCAGCACGGCCGCATCCGCACGACCGAGGCCAAGGCCAAGCGCCTGCGCCCGTACGCGGAGAAGCTGATCACCCTCGGCAAGCGCGGTGACCTGCACGCCCGCCGTCAGGCCCTGACCAAGATCACGGACAAGGCCGTCGTGCACGAGCTGTTCACCGAGATCGGTCCGCGCTACGAGAACCGCCCCGGCGGCTACACCCGGATCACCAAGATCGGTCCGCGCAAGGGTGACAACGCTCCGATGGCCGTCATCGAGCTGGTCGAGGCGCTGAGCGCTCCCGCGGCCCAGCAGGCAGCCCCGGCTCCCGAGCCCAAGGCCGAGGAGACCGCCGCGGCCGCCGAGGCGGGCGAGCAGCCCGCCGAGGGCACCACCTCCGGCCAGACCGCTCAGGCCGAGGAGACCTCCCAGGCCGAGGGCGAGAACGCGGCTGACGACAAGTAGGGCGCACGACGCGCACGGGAGGCCCCGCGCGCGGTGCCCCGCCGAGTGCCCGATCCCCTGGGGGTCGGGCACTCGTCTTTTCCGTACGCGGAGATGGGTGGCATGGACGAGACGACGGTGCGGGTACGGCTGAACGTGGCCTACGACGGCACGGACTTCTCCGGGTGGGCGAAGCAGCCGGACCGGCGCACGGTGCAGGGGGAGCTGGAGGCGGCGCTGTCGCGGGTGCTGCGGCTGCCGGAGGTGTCGTTGACGTGCGCGGGGCGCACGGACGCCGGTGTGCACGCGCGGGGGCAGGTGGTGCAGGCCGACATCCCGGCGAGCACGTGGGAGAACGAGGGGGAGCGGGTACTCCGCCGCCTGGCCGGGGTGCTGCCCAAGGACGTGCGGGTGAACACGGCCCGGCTGGCGCCGCCGGGGTTCGACGCGCGGTTCTCGCCGCTGTCCCGGCGGTACCTGTACCGGGTGAGCGATGCGCCCTACGGGGCGGATCCGCTGCTGCGGCGGGACGTGCTGTGGCACCGGAGCCCGTTGGACGTGGACCGGATGAACGAGGCGGCGCGGCGCCTGTTGGGCGAGCACGACTTCGCGGCGTTCTGCAAGAAGCGTGAGGGCGCTACGACCATCCGGGAGCTGCTGCGCCTGGAATGGACACGTGTGGACGAGTACCTGCTGCACGGCACGATCCAGGCGGACGCGTTCTGCCACAACATGGTGCGCGCGCTCGTGGGCGCGCTCCTGGCGGTGGGGGACGGGCGCCGGGAAGCGGACTGGCCGGACAGGGTGCTCGGAGCCGGAGAGCGGGATTCGTCGGTACACGTGGTGGGGCCGCAGGGGCTGAGCCTGGAGGAGGTGCGTTACCCGCCCGACGAGGAACTGGCCGAGCGTGCCTCGGCCACCCGCCGGGTGCGGGAGCTGCCCTGCCGGGGGCGCTAGCAGTGTTTCCCTCGGGGCCGCGCGGTGTACCTCTTCGGGGCTCCCGCTGCGCCCCCGTACGCAGAGGGGCACCCGGCCGGCCGCTTCGCCGCGGCTCCTGAGCCGTGAGGCGGGTTGGAGCGACCGTTGGACCGCCACCTGGCTCTTCGGCCGAACGCCAGCGTCCGCTGGCGCTATTCGGGTTCGCTTCCCGCCGGTGCCGGGGCGCCCTGCGCAAGGCCCGCGAGGAGCAGGTCGATCATGCGGCGGGCGTGGTAGTCGGGGTAGGCCTCGACCCCGATGCACAGGTTGCCGATACCGAGCATCAGGTCGTAGGCCCCTATGTCCGAGCGTGTGCGTCCGGCGGCGGCGGATGCTTTCAGCAGCTGGTCGAGCACGGGCAGCAGGCGGTCGACGAACTCGGCGTGCAGGCTCTCGAACCCGGCCTGGTCTGAGCGCATCGCCTCGGCCAGGCCGTGCTTGGTGACCAGGAAATCGGCGAACCGGTGAACCCATGACCGCAATGCCTCGTACGGTGTTTCGTCGGCTGCCGGGGCAGTGGCCGCGGCGGTGGCGAGCGCGTCGAGCTGGTGCCGGAAGACCGCGACCACCAGGTCGGCCCGGGTGGGGAAGTGCCGGTAGATGGTGCCCATGCCGACGCCCGCTTCGGCGGCGACGTCCCGCACGGGGGCGTCGACCCCCGCACGGACGAACACGACGGCGGCGGCGTCCAGGATCGTCTGCTGGTTGCGCCGGGCGTCGGACCGCTTGGGCCGGCCACCCTTGGCGGGTGGCGGCGTATCGGCTGTCGTCATTCGAGACGCCTCCTTCTGACCTGACAAGCGGAGCGATGTTCCATATATTGGCGCGGAGCAGCGATCCGGATAGCCATCATGCCAGACCGCCGCGGGTACGGGCCATCACGCCTCCGACGGGGAAGGCGGTCATCTTGTGGGCGACACACCGTCGGCCGATGTCGGCGCCGGCCCGCGCACCCCGCGCATCCGGACCGGGGAGAACGACGGCCCGACGTTGCTGCCCGGGCAGTGAACCCGCGGGATACGTGCGGCTGCTCCCCGGCGGAGGGAACTGGATTTCCCAGTCCGGCTTCCGGGGAGCGGTTCGGGCCGCCGGGTGCCCGTCGCGTTGTTCGACCGGGTCAGCCGCGGTCCTCGCTGAGGTAGGTGTGGGCCTGGCCGAGGAAGCCCTCGCCGATGGAGCGCAGCTCGGTGGCGGACTCGCTCTCCCCGCCCTCCTCGGTGCCGTCGCTGTTGGCCGAGAGGGAGAAGAGCAGGTAGCGACCCCACTGGGCGCTGCTGCCGTGGCCGCCCGAGTAGCCGAGGCGTTCGGCGGGGCTGCCCTCCTCGCCGGGGAGCCCGGAGAACCACTGCGCGCCCACGAGGTCCTGGGCGTCCAGTGCGGTGGCCGCGTCGTCGTCGGTGGGCATGGCCGTGACACCGATGGTCACCGCGTGGGCCTCGTCCTCGCTGAGGTAGGAGGCGCGCACCATCTGACGGCAGCCGTTGTCGGTGAGTACCTGTCCGTAGTCGCCGTGGGTACCCGCTGCGCAGTCCTCGGTGCCCTCCACGGCCACGCGGGTGAACGTGCCCTCGTCCTCGATGTCCACGGTCGCGGGGAAGAGGGACTCCGCGTCGAGCGCACCCGGGTCGTCGGCCTCGTCCGCCACGGTCGCGGCGCTCACGCCTCCGCCGAACCCCGTACCGCTGGCGAGGAAGAACGTGCTTCCGCCCGCGATGACCAGCAGCACGACGAACCCGGCGATCAGCAGGACGCGACGGTTCCCGGCACGCGGGCTCGTGTCGTTGCCGTACTCGTAGTCGTCGTAACCGTCGTAGTTGTCATAGTCGTCGTAGTCGTTGACCGCCTGGACGTCGAACTGCGCGGTGTCGACGCCGGCGTCGTCGGGGACCTCGTCCCGGAACAACGGGCGCTCGTTCTTGTCGGCGGGCGCGGCGGGGACGGCGTTGATGTGCTGCGTCGCGCCCATGGCGTCCGCGGGGAAGGCGGGCTCGTCCCGGGGGGCCTGAGTGGGACCGGGAGGCGGTGCCTGGTAGGCCTGCTGGGCGGTCGGGGGCGCGCCGGGCGGCATCCCCGGGGTTCCGGGGCGCGATCCGGGGGCGCCGTGCGGCGGCTGGCCGGGGCCCTGCTGGCCCTGAGGCATGCCGGGAGGGCCCTGCGGGCCCGGCGGCGGGGGAGCGCCGGGAGGGGCGTTCCTGCCCTGGGGAGGGGCACCGGGCGGAAGGGCCTGCCCGGGCTGTCCCGGAGGCATGTGGGGACCGCCTGGCGTCTGGGGCCCCATGCCCGGAGGGCGGCCTCCCGGTGGCGGCTGCGGCCCGGAGAAGCCGCCTGAGGGGGCCTGCGGCGCGGGGTTCTCCCCCGATGGCGTCTGCCGGGGCGGGAACTGTCCGCCGGTGGGAGCGCCGTACGGGGGCTGGCCGGTCGGCGCACCGGGGAAGCCGGGCGCGCCCGGAGGCGGCGGCGCCTGTGGGCCGCTGGGCGCGTGCGGCGGTGCCTGTGGGCCGCTCTGGCCTTCCTGCCCGCCGGGGAAGCCCTGCTGAGGGCCGCTGGGGAAGCCCGGTCCGCCCGGTCCGCCCGGTCCGCCCGGGGGACGCGGTGGCGCCTGGGGTGCTTGTGGCGCCTGGGGCATCTGTGGCCCGCCGGGTGGCGCATGGGGTGGGAAGTGCTGTTGTGACAAGGGAGGCTGGCCGGGCACGGGCGCGTTGTGCGTCTGCTGCGGTCCCGATGTGGGATGCTGACCCTCAGGGTGGGAGGGCGCTGACCCGAGTAGGTCCTGGCCGTCACCGGCCTCCGGCCCGACGGGCCGCCCGTCGGGGCCATACTGCGGCTGGTTCGGATGGGTACTGATGGGAGTCTCCGAAGGCTCTGGGGGTGGGACTGGACCTCGGCGCACCGGGTCCGTGGCCTGGTCCGCGCTGTGGCGTCCGTGCTGGGTTCCCGGGTGTCGGTGACCGTGACGGGCGTCTCCATGATTCGCGTCGGCGCCCGTCCTCGCGGGCACAGACCAGCCTTTCGGTGCAAGCGTAACCAACGCGGGGACGGAAGAAGGACGAAGCACTCCCGGCAACGGGCATAATAAAAGACGGAGAGGTCACGGATGTGACCCCGTGCTTGCGCTGTAAACCGCCGAGCGCGGTCCTGCCGGTCCGCCCCGCCGCTGGCTTTGACCTGCGCTGTGGTGGCCAGGTAGGATATTCCGTCGTTGTGCGTTGAGTTGCCGTGGGCCCCGAACCACCCGAAGTCGGGCGCCGATCCACGCACCATCGTCTGCGCACTCACCATTCGGAGAGTCCTGTGTGGCATGGCACGGGACATCCGGCCAAACACCCCGCAACCGCGGGTGTGTATACGAGTCCCCCTTCCCGGTACGGGATGGGGCAGCCGACTGAAGAGCGAAGGCAAACGATCGTGCGCACATACAGCCCCAAACCAAACGATGTCCAGCGTCAGTGGCACGTTGTCGACGCTACCGATCTCGTGCTCGGGCGTATGGCGAGCCAGGTTGCCACGCTGCTTCGGGGCAAGCACAAGCCGTACTACGCGCCCCACATCGACACCGGCGACTTCGTGATCGTCGTGAACGCCGACAAGGTCGCCCTGACCGGCAAGAAGCTGGAGCAGAAGCGCGCCTACCGGCACTCCGGCTACCCGGGTGGTCTGCGCTCCGTCGCTTACGCTGACCTGCTGGAGAAGAACCCCGAGCGGGCCATCGAGAAGGCCATCAAGGGCATGCTGCCCAATGGCTCCCTCGGCCGCCAGATGGCCAAGAAGCTCAAGGTGTACGCCGGCCCGGAGCACCCGCACCAGGCCCAGCAGCCGGTCCCGTTCGAAATCAGCAAGATCGAGCAGCCCGCCTAGGCGTTCGCAGACTTTTACAGAGAGCACGAGGAGAACCGTGGTCGAGCCCACTGGCATCGAAGACGTCGAGCAGGAGTACGTTGACAACCCGGAGGAGTTCCCCTCCGAGTACACCAGCGAGTCCGACGAGAACGTCGCCGCCTACGTCCCCACCGCTTCCGGACCCAGCGCGGGCACCGGTCGCCGCAAGAAGGCCGTCGCCCGAGTCCGTATCGCCCCTGGTGCGGGTGAGTGGAAGGTCAACGGCAAGCCGCTCGAGGACTGCTTCCCGGACAAGGTCCACCAGCAGACCATCAAGGAGCCGTTCGTCTCCCTCGGTTTCGAGGACGCCTATGACGTCTTCGCCCGTCTGGACGGCGGCGGCCCCAGCGGCCAGGCCGGAGCCCTGCGCCACGGCATCGCCCGCGCGCTGGCCTCCCTGGACCCGGAGAACAACCGCCCGACCCTCAAGAAGGCCGGCTTCCTGACCCGTGACTCCCGTGAGGTGGAGCGGAAGAAGGCTGGTCTCAAGAAGGCGCGCAAGGCTCCCCAGTTCTCCAAGCGTTAATGCTCATGCGCCGACACCTGCTCGGCTGAGCTTCGGCCCGTACGTCGTTCCCGTTGTAGGGACGGCGTGCGGGCTCTTTGTTTTCCCGGTGGCTTGTGGGCCACGTTGAACTTCGTTGAACTTCATCGGCGCCGCGGCTCGGCGCCGTCTTCGAAAGGGGCTGTCCGCCTGTGGCTCGGCTGTTCGGAACAGATGGTGTACGCGGTGTCGCCGGTCAGGACCTGACCGCCGCTCTCGCGCTGGAGCTGTCCATCGCGGCGGCGCGCGTTCTGACCCGCGGTGGTGACGGGACCCGTCCCAGGGCCGTCGTCGGACGCGACCCGCGTGCCTCCGGTGAGTTCCTGGAGGCCGCCGTGGTCGCCGGGCTGGCCAGCACCGGCGTCGACGTGGTGCGTGTCGGAGTGCTGCCCACCCCGGCCGTGGCATACCTCACCGGAGACCTGGACGCCGACTTCGGCGTGATGCTCTCCGCCAGCCACAACCCGGCTCCCGACAACGGCATCAAGTTCTTCGCGCGGGGCGGCCAGAAGCTGGCGGACGCCCTGGAGGAGGAGATCGAGGGCATGCTCGGCGTGCCCTCCACCCCCGCCGTGGGTGACGGTGTCGGCCGTGTCATCGACGCCCACGACGGCGCCGAGCGCTACGTCGAGCACGTGACCGCCTCGATGCCGCACGGCCTCAGGGGCCTCAAGGTCGTGGTGGACTGCGCCAACGGTGCCTCAGCCCTGGTCGCTCCCGAGGCGCTGCGCCGCGCGGGCGCCGAGGTCGTCGCGATCGGCGACCGGCCCGACGGGCACAACATCAACGAGGGCTGCGGCTCCACCCACCTGGAGGCACTCCAGGAGGCGGTGCGGCTGCACGGCGCGGACGCCGGTATCGCCAACGACGGCGACGCCGACCGCTGCCTGGCCGTGGACGCCGAGGGCCGCGTCGTGGACGGCGACCAGATCCTGGCGATCCTGGCCACCGAGGCCAAGGAGGCCGGAAGGCTCGCCGACGACACCCTCGTGGTGACGGTCATGTCCAACCTGGGCCTGAAACTGGCGATGGGGCGTGCGGGCATCACCGTGGTGGAGACCGCGGTGGGCGACCGGTACGTGCTGGAGGAGATGAAGCGCGGCGGGTTCGGCCTCGGCGGCGAGCAGTCCGGGCACGTGATCCTGCTGGACCACGCCACCACCGGCGACGGTGTGCTGACCGGCCTGCACCTGCTGGCCGCGATGGCCCACCGCCAGCAGGGGC
Organism: Nocardiopsis sp. TRM 82005; assembly: GCF_056312425.1. Taxonomy (NCBI): domain Bacteria; kingdom Bacillati; phylum Actinomycetota; class Actinomycetes; order Streptosporangiales; family Nocardiopsidaceae; genus Nocardiopsis; species Nocardiopsis sp. TRM 82005. Next base: position 334,947 of record NZ_JBWDTQ010000011.1, read on the forward strand.
TGGCCGAACTGGCCAAGGCGATGACCCGTCTGCCGCAGATCCTCATCAACGTGCCGGACGTGGACAGGGACCGGGCCAAGGAGTCCGAGGAGCTCGCGGCGGCCGTGCGTGAGGCCGAGGAGGAGCTGGGTGAGACCGGCCGGGTGCTGATCCGGCCCAGCGGTACCGAGCCCAAGGTCAGGGTCATGGTCGAGGCGCCGGACCAGGAGCAGGCCACCGCGGTGGCCGAGCGCCTGGCCTCCGTGGTGCGCTCCGCGCTGGGCTAGGGGACCGCTCTCCTCTCCGCGCACCCGGGCACGGAGCCGTCCGGGTGCGCGTTCTCGTGTGTGGCTGGCCCGCGGGGCCGCGGGTCCTTGAAGGGTCGGTGGAGTTGGTCACGATGGCGGACACGCGGTACGGGCACGCACTGACGATCGGCGTGGACATCGGCGGCACGAAGGTGGCCGCCGGTGTGGTGACGCCCGGCGGGCGCGTCCTGGCGCGGCTGCGGACGGAGACCCCCGGGCGCAGCAAGAGCCCGGCGGTCGTGGAGGACACGATCGTCTCGACGGTGGATGATCTGCGCCGGGAGTTCCGGGTGCGCGCCGTGGGTGTGGGAGCCGCCGGGTTCGTCGACGAGCGGCGGGCGAACGTCTTGTTCGCCCCGCACCTGTCCTGGCGCAAGGAGCCGCTGCGCGACGCGCTGTCGTTGAGGCTGGGGCTGCCGGTGGTGGTGGAGAACGACGCGAACGCCTCCGCCTGGGCCGAGGTGCGCGCCGGGGCGGGCCAGGGCGTGGACAACGTCGTGGTGGTGAACCTGGGAACGGGCATCGGCGGCGCGGTCGTGCTGGACGGACGGCTGCGCCGTGGCCGGTACGGGCTGGCCGGGGAGTTCGGGCACATGACGGTGGTGCCGGGCGGCCACCGGTGCGAGTGCGGCAACCGGGGGTGCTGGGAGCAGTACGCCAGCGGGAACGCGCTGACCCGGGAGGCGCGCGAACTGGTGGTCTCGGAGTCGCCCGTGGCGGGAGCACTGCACCAGGCGGTGGGCGGCGACGCGCGGCGGATCACGGGTCCGCTGGTCAGCGAGCTGGCGCGCAAGGGCGACCGGGCGTGCGTGGAGCTGATGTGCGACGCGGGGGAGTGGCTCGGGACGGGCCTGGCCAACCTGGCCGCCGCGTTCGACCCGGAGCTGTTCATCATCGGCGGCGGCGTGTCGGAGGTGGGTGAGCTGCTGCTGGAACCCGCCCGGGCGGCCTTCGAACGGAACCTGACCGGCCGGGGGTACCGGCCGGAGGCCCGGCTGGTCGCGGCCGCCCTGGGCAACGAGGCGGGTCTGATCGGCGCCGGTGACCTGGCTCGGGAGGCGCTGCCCCGGTGGCGCCAAAGACGCCGTCAGCGCCGCCTGGGACGTTTCGGGAGACGGTGACCTACCGGCGGGGCAGTGCCTTCACGTCGATGTCGATGGGGAAGGGCACATCGAGCTTGAGCCGTTCCCTGGCGATGGTGACGGGGACGTAGCGGGGCAGCTTCGCTCCGTCGAGCTCGTACACGCGGACGACGGGTTCGCCCTTCTCCCTCTCGATCCGCCAGAAGTGGGGGATGCCTGCCTGGGCGTACTTGTCCGGCTTCGTCGTACGGTCCCGATCCTCGGATTCCTCGGACACGATCTCCACCGCGAGAAGTACCTCGTCAGGGGAGTAACAGGTGCGGTTGTTCGCCTCATACGGATCCTTCGGTTCCCTGTACACGAGGACGTCAGGTTCCGGGCGCTGTCGTTTTCCGAGTTTGACGGTCATCTCCAGATCAGCTGTGACGCCGGGGGGTGATGCTCCGCGGAGGACGTGGGCGAGGTTTCCCATCACCCGAGAATGAAACCGGGTTTGGGGGGACATCACGATGAGCGCTCCGTCTATGAGCTCCATCCGGGGCGCTCCCGGGGGGAGGTCGTCCATGTCGTCAGCGGTCCAGCCGCCGGGCGGGGGCATGAACCAGTCGGGAAGGGGCTCAGCAGTCACCGAAACCTCCAAAGTCGATTCCTGAACCCACTCTAATGTGCTGGCCATCGCCATGACAGAACCGTAGCGCTCCGTGACGACGGTGTGCGGTGGTTTCCCGGAACCTTCCCAACCCCGGGTGAGACTGCCTGGTCGTACAGGGCTACCCGCAATTAACCGAACCCGGTTCTAGTCTGTGGCTTCCATCCTCTGTAGAGTTCGGCCCATGGATCTGAACGGAATCTCCGCCCTCGTCTCGGGCGGCGCGAGTGGCCTGGGTGAGGCCACCGCCAAGGAACTCGCCTCCGCGGGTGCGACCGTCGTCATCGCCGACCTCAACGCCGAGCGCGGCGAGGCCGTCGCCAAGGAGATCGGCGGTGTCTTCGTCAGCACCGACGTCTCCCAGGAGGACCAGGTCAAGGCCGCGGTCCAGGCCGCCGCCGACACCGGCAAGCCCTTCCGCGTGGCGGTCTCCTGCGCCGGCATCGGCTGGGCGACCCGTACCGTCGACAAGCACGGCAACCCGCACGACCTGGACAGCTACCAGAAGGTCATCCAGGTCAACCTCATCGGTACCTTCAACGTGCTGCGCCTGGCCGCGGCCGAGATCGGCAAGACCGAGCCGCTCAACGAGGACGGTGAGCGCGGCGCGATCGTCAACACCGCCTCGCTGGCGGGCATCGAGGGCCAGATCGGCCAGATCGCCTACTCCTCCTCCAAGGGCGGCGTCATCGGTATGACCCTTCCGGCCGCCCGCGACCTCGCGGCCGCCGGCATCTCGGTCAACACCATCGCTCCCGGCATCCTGGAGACCCCCATCTACGGGGAGGGCGAGGGCGCCGAAGAGTTCAAGAAGCGCCTGGCCGCGCCGGTACCCTTCCCCAAGCGCCTGGGCACCGCCGAGGAGTTCGGCAGACTGGCCCGCTCCCTGCTGGAGATCAGCTACGTCAACGGCGAGGTCGTCCGCATCGACGGCGCGCTGCGCATGCCGCCGAAGTAAGGGGACACTGTGTCCGACGATGTTCTCTACACTGCCGAGGACGGCGTGGCCGTCATCACCATCAACAGGCCCGAGGCCAGGAACGCGGTCAACGCCGCGGTCGCCGCCCAGGTCGCCGAGGCTCTGGACGACCTGGACTCGCGCAAGGACCTGAGAGTCGGCATCATCACCGGCGCGGGCGGCACCTTCTGCGCCGGGATGGACCTCAAGGCCTTCATGAAGGGCGAGGTCCCGACCGTGGAGGGGCGCGGGTTCGGCGGTTTCGCCGAGCGCGGGCCGAAGAAGCCGCTGATCGCCGCCGTGGAGGGCTACGCCCTCGCGGGCGGGTTCGAGGCCGTGCTGGCCTGCGACCTGGTCGTGGCGTCCGAGGAGGCCAAGTTCGGCATCCCCGAGGCCAAGCGCGGCCTGGTCGCCGGAGCGGGCGGTCTGCTGCGCCTCCAGCACCGCATCCCGCGCAACATCGCCATGGAGTTCGCCCTGACCGGCGGCTTCGTCGATGCCCCGCGCCTGGCCGAGCTCGGGCTGGTCAACCACGTCACCGCCAGCGGCGGCGCCCTGGAGGGTGCCAAGGAGCTGGCCGCGCGGATCACCGCCAACGGCCCACTGGCGGTGCGGGTGTCCAAGGAGGTCATCACCGCCTCGGACGACTGGTCCACCGAGGAGATGTGGGAGAGGCAGAACGAGCTGACGGGCCCGGTGTTCGTCAGCCAGGACGCGATGGAGGGCGCGGCGGCCTTCGCCGAGAAGCGCGCCCCCGTGTGGAAGGGCGAGTAGAGCCCCCACCCCGCCTAACGAGAGCGGCGGCCGTCCCCCGAGCGGGGGCGGCCGCCGCTCTCGTTGGCTTTGCCGTTATCTGACCGACGTAGGGTTTTTCCCTGTTTCTGGCGGTGTGTCAATTTCGCGTAGGGCGAAGGCCTCTTCGGCTGCTGGAGCGCAAACGAGCAGCTGGGCGGGTGCGTGAGTGCGGATCGACGGCGAAGAGCCCTGCACGGAGGGCGATGAGCACTTCTACGATGAGGACGGCGAGTTCGGTGTCGGTGTCCCCGACTTGCCGCCGGAGGACGGCTTCTTCCGGGCCGTGCCCGCCTACTTCTCAAAGCTGCTCTTGAAGGGGAAGTAGTCATTCAGGAAGCGGTCGACGTGCCTGGCGCTGGTGTCGTCCTCCGTTGGGGTGGTGTCGTTGACACAGAAGGAGTCGTAGTTGCGGTTGGCCAGGAGTTCGCGGGTGCGTTCCTGCACTGCGGTGAGGTTGGCCAGGTTCAGGTAGGTGTATCTCAGGTTCCCGAACACCGCCTGCCCGCTCAGCATCGCGTAGTAGTTGTGCAGGGACGACGGGATCGAGTGGTCCTCGGGGTGGCGGAAGCGGGAGGCGGCGGTCTGAGCGAAGGCCTCCGGGTAGGCCTCCTCCATCTCCTGTAGGACAGAGCGCCGCTGCGCGATGGGGGTGTGTTTGAACTTGGTGGTGGGCACCTTGCCGAAGCGCTCCCTGATCAGCACGCTGTTCTGCTTGGCGGCGGCGTCCACGGGCTGGTCCTCGACGTCGGCGGAGCCCAGGCCGAAGCGGTAGGTCGAGGGGTTGAGCTTGGCGATCCCGTTCGGGTAGAAGAACTTCGTGGGTGCGACCGGGCGTCCGAAGAAGACGTCGTCGTTGAGGTAGAGGTAGTGCTCGGCCAGGCCCTCGATGTGGTGCAGTTGGGACTCGATGGCGTGGGAGTTGAAGACGGGCAGTATAGAGGTGTCGCTGAAGATCTCCTTGTGGTCCACCACACGTACGCGGGGGTGGTCCAGGTGCAGCCACTCGGGATGCTGGCCGTCGGTCACGATGTAGACGTTGCGGATGAAGGGGGCGAACATCTCCAGGGAGCGCAGTGAGTAGCGCAGTTCGTCCCGGCTGGTGTAGCGCGCCTTCGACGCGGAGTCGGGGTTCAGTCGGTCGCTGTCGCCCAGGTACTTGTTGCGTTTGACGGCCCATTCCTCGTCGTCGCCGTTCACCCAGGTATAGACGGCATCGATGGGGAAGCTGACCTCTGTGGCCAGGTCCCAGGTGAACGCCTCCAGCGTCGGGTGAGTGCTACCGCCGATGGTGACGGTGGTGCCTTTACGGGCTTCCGGTGGCAGGACCTCGCACACCGGGTTGGGCTGGGGGCCGACGAGGGACTCACGCAGGACGTCCTCGGGGGTGACGACCCGAAGGTCCTCGAGCTTCTGCTTGCTGTACTCCGAGGAGTCCAGCAAGTTGGCTCCCTCTCGCCAGAACTCGATGCTGAAGCCGTGCGCGGGGCCCGTGACCACCGGACCTGTATCGCCGACCACGTACTCGCCCAGGCGCAGGACGTCGGAGTCGAGGTGCTTCAGCAGAAGGCTTTCCGTGAGCAGGGTATAGCCCGCACCCTGCCTGATGTAGAAGCCACGGTCACAGTAGGACGACCGGAGAATCCCCAGGATCTTGCTGCGCCAGCCGACGTCCACCCCGATCGAGTGGTGGTAGGGGTGGTTCGAGCGAGAGATGAAGTAGTCCACCCCGTTGGCCTTGAGTAGCTCGGTGAACGCTTCCACCTGTGCGGCCACCAAGGCGTCGACAGAGAACGTGCCTTCCCAACGCCGGGCGAGAACAGAGCTCTGCTGGAAGGTCGAGACCTTGAGACTGGGCCGGTTCCGCAGGTGTTTCTCGGCCGTGGCACGCAGAAGCCCCGTCTTGACCGGTGGGGGGAGGCGTCGTTTCGTGTAAGCCTTGACTCGTTGGGAGAATCTGCTCAGATCTGCCATTGGCTACTCTTCCTAGGCTTTCGGGACGCACGGGGGCCTGCTGCGGCCTTGGCTTGCGTGGGTTCTCGCGCGGGCAGGGGGCTGTCCCGACAAAAGGTGGGATGCCCGGCTCTGTCCCAGGGGCGCAAGGACACCTTACGTTAGCCAAGATGTAAAAAATGTGTGTTATCAGGCACTGCGAGCGAAACACCATGAAAGCCCTGCGACCGTCGATCCGGGTCTGTTCTCCGGCGCGGACCGACGGGTGGGCGTGCTACTCGATCGCCTCCAAGAGCAAGGGCTCCAGTACGGGGGCCAGCGAGCGGGAGAAGGCCGCGGTCAGGTGGTTGGAGTCGTGGTAGGCGAGGATGTTGCCGAACACCGCGGGGCAGGACCCTGAAGGGCAGAGAACGTCGGTCATGTCGATGAAGCGCACGTTCGGGTGCTCGTCCTCGACGGCTTCGAAGGGCGGCACCTCGGCCAGGGAATAGGCGGCTTCGGTGGTGCAGCTGCTACGCCTATTGACGTCTACGCACTCAGTGGCGTCGAAACTCAAGCGGGGAGTGTCCCTCAGGGCAACCACACGCACACCCAATTCGTCGAGCTGCTGCCACCGTTCGCGGTATCCGTCAGGCAGTTCCTCCGCTCCCTCCCCGCCGGGATCGCTGCGGGTCGCCGTCGTGAACACGAGGTCGGGACGCTCGTCGGCGATCCGCTCATAGGCGGCGTTGTTCCACTCGGTGCAGCTGGTGAAGGGCTCACCCTCGTGTACCTGTTCCGTCGTGCTGAACCGGCAGCCGCTCTTGAGAATGGTGACCAGACGCCACTCGTGTTCGCGCGAGATCTCCTCAAGTGCCTGGAACCAGTGCCGGGCGTGGGAGCTCCCGACGAGCGCGATCGTGCGATCCGCGTCCTCGGGGCCGAAATCGCAGATGATCGGTTCGCTTCCCTGCATACCCACATTGCAGTCATCGGTTTCGGCGACCGTGGACTCGCGGGCGTTCTGGGGCTGAGGGAAGAGCGGAAGCTGGGGGAGGCCCTCGGCAAGAGCAGGGTTGCTGATGACCGCTGCGCCGGGGTAGAGGCTCGTGTCCTGGCTGTGTGAGCGGAGCAGCTCCGCCTGGCGGTCCAGGTACTGCTGCCATCCCAGCGTCGCCACCAGTACCGGTACCAGGAACGTGGCAGCCAGCGCCAAGGACACGCGCCGCTTCGGAAAACGCGTGGTGATACGGGTGACGCCGCCTTCGACGACGTGTGTGGTAGCCCATGCCAGCACGAGGGAGAGCGCCAGGACGTAGGCCCCTCCGGTCAGACTCGGCCTGACCCTGTCCGTGACCTCCAGGTAGAAGGTGAGGATCGGCCAGTGCCACAGGTACAGGGAGTAGGCCATGCCGCCCAGCCGGACCAGCGGAGTCCAGGTGAGCAACCGGTCCACTCCCATACGGCTGCCCGTGTTCCCGGCCAGAATGACCAGGATGGCAGCAAGAACAGGCCACAGGGAGATGAACCCCGGGAAGTGAACGCCGACGGGTACCAGGAGTCCGCACAGGGCCAGGGCCACCAAACCCAGCCAGCCCATCAGGATCCTCAGCCGCCGGGGGAGTTCCTTGATGTGTGGGAGGACGATGGCGAGGACGCCTCCCAGCGCCAGTTCCCACAGCCGAGTTCCGGTGTCGAAGTAGGCCCACTCGGTGTTGTTGGAGGTCGCATACAGGGAGTACGCGAAAGACGCCGCGAACACGGTGGTGCAGCAGAACAGCACCGCGGTACGCAGCGACAGCGAGCAGCGGCGTACGACAGCGGCGGAAGCCATGACCAGGATCAGCCACAGGAGGTAGGACTGGCCCTGGATCGCCAGGGACCAGAAGTGCTGGAGAGGGCTGGCCGCATCGTCCTGAGAGAGGTAGTCGACGGAGTGGAGTGCCAGGTTCCAGTTCTGGAAGTACAGGGCCGAGGCGATGGTGTCCGCGGCGACATCCGGCCAGCGCGCCCTGGAGAAGAACAGGATCGTGGCCACCAGTACACCCGCCATGACGACGGCCGCGGTGGGGAGTAGGCGCTTGGCCAGACGGATCAGGAAGTCGGCGGGGCTGACGTATCCCCGCCGCTCGACGGTCCGTATGAGTGAACCGATGGTGAAGAAACCGGTCAGTACGAGGAACACGTCCACGCCACCGGAAACGGTACCGAACCAGATGTGGTAAACGGCCACCAGAAGGACAGCGACCGCACGCAGCCCCTCGATCTCAGGCCGATAACTGCTTTTTGCCGAGTGCCGCACCGCTACTGGAGGTTTCGGTGAGCGTTCGGGCGTGCGAAGCGCGGGCACGGGGATGGGCACAGACATACACCTGGTCAGAGCAACATTGGAAGGGCGAAGGCCGGGCTGATTGCCCGAGCCTCCTCATTGTGGCCTCCAGCGCACACTGCCCTATGCCTGATCGGGGCCTCGTTGTCCTTTTGGTGTAGAAGCTATGCTGATCTGGGCCCTGCCCCTTGACAACGCTCATACAACAGTGTTGACCGTCACACCTTCAGGGGTGCTCATATCGTCCTCGCTCTCCTTCGCCGGGCCTCAGCGGCGTCCGCGGCGCGCCGGTCGGGGAAGAGCGCCCCCAGGCCCCAGTGCAGCAGCAGGCCGGTGAGCAGTCCCACGACCCAGCCGTAGTCCGCCAGCGGCGCCAGGGGAAGATCAGTCCGCTGGCCAGGGTCCAGGCCGGGATGCTGACCGACATGCTCACCCACAGGGCGCTGAAGCTGCCACTGCCCCAGGTGCGTTTGGATATCGGGACCGGTTGGAGGTCGGGGTTGACGAAGGGGCTTTCGGGCAGGGAGGTGCCTTCGGCCAGGGAGACCCGTCCGTCGGGGTGGGTGATGACGTCGGGTTCCGGGGACGGTGGAGCTTGGGTCACAGGTCACCTGGTTTCGGTGGGACGGACGGGAAGGGGCGGGGCACGGCATCGGACCCCATCGGAGTGAAACCCGGGGGAAGGTGTGGAAAAGTCCGTATCCGGTCCGGGCCGCCGGATATCTTCGCATGTCATACGGGGACGCGACCGAGCTGCGGTGCGGTCGGCCGCCTTACCGGTTTCTTCGCTCGTATCCTTGCCGTCCTTCCTTCCGTCATACTCGCGTGGGACCCTGTTCGTCGTCCACGGCCCGGAACGTGTGCCCCGTTGGCCGGCCGGCTCCCCCACATCTTCGTTCGCCTCGTAGGGAGGTCCTGTGCCCCATCCCCGCGGAAGGTCCGCGGCCGGGTTCCTCGCGCTGATTCTCACGGCTACCGCCTGCACGGGCCAGGGCGTGGTCTCGGCCCCACTGGAAGCCAAGGTGGCACCCGGCGACCCGGCGGAGGTGGCCCACGGCCTGTCCGAGGACTGGGCCGTCCGGGAGGCCGCGCCAGGTTTCCTTCTCTACGAGGGGGAGGTCGTCGGTGGAGAACAGCCCAGTTGGTCCGTGTCGGTGACCGCCGGGCAGGACTGGTTCCGATCGCGTACCGAGGCGGACGAAACCGCATCCAAGCTCACCGAGCGGGGGAGTCCCGCGGCGGTGACCGAGATCCTCTGGCCTGAGGTCTTCGCCCGGTCGGGACAGGTGCTCGGATGGAAGGTCCTCTTGGAGAAGCGCTATTCGACCAGGTCCGGAGCTGATGCCCGTGCCGAGGCGCTCGATGCCGAGGGCTGGTATCCGTCGGTGGAATGGGCAGGCGCTGAGCCCTACGGGAACTACCACCGGACGAGCGTCGCCCTGGCTGTTATAGATCCGGCCGCGTTCGACGGACATGCGCGCGCCACGTACGGGAGCGAGATCGACTCCGCGAGTACGGTCTCGGAGATGGCGCGTGAGGAGGGGGCCCTTCTCGCAGTCAACGGGGGCTACTTCGTCATGAACGAGGAGGACGGCGTGCCCGGGACGCCAGCCGGAGTCGGCGTCTACGACGGAAGGCTCGAGAGCGAGGCGACCAACGGCAGGACCGCGGTGGTGCTGGAGGGGGACGGCCTGTCCCCTTCCTTCGTGGAGATGTCCACACAAGTCACGGTCTCCATGGGAGGGGCGGCCCAAGAGGCGGATGGGGTCAATCGTGTGCCCGGTATCCGGCGCAACTGTATCGACCCCGATCGGCCGGCCCCTGTCCCTCTGCATGACGTGACCTGCCTGCTGGACTCCGAGCTCGTGCTGTTCACGGATGCCTTCGGTGGTTCCACCCCCGAGACGGACGGAACCGAGGCGGTGGTGGACGCCACGGGCGTGATTGTCTCGCTCGGCCCCCCGGGTGCCGAGGTTCCGCCGGAGGGGTACACGCTCCAGGGCAGGGGCGAGGCGGCCCTGTGGTTGGAAGAGCATGGCCGGGTCGGCGCGCGCTTCGACGTCGGCACCCGGGTCCTCGGTGCCGACGGCCGGGAACTGCCGGTCGGGGGGACCACGAGTATCGTCAACGCCGGTCCGCGGCTGCTGAGTGGTGGAGAGGTGAGCATCGACGCCGAGGCCAACGGTCTGATCCACCCCCATGACCCCCGGTTCGCCTATGAGTGGGCACTGAGGGCCAACCCGCGCATGGCCATCGGAGTGGATGGTGACGGCCGTCTGCTCCTGCTTGGCGCTTCGGGAAGGAATCCGGAGGAGAGCGATGGTTTCGGCTTGGACGAAGTCGCCGAACTCATCCGGGACCTCGGTGCGGTGGAGGCGGTGGCCCTGGACGGAGGAGGGTCGGTCAGCATGGTGCTCGATGGCGAACCCGTGCTCGTCGGCGTATCCGCCCAGGGCGAGCGGGCGGTCGGGGATGCCATCGTCGTGCATACCGGGTGAGGGCCCGCCCCGACGCGGTCAGTCGCCCAGGTTCTCCGAGAACTTCGCCCGCACCACGCGCTCCCGCTCCGCCAGCGGCATCGCTGCTATCGCCATAGCCCACCACCACGCCATGCTCACCGGCCAGTGGTGCCCGGCAAGTACAGCTACCGCTACCTCGACATAGCCGGGGAGAAGGCGGACAAGCAGTTCGTAGCTCTGCAACGGGACATATCGTGCGACTTCTTCTGTGCCAACGACGTCGGCTCCATGCCTGAACAGAAGCCGACGATGCAGGAATTCCCGGAAACCTACTTCCCTTTCCGCCTCCTGGGAGAGGGCACGCCAGTCCGAGCGGGAAGTGGGGACCGTGATGTGAGAGCCGGCCAGGACCGGTTCCGTGACACTCACGGAACCGGTCTTTTCTGGTGCCGCTGACGTGCGCCAACACTGACACGTCCTCATGAGCGGTTGTGCGCCGCCCCGGCATCTGGCACGCTCTCCCGCAGCACCACATGTGTGCTTCGACCCGGCCCCGCGCCGGGTTTTCGTGTTTCTGGGGCCCTGTCACCCCGACGCCGCCGCACCGCGTTCATGGATACCTCCGTCGTCCCACAGGGCCCCGCGTCCGCGTTCGGCGCCGGTCCGTCATCACCGGCTCCGCCGGAGGCCACCCGGCGTCGTCCCCTCCTCGCCTCTCCTGGTCGCAGGGCTCCTCACCCGTGTCTACAGAGCAGAAGAGGTGAGCCATGTCCAGCGCCGTTTCCGTGCGCGTCGAGCATTTCGAGGCGACGGAACGCATGTCCGCCAACGACGTCGGCGAGCGGCTGATGTTCCTGATGCGATCGAGAGGAATGTGATGAGCGAACTCACCGAAGGCCAGATTCGCTGGCGTGAGCGCATGTTGTTCGACGGGCGCGACTTCGCCCTGGTCGACTTGCAGGGATGGGACGACCTCCCCGACGTGGAGATCGGCAACGTCGAACGCCCTTCCCGGCACGGTGCCTGGCCCGGCCGGGCCCTGGCGGGGCATCGGACCGTCACCGCGACCGGGGTCATGACCAGCCCGCCGAGCCTGGGGGAGGTGGAGACCGCGCTCGCTCCGCTGCGCCGGGCCCTGACCCTGCCACCGGACGCGCGCCAGGACCCGCTCACGATCCGGGTCGGCGGCCAGACCCTCACCGCGTACGGCCAGGTCAGCGCCAGGTCCATTCCGGGAGGACCCGGCTACCAGGCGGCCCGTCCCACCGTCGTCGTGCAGTGGACCTGCCCCGATCCCCGCCGTTTCGGACGGACCGGGTCCGTCGTGGTCACCGCGCCCGTGCGTTCCGACGACGGCCTGGACTACCCGCTGGAGTACCCGCTCGACTACGGGGAGCCCGGCCGCGGGGGGGTCGGCGGTACTCACCAACGGCGGTGACACCGCGACCAACCCCGTCATCGAGATCACGGGGCCGTGCTCACGGCCCCGCGTGCTCAACCGGAGCACCGGACGGACCCTGGAGTTCACTCTGTCCCTGGGGCTGACCGACACCCTCGTCGTGGACTGTGAACGCGGCACGGTCACCGTCAACAGCAACGACGGCTTCCACACCCTGAGTACGGCCTCGGTACCCCCCCCGAGCACTGGACCCTCGAACCGGGCCCCAACCCGGTCCACTTCCGCCCCGAGACCTCCGCGCACGGCGCGGCCGCCTCGGTCCGCTGGAACGACGCGTACCTGTGACCAGTACACCCGCGAACACCCCCTCTGGAGGAGAACCATGTCCATTCGCTCCCTCGCCCTTCGCTCCGGGCAGACCTCGGCCGAGGACCACCGGCTGCTCATCGGCTCCCTGCTCGGTCCGGCAGACGATCCCTGGCCGCTGCACAGACGCGGCGGTCTGATGTACGCACCCGGCGCCGCCGACCTGGGCGGTTCCGGGATGACGGCGACCGTCCGGCCCTTCGCCGCGGCCGTGACCGGCCGCTCGTCCCCGTTCCAGGGCACCTACCTCGTGGTCAGCACCGAGGACGTCGACGTGCTTCTGGATGACGGTCCCACCGCCGGAAACCGCACCGACGTCATCGGCGTCGTGGTCAAGGACGACCTCTACGACGACTCCGAGCAGGTGCGGGCCGAGGTCCGGGTGGTCGACCCCGAGGAGGACGAGACCTACCTGCCCCTGTTCGAGGTCGTCGTCGAACAGGGCGCGAACACCGGCAGCGACGGGATCAGCTGGCCCGCCGAACCGGGGACGTCCCTGCCCGGCAACATCCGGGACCTGCGCGACTACACGGCCTCCGCCGGCGGTGTCGTCAGTGTCCCGAGCATGGCGGCGCGCAACCGGATGAGCGGTGTCCGGGAGGGCGCGCTGGTGCACGTCACCACCACGCGGGACCTGTACATCCGTGACGCGGGCGACTGGCGCCCGGTCGCCGGGCCCGCGGCCGACGCCGCGCTGGACGGCCGGTACGAGCCGCGCGGGGTGCCGAGGATGACCGCTGGGTCGGTCAGGATCGAACCGGACGAGCTGGTCGAGAGCAGCTTCTACTCCCGGGACTACTACCGGGGCTCGGCGAGGGTGGACCTTCCCGAGGGCATGTTCTCCCGTACCCCCCGTATCCTGCTGACCTCTCACTCTCTGGGACCAGGAATCACCCTGGACGTCACCTACACCGACCCCTCGTCCTCCGGCTTCACGATCGTGCTGGGGCGGGGCAACACCACCGGCACCCACGTGAGCTGGCTCGCGGTCCAGGAGGTGTGACGTGCCCTTCTACCGCTACCAGTTCTGCGACCTGGTCACCGACCGGCCCATCGCCGAACTCGACCTCACCGGGGTGCGGTTCGACCGGAGGATCTGCCAGGCGGGGGCGTTCAGCGGCTCGGTCCCGATCACCAGTCCGGCGGTCGCCGACAGGGTCGCCCGGGTCACCGGTCGGCACGACGGCGACCTGACCACCGGCCCGGGCCGCACCGTCGTGCACGTCTGGCGCGGCGACCGGATCTGGGGCACCTACCTGCTCTGGTCGGCAGGTCCCAAGAGCGACGACCGCGGCCGGGTCACCGTCGACCTGGCCGGCGCCTCCCTGGAGAGCTACCTCCACCACAGGGAGATCCGCGCCGACCTGCGTTTCAGCGGGACCGACCAACTGCGGATCGCCCGCACCCTCGTCCAGGACATGGAGTCGTCGCGGCCCATCGGGTTGGCCAACGCCGACTCCCGCACGTCGGGGGTGGTCCGCGACGCCGCTTATACGGCCTCGGAGGCACTCACCTACGGCGAGGCACTGGAGGACCTGTCCTCGCACGAGCAGGGACCGGAGTGGATGGTCCGTACGGCGGTCCGCGATGGCCGTCGCGTCCGGGAGTTCGTGGTCGCCCCGAAGCTGGGGCGTGGCCGGGCCGAGCACGTCTTCACCCAGCCGGGCAACGTGCTGGGGTGGACCTATCCGGCCGACGCCACCGACGCGGCCACCTCCTGGCAGGTCCGGGGAGATGCCCCCGAGACCGATCCGGAGGAGGAGTCCGAACCGGTGCTGTCCCGCGTCTGGTCCGCCCCCCGGTTCACCGACACGGGCTGGCCGCTGCTGGACCGGACCGTCGACGTGCCCGGGAGCACCGACCGCGACACCCTGGACGGTTACGCCCGCTGGTGGGCGGGCCGCTCCTCGGGCGCCGTCCGCTTTCCGCAGGTGAGCGTACGCCTGGACGGACAGACCACCTTCACCCCCGACCGGCTGGGTGACAGGGCCCGGCTCACCCTGGTCAACGACTGGTTCCCGCTGGTCAACGGGCGCCCCTCGTTCTCGCACAGTTGGCGGGTGATCGGTATGGAGGTCACCCCGGCGATCCGGGGACAGGGCCAGGACACCGCGACGCTGGTCTTCGAGGAGCCCGTCGAGACCGCCCCCGGAACGGAGGACGAAATCTGATGCCGCTTCCCAGCTATCCCCCCGACCTGGCCGGCGAGTGGGCGGCCCTGCGCCGCCAGGTCAGGTCCACCTACACCTCCTCGCAAAGACGCGGGCCCCTGACCCGGCCCGGCGGTCTGGCCAGACTCGACGAGGAGGGCAGGCTGCCCGCGCACTACATGCCCTCGGAGGCCGTGCTCACCGGGGTGTACGACGTGCGCTCCTTCGGTGCCGCCGGTGACGGGAGCACCGACGACACGGCCGCACTCCAAACCGCACTGTCCCACGCACGCGACACCGGCGGCGGGACGGTGTACGTACCGGGCGGTACGTACTCGGTGCGCAACCCGCCGCTGCGGATCTACCGCGACACCCGCCTGGCCCTGGCGCCGAACGCCGTCGTGCGCCGGGACGGGGAGCGCACCCTGCTGACCAACGGTGGTCCCGGCCAGAACCTGCCCGGGTACACCGGGCACGGGAACATCCTGGTGGAGGGGGGCGTGTGGGACGGCAACGGGGTCGCGGTGCCCGGGTACAACAACATCCTGTCCTTCGGCCACGCCACCGGCGTCACCGTGCGTGACACGGTGGTCCGCGACGTTCCCGGGTACCACGCGATCGAGTTCAACGCGGTCCGCGGGGTGAGGGTGGCGGACGTCCGCTTCACGGGGGGTCGCCGACCCGCGGGGCACGCGCTCCTACACCGAGGCGATCCAGCTGGACCTGGCCAAGTCCAGCTCCTACTTCGGAGAGTTCGGTCCCTACGACGACACTCCCTGCACCGATGTGACGGTCGTGGGCTGCTCCTTCACCGGTTCCGGGGCCACCGGCCCCTGGCCGCGGGGGATCGGCTCGCACGCGGCCACCCTGGAACGCGGCCACAGCGGTGTGCGCGTCCTGGGTTGCCACTTCGAGGACTGTTCACGGGAGGGGGTGCACGCCTACGCGTGGGACCGGCTGACGGTCCACGGCAACACCTTCTCGGGCTGTTCGGGCGGCGTCGCGGTGGTCGCGATCATCGACACCAAGGACAACGACACCCGGCCTCCCGGCTGGGGCGACCCGACCGGCCGCTCCCAGCCCGTCTCGGACGTGGTGGTCAGCGGAACACCTTCACCGGCAGCGGATCACACGCGGCGATCCGGCTGGACGGGTACCCCAACGGTGGATGGATCGACAACGTCGCCATCACCGGTAACACCGTCAACGGCAGCGACTCCTACGGCATCCGGGGGCGACGGGTGCGGGGGCTGGTGTGCACGGCCAACGTGTTGACCGGCACCACCACCTCGGCGGTCCGCGTCGACGCCTCGGCGGGAGCGTCCATCGCCTCCAACACCCTCACCGGCACCGGGGGCACGGGCCTGTACCTGGTCTCCTGCGAGGACACGGTGGTCTCCGGCAACTCCCTGAGCGGGATCGGCCACAACGGCCTGCACGTCCAGGGCGGTACGCGGCTCCGGGCCGGGGACAACCAGATCTCGGGCGCCGGAAACTACGGGGTCCGGGTCAGTACGGGAACCGACGGGTTCGCCTTCACCGGAAACCGTGTGGTCAGCGGTGCCGAGGGCCTGTCCATCACCGACACCTGCGTCGGGGTCCGTCGCTACGGCAACGACCTGCGTGATTCCGGCGGTATGGAGGACGCCTCGTCCGGCCAGGTCACCGACCCCGGCGACCTGGTCTGACGGACACACAGGACACGGCAGGACGGCTCCGTGTTCCCCCCGGAGCACGCGGAGCCGTCCACCCATGGCCCGCGTGGCTACCCGCGCAGGCCGATACGCCGTGATGCCGGGTGCCTCGGAGGTATGGGCTAACCTCGAAGGTGCCTTTGTGCAACTTGTCTTGGCTTGTCGGTGGGCCTGGTTCCGCGATCGGCGAGTTCGGACCCTGGCTCGTCTCCCCTCTCGCCCTCATGTCCCCCGATGTGGCGGACCACGCCAGCGCGCTGCCGCCTCCGCGGCCCGGGTCGTGGAGCAGGTCTTCGGCAAGCTGCTCTGAACCGAACCGGACGGTTCCGAAGGACGGGAGGGGCCGCACCCGACAGCGCGGCCCCACGACACAGAAGGAGACAAGGGTCGTGCGGATTCTGTTGACCGGTGGGGCCGGGTACATCGGCTCCCACACAGCTGTCGAGCTGGTCGGGCGTGGACACCAGGTGGTCGTCCTGGACAACCTGGTCAACAGCAGCATGGAGGCCGTGCGCCGGGTCGAGAAGATCACCGGCGCGCAGATCCCGTTCGTGGAGGGCGACTGCACGGAGCATGATGTCGTCGAGCGCCTTCTGGTGGATCACGGCATCGACGCCGTCGTGCACTTCGCCGGACTCAAGGCGGTCGGTGAGTCCGTGAGCCGACCGCTGCGCTACTACCGCAACAATCTGGACGCCCTGCTCACCCTCGCCGAGGTGATGGACTGGGTGGGGGTACGCGACCTGGTCTTCAGCTCCTCGGCCACGGTCTACGGCGACCCGGACACGGTGCCCATCCCCGAGGGCAGCGCACTGCGGGTGACCAACCCCTACGGCGCGACCAAGCTGTTCGGGGAACGGATCCTGGAGGATGTGGCCGCAAGCTCCCCCGACTGGCGGATCACCGTGCTGCGGTACTTCAACCCCGTGGGAGCCCACGCCAGCGGGCTGATCGGGGAGGACCCCAACGACATCCCCAACAACCTCTTCCCCTATATCTCCAAGGTCGCCGCGGGGCGGCTGTCCGAACTCACGGTCTTCGGCGACGACTACGACACCCCTGACGGGACCGGGGTCCGGGACTACCTGCACGTGGTGGACCTGGCGCGGGGACACGTCGCGGCGCTCGACCACCTGGAGTCCCAGAAGGGGCTGAAGACCTTCAACCTGGGGGCCGGGCAGGGGACCTCGGTCCTCGAAGCGGTCCGTGCCTTCGAGCAGGCGTGCGGGCACCCCATCCCCTTCCGGGTGGGACCGCGCCGCGACGGGGACATCGCCACCTGCTTCGCCGACCCGGGGCAGGCCAACCGCGAGCTGGGCTGGCGGGCCGAGCACACGGTGGCCCAGGCGTGCGCCGACGCCTGGCGCTGGCAGTCGGCCAACCCCGACGGCTACCGCTGACCCGGAGGGTCCGGGGCTGGGGGCCACCCCAGCCCCTTTTGCCGTGACACCCTTTCTGACCTGCTTTGACGCATCTGTTTCATGCTTACCTCCCACATGGGGTTGTGTCGGCAGGCGCTGGTGTGGCACTATTTAACGCAGCACGACTTCTGTGCCCAAACCCGGATCCCGCCGGGTTTTTCTGTTTCCGGGATATGCGCCCGGTTCTCCGCCGCTGGAGCGTTCCGCTCGCGGTTTCACCCCTTTAACCCTTTTCACCGGTCCTCGTGACCGGCTTTTCGTCATGCCTAAGGAGAGTTCCCCATGCTCACCATTGTCAGCCGCTCCGGGTGGGACGCTCGCTCCCCGAAGTCCCGGAGCCTCACCAGCTGGTCGCAGCGCATCGGTTTCACGGTGCACTACTCGGCGGGGCCGCCGACCCAGACCCCGCGCCAGATCCAGGACTTCCACATGGACGGCCGGGGCTGGTCCGACATCGGCTACAACTTCCTGGTCGACCGGTCTGGGACCGTTTACGAGGGGCGTGGCTGGCTGACCGTCGGCGCGCACGCCGCTCCGCACAACACCTCCCACATCGGGGTGTGCTTCATCGGCTCCGACGGCGACGCCACACCCGCCGCCAAGACCGCGATCCGGGCTCTGTACGACGAGGCGTGCCGGAAGGCCGGCAGGACCCTGGCCAGGACCTACCACGGCGGCCTGTCGGGTAACAGCACATCGTGCCCCGGAGCCGACCTGCGCGCGTGGGTGCGGGCCGGTATGCCCGCCTCCGGCGGAGGGGGCGCTGCGCCGGGGCGGCCTCCCGCGTCCGGTCGGCTGGACGAGGACGGTCTCCTCGGGCCACTGACCCTGCGGGCCACCCAGCGCGAGCTCGGTGTCACGGACGACGGTATCTGGGGGCCGGTGACCGTGCGCGCGATGCAGCGCCGCACCGGCGCCGCGGCCGACGGGTTCCTCGGACCCAAGACCGTGCGTGCGGTGCAGCGCCACGTGCGGGCGACCGTGGACGGTGTCTGGCCGAGCGTCGTCGGTTACGACTCCGCCGGAATCGTGTCGACGACCACCGCCGTGTCCTCCGAGACCACCCGCCTCCTACAGGCCGCCATCAACGAGAAGCAGTTCTGAACCCCTTTCGTCGGAAAGGTTCCACAGACCCGGAGGGTATGGACGAACCGTTCCGACAACGCCCCGGAACTCGGGGGCGGACAGAGGAGAAGCCCGGCCGCGGTCGGGCTTCCGTGCTTTCCGGACCCCGTTCCACAGACAGAGGAGAAGAACCCCGGGCCATGATCGTTCAACCCTTTTCCGACATCGAGGACCTGGTCGCCGACCATCTGCGCTCCAGGGTTCCCGACTTTCCCGCGGCGTGGGCCGGTACGCCGGTCATGACCGAGTCCTTCCCGGACCACGCGCCTGGTGACCCCCCGAAGCTGACGGTGCGCTGTGAGGAGACGACGGGGAACTACCCGATCGTCCAGCGAGCACTGCTCCGGGTCTCGGCCTGGGCCGACGACCGTGACGACGCCAAGGCGCTCGCCCACCTGGCACACGCCGCTCTGCTCGAACACGCGGGCGACGCCGCCATCATCTCCGTTCGCCAGGTGGAGGGGGTTGTGGCGGGTTTTGATCGGGAGGTTCCTGAGCCTCATGCCGCTTTCGTGGTGCTGGTGATCCA